>CAZYWM010000183.1:0-3577 GCA_964651615.1 uncultured Oscillospiraceae bacterium | reverse complement strand
CTGGCGCAGTGCCTTTTCACAAAGCTCTTTTTCACACCCAATCTCACCTCCTCCCGTTGCCGCGAATTTCAAAAAGCTTTACAATGTATCATCGATATTTGGAAAGAGAAATACGCCGAACGTGCTAATAACATAGCAGAAATTTCCTTTATCGTCAATCCAGTAAAGGAAATCTTAATCTTTTGTGTTTATCGGTTTCAGATATGTGAGAGCGGATAGGAAGCTTTGGCCCGATTTCAGGATTGCATCTTAGCGATATATCTTTCTTTTGCGTAATCCGCAAAAAGCAGTTCCGCAAGAAATGACTGCTGTAAAGAAATATGCCGCATTCATGAACCACAATAATCCATCGCCAATCAAGGCCAGTTTCAATTCATCCTCTATCTCTCCATAATCCACAGAAAGCTTTTTTAACGATATGGTTCCCTGATCAAATCCATAGTCGGCCAGCTTTTGTTCAACCGTTGGAATGGCCTTTTCATCAAACAGCACTTCGCCGTTCGTATAATAAATATTTTTTTCTACAGGTGTGAGCATATACATGGCATTCAAAACCCTTTGGCTGGGGTCAAGTATGTCAAAATGCTCCTGATTGCTCTGAATATAGCGAACCTCAAAGGATTGACCATCATAAAAGTTTTGCAAAATATCATCTGTATTTTCCTTTAAGTGGTCTGGAAGAAGCAATGTCGTCGCCTCTTGATTGAAGTCCTCTTTTTTGAGCCGCACATCATTGCTTCCGTAAATGGGTACAAAATCAAGCATATTATAGGACATTCGCACGAGCGGCGCGTTCCGGTACATTTGATCCCTGGCTTCCCGGTTGCGTAATTCCCTGTACCCCAAAAGGGTTCTTGTCGGGTGTGCGTAGCTGTATACATTGTCCATATTTATCTCATCAAATACAGATAATAACTGCTCCATCGAGGCTTCATCCGGGATTTTGGAGGTTTGGATATATGAGAAGCTGCCGACGGCGCTTGCGCCTTGCTGAAACATCGTAATGTTCATGACGTTAAAGTAAGTATTCTGAGAAGAAACGGCAAACAGGCCCGCTGCGATGATTGCAAAAGCAAGAAGCAATGCAGCGGAAAAGCCTCTCCTTTTTTTACCGGTCAAAGAAGAAACCGCTGTTTTTTGAACAATCGCAAAGGCCAAATGCCCGCAAATCATCTGGGCTGCCAACAAAATCAGACCGAAAGCGATAAATGTCTTTATATAATCAAGAATCAGCGACGAATTCCTCAGCAATACATAGGCTCCGAAGACGCCGCCGATCAGAAGATACGGGATGGCTATTTGCCGAACATTTCCGATCAGCTGAGGCTTGATTTCCTTAAAAGCCTTGCCCTCATGCAGCTCTGACGCAGTAATTTCTTCACAGCGCGTATAAAGCCACGCAAAGCTGCAAAAAAGGAGCAGAAAAAAAGAAGACATAAAGAAATATCGGTTCTGTACATTCAATACATCCGGCAAGCTTAGCTTTACTGGATAAAATTGCTCACACTCCGGCAAATTATCCTTCAATTCGTCTATCAGGGAATCGAAATCGGCGCCTTCACTTTCCACAGCCCAAAAATGCTGTATATAGGTATCCGCACCGCCTTGTTCTGCGTAGTTAACCTGCGTTGTGGGAAGCAAGCTTTTTTGAAGCCCAAAGCGGATATGATCGTTGGGATTCACATTCAGAAAATTGAAATTGATTTTCACATTGGAAAAGCTGGTGCTGTCATACACAGTCGTAAACGTCGTTATCTTATTTTTTTGTGAAAGATCCGCCAATTCGCCGGAAGCAATCCCCTTATCCAGCCTGCAATCCAGCACTGTGTCAATACCCATTGGAAAAATTGCGTAAATTGAATATTGCAGGAAGAAAAATATCAGAAGAATGCCTGTCAAAGCTCCTACAATTCGGAAAATTATTTTCATAATGCACTTATCCTCCCAAGCACATGGAAGGCAGCTGCCTTCTGCCTTCCATGTGCCGATGTGTTTACTTCATGGCAGCAGGATTCGGAAGCTCAAATTCCGCTTCAAAGGAAGACGGCGCAGTCAAATCCCTCAGATATGCTTGTCTGGAATTCAAATCAACAACCACAAGGTCTTTGTAGCCCGCCGTATTCTTTTTGAGCGGATTATATCTTGCGGGACATGTAACCTTTAGTTCTCCCAGTTCATTTAAGCCGTAAGTTTGTCCCGGATTCTCAGCCCCCTTCCCAAAGCCATCTTTAACCCACACTGTAGCTTTGTAAGCTCGATGATCAAGTGTTTGATCCCATATTTTGGAATAAACGGTCTTCCCGTCGTCAGTTATACCACCATGCCAAGAACCGTTGCCACCATCAATAGAAATCCGTGTATCCTCTGCATGGACTGAAAGTGTCATCGTACTTACAACACACACTGCAAGTAAGCCTGAAACTAATTTTTTGTACTTCATAAAAACCTCCTAAATTTTTGTGAAAAGTAGTTTTCTCCGTCCTACGGACAAGTGCCAGTGGTAGACACGGTGGTGAGGGCAACGCCGTTGATTGTGGCGTCCACCGTCAGCTTGTACTGCCTGCCGCTGGTGACGGTTTTGGCCCCGCTGAAGTTCAGGCTTCCCGTGCCGGAGGGATACCAGGTTTCCAGGCAGGTGCCGCCGTCCCACAGCTTAACCGTTGCCGTAATAGAATCTGCTGTGTTTTCCCCATAAACTCTTACGGAACAGGTTGCCGTTGACCCACTAAAGGAGAGCCGTGGGGCTACCTGCACAGTTCTCGTGTTATCTGCGAAAGCAAATACGGGAATTGTCAGTACCATCAACACTGCCAAAAGTAACGCAGTCTTTCTCATAAAAAATCACCTCCCTTCGTCGTTATATACTCTATAACGATTCAAGGAGGCGATTTGGGACATCTGGTGAAAAAATATTTTTTATTTTGTGCTTATCGGCTTTAGTCAGCAACCGCTGAAACGGCAACAGCGCGGGCCAGTCTGGCGAAGAGCTGGTCAGGGGAGTGTCTGCGATTGAAGCGGAAGCAGTATTCGTCCAGATAGCTCTGGAGCTGCTCACATCTGCCGTGGTAGGTTCCGGCCAGGAATGCTTTCAGATTGCTCAGTGCCTTGTGCAGCCACTTCAAATCCCCACTGGCGCTGTCGTAGACCTTTGCATCCACAGCAACATTTTTCAGACCGGGGTAGGCCTGGAAGCCATCGCATTCAACAGTGGCACCCTGTTCCACATGGGCATCAACAAACTCTTGCAGCGTTTTGCGCTTGAGATCAGGGACTTCCTGCATCCGAAGATACATCGGGATTCCTTTCCCGGAAACTTTGGACAGCGCAATGACAACCTTCTTCTGTGCTGTACCACGACCCCGTTTACCGGGTTTTCTGCCGCCGAAAAAACTTTCATCCATCTCCATCAGGCCGGAAAGCAGATATTTCGCATCCCGCTGTCCCATGGCTTTGCGGATTCGTTTCAGCAAATACCAGGCGCTTTCGTACCCGATCTCCAGCATTTTGGACAGCTGAGATGCAGAGATACCCCGCTTGTCGTTTACACAGAGATAAATCGCCCAGAACCACAGCACCA
>CAZYWM010000182.1:0-3619 GCA_964651615.1 uncultured Oscillospiraceae bacterium | reverse complement strand
TGTACGGCGTCTTCAACCACACCGCCGGGGGCTACGTGGTGTATAAGTCCTCGGAGTACCACCGGATCACCCGGTTCCGGGCCAACGGCGTGCCCATGGACAGCCCCGGCCACTATGTGTACCTGCGGGACGACGAGACGGGGGACTTCTGGAGCGTCTCCTGGCAGCCGGTGGGAAAGCCCAGGGAATACTACTCCTGCCGCCACGGCCTGAGCTACGTCAAATACAACTGCGACTACAGCGGCATCCACGCCCAGCAGAAGCTCTTTGTGGCCATGGACGACCCGGTGGAAATCTGGGACGTGACGCTGCGCAACGACTCCGGAAAGCCCCGGAAGCTTTCGGTATTCTCCTACCTGGAGTTCAGCTTCCACCATGTGGCCATGGACAACCAGAATTTCCAGATGAGCCTGTACGCCGCCGGAAGCCGGTGCGAGGACGGCGTGATCGAGCATGACCTGTACTATGAAGAGGACGGCTACCAGTTCTTTACCGCCAATTTCACCCCCGACGGCTTCGACTGCCTGCGGGATGCCTTCATCGGCCCCTACCGCACCGAGCGCAACCCCATCACCGTGGAGTCCGGCCAGTGCGGCGGCAGCGCCGAAAAGGGGGGCAACCACTGCGGCTGCCTGAAGAAGACGGTGGAATTGCGGCCCGGGGAGGAAATCCGGCTGATCTACCTGCTGGGCGAGGGCGGCCTGGAAGCGGGGAAGCGGCTTCGCCAAAAATACACCGCCGCCAGAGTGGACGAGGATTTCGCCCGCACGGCGGCCTTCTGGGAGGACAAGCTCAGCCGCCTCCAGGTGTCCACCCCCAATGAGGGAATGAATACCGAGCTGAATATCTGGAACCTGTACCAGAGCGAGATCAATGTGATGTTCTCCCGGTTCACCTCCTTCATCGAGGTGGGCGGCCGGGTGGGCCTAGGCTACCGGGATACCGCCCAGGATGCCATGATGGTGCCCCATTCCAACCCGGAAAAATGCCGCGGCCGCATTGTGGAGCTGCTCCGGGCCCTGACCACCCAGGGCTACGGCCTGCACCTGTTCGAGCCCCGGTGGTTTGAGCCGGAGGAGCCCCAGAAGGATTTCAAATCTCCCACCGTCATCCCCACCCCGGACAAAAGCCAGATCGTCCACGGGCTGAAGGATGCCTGCGCCGATGACGCTCTGTGGCTGGTGTCCTCCATCGTGCAGTATGTCCGGGAGACCGGCGACGATGGCTTTATCGATCAGGTCGTCACCTACGCCGACGGGGGAGCGGGCACGGTTTATGAGCATATGAAGAAAATCCTGGACTTCTCCGCCCGGGAGGTGGGCATCAACGGCATCTGCAAGGGACTGCGGGCGGACTGGAACGACTGCCTGAATCTGGGCGGCGGCGAGAGCGCCATGGTCAGCTTCCTGCACCACTGGGCCATCGGCAATTTCGTGGCCCTGGCAAAGCACCTGGGACGGGCGGAGGACGCCGCCCACTACCAGGCCATGGGCGAAGAAGTGAAGAAGGTCTGCCAGCAGGCGCTGTGGGACGGCAAGTGGTACATCCGGGGCATCACCGCCGACAACCGGCGCATCGGCACCCAGGGCGACGAAGAGGGCAAGGTGCACATGGAGAGCAACACCTGGGCGGTGCTCAGCGGCGTTGCCGACCGGGAGCGGGGCCTTGCCGCCATGGACGCCGTGGACGAGTACCTGTTCACCGAGTATGGCCTGATGCTCAACGCCCCCTGCTACACCCGCCGGGACGACGGCATCGGCTTCGTGACCCGGGTCTATCCGGGCTTGAAGGAAAACGGAGCCATTTTCAGCCATCCCAACCCCTGGGCCTGGTGCGCGGAGGCGAAGCTGGGCCGGGGCAGCCGGGCCATGAAATTCTACAATGCCCTGTGCCCCGCCCTGCAAAACGACAAGATCGAGGTCCGACAGTCCGAGCCCTATTCCTACTGCCAGTTCGTGGTGGGCCGGGATCACACCGCCTTCGGCCGGGCCCGGCATCCGTTCATGACCGGTTCCGCCGGGTGGGCCTACTACGCGGCCACCCAATATCTGCTGGGCATCCAGCCGGACTTCGACGCCATGGTCATCGACCCCTGCATCCCCGCCGACTGGCGTGAATACAGCGTCGTGCGCAAATGGCGGGGGGCGGAGTACCGCATCCAGGTGCGCAATCCCGGAGCGGTGGAAAAGGGCGTGGCCTCCATCACGGTCAACGGAAAGAGCGTGGAGCGGGTGCCGGTGATGCCCATTGGAAGCGTCAACGAAGTTATTGTCACCATGGGGTAAGGAGAGAGAATCATGATTCATTTTGGAACCGGCGGCTGGCGGGCCATTATCGCCGACGACTTCACCAAGGAAAATATCCGCCTGGTGACGCAGGGGCTGTGCACCCTGATGGAGAAAGAGGGCCACGGCGGGGAGACGGTCTGCATGGGCTATGACCGGCGCTTCCTGTCCAAGGAGGCCATGTTCTGGGCGGCGGAGGTGCTGGCGGGCAACGGATTCAAGCCCTATGTCATCAACCGCTCCGTGCCCACGCCCCTGATCATGTTTACGGTGAAGCGGATGGGCCTTCCCTACGGGCTGGCCATCACCGCCAGCCACAACCCGGCAATCTACAACGGCATCAAGATTTTCACCGCCGGCGGGCGGGACGCGGACGCCGCCGTCACCGGGAAAATCGAGGCGGAAATCGAGAAGCTGAGCCCCGGGGATGTGAAGAGCATTCCCTATCCCCAGGCCCTGGAGGCTGGAATCGTCCGGGAGGGGTATCCCTTCAACGAGTACATCGACAGCATTCTGCAAATGATCGACGTGCACGCCATCCGGCACTCCCGGCTGCGGATCGCCATCGATCCCATGTACGGCGTCAGCTATAACTGTCTGCGCACCATCCTGCTGACCTGCCGGTGTGACGTGGACATGATCCACGAGCAGCACGACACCCTGTTCGGCGGGAGAATGCCCGCTCCCAGCGCGGAGTCGCTGAGAATGCTCTCCACCTATGTGGTGGACAACAGGTGCAACCTGGGCATTGCCACCGACGGGGACGCGGACCGGCTGGGAGTCATCGACGAGCACGGCAATTTCCTCCACGCCAACACCCTGCTGGTGCTGCTGTACTACTACCTGCTGAAATACAGGGGCTGGCACGGCCCCTGTGTCCGGAACAATTCCACCACCCACCTGCTGGACCGGGTGGCGGCGGACTTCGGGGAGAAGTGCTATGAAGTACCCGTTGGTTTTAAGCACATCTCCGCGAAAATGACCGAGACCGACGCCATCATCGGCGGAGAGTCCTCCGGCGGCCTGTCGGTGAAGGGTCACATCCCGGGCAAGGACGGCATCTATTCCGCCGCCCTGCTGGTGGAGATGCTGGCTGTGACGGGGAAAACCGTGGCGGAGCTCTATCGGGAGATCACGGAAAAGTATGGGATGCTCTTTTATGAGGAGGCGGCCTTCACCATGACCCCCGACAGGAAGCGGGAGCTCCAGGAGCTGATCTTTGTGAAGGGAAAGCTGCCCGAATTCCAGGGGGAAGTGGTGAGAATCAACCGGGAGGACGGCTGCAAGGTGTATTTCGCGGACGGAAGCTGGGTGATCTGCCGCTTCTCCGGCAC
>CAZYWM010000181.1:0-3645 GCA_964651615.1 uncultured Oscillospiraceae bacterium | reverse complement strand
GGGACAACCGGAGCCCGGGCATGTTCCGCTCCAAATACGCCGCCCCTGAGACGCCCACCTTTGTGGAGCTGGAATTTGCCTGCGGCGGGAAAAATTATACCGTCCACCGGGTGCCGGAGTATGACCGGCCCAGGCTCCGGGGGGAAGGAACCACCCATCAGCGTGTGGAGGCCTGGCTGGAGCTGCCGGGCCGGGACCCCATCACCAAGCCCCGGGAGGTGGACGCCGCCCTGCGGGACATTCTGGGGCTGGATCGAAACCAGTTCATGCAGATTGCCATGATCGCCCAGGGGGACTTTCTCAAGCTGCTGCTGGCCCCCACCGAGGAGCGGATGGGAATTTTCCGGAAAATTTTCAAAACCGACCTGTACCGGCGGCTCCAGGAGCGGCTGAAAGGGGAGTCCGCCGCCATGAACGGCAGGTGCGCCGACGCCCGGAAGAGCCTGGAGCAGTATCTGGCGGGTATCCGCTGGGACGAGCACAGCCCCCTGGCTCCCCGGCTTCACCAGGCCCAGGCCGGGCAGCTGCCCATGGAGGAAACCACCGCCCTGATTGCGTCGGCGCTGGAAGAGGACAGAGCCCGTTCCACCGCCTTGCAGGGGCAGCTGGACGAAGTGGACGAGGAGCTGAAAGCCATCCACACCCGGCTGAGTCAGGCACAGGAGCAGCAGCGCAGCCGGGCGGCTCTGGCGGAGCTGGAGCAGGAGCTGGAAGCAGGGGAGCGCCGCCTGACCCAGGCGGCACAGCGGCTGGAGCAGGAGCAGGGCAGGCAGCCCCAGCGGGAGCAGCTGGCCCGGGAGATCACCCTTTTGCAGGCGGACCTGCCCCGGTATGCCCGGCTGGAGGAGCAAAGGGAGGAGCTGGCCTCCGGGAAGCAGACATTGGAAAATCAGAAGCAGGCGCTGGCCCGGGGCAGGGAGGAACAGGCCCGGCTGGAGCAGGCGCTGGAAGAGGCAGCCCGGGAGGCCGAAGCTTTGCGGGACGTCCCCGAGGCAAAGCAGGCCCTTCTGGAGGAAAAGAAGCAGCTGGATGCCCGGCTGGAAGCTGTCCAGACCTATGAGCGCTGCCGTGCCGCTCACGTCAATGCCCAGGGCCGGGCGCAGCTGGCCGGGGAACGGCTGGAAGATTGCCAGGCGTCGGCCCAGCAGGCTCCCACCCTGACCCAGCGGGAAGCCCAGCTTGAATCCCAGCTGCCGGGATACCAGCGGCTGGAAGAAAAGCGGAAGGATGCCGGAGAAAAGGAAGCTGCCCTGAAAACCCAGGAGCAGGCCCTGGCCCGGGAAAAGAGCCGGGAGGAGGAAATCCGGCAGAAGGCCACTGGGGTGAAGCAGGCCCTGGATGCCCTGGCCCAGGTGGATGCCCGGAGGGAGCGAATTCTTGCCCAGCGGGAACAGGCCCAGCGCCGGGGGCGTCTGCTGGCCCAGGCCCAAAAGCAGCTGGAAGCGCTGGAAGAGCTGAGGTCGAAGCTGAGCAGCGCCCAGAGGGAATATCTGTCCGCCGCCCGGGCCGCGGAAGAGGCCCAGGGGGAGTACCTCCGGTTCAACGCCGCCTTCCTGGGGGAGCAGGCGGGAATCCTGGCCCAGGAGCTGCGGGAGGGGGTGCCCTGCCGGGTCTGCGGCTCTTTGCACCATCCCAGCCCCGCCCGGAAATCGGAAAAGGCTCCCACTGAGGAGGAATTGAAGCAGTCCAGGCAGCGGGCGGAATCGGCCCAGCAGGAAATGCAGCGCTTGAGCCAGGTCTGCGCCGGGCTCAAGGCCCGTTATGAGACGCAGCAGGCCCAGTCCGCCACCGCTCTGGAGGAGCTGGGGGCCAAGGCGGAGCAGCTGCCCGCGCTGCTGGCTCAGGCCCGGAAGGAGGATACCGCCCTGGGCCGGGAATTGGAGACGGTGGAGGCGGAAATTCGCAAAAAGCAGGCCCTGGAGCAGGAGCTGCCCGGCCTGGAACAGACGCTGGAAGGCCTCTGCGCCCAGGCGGCGGAATTGGAGACGGCCCGGCGGGAAACCCGCGCGGCGCTGGACAGCCTGGCCCGGCAGATTCAGGAGCAGGAGGCCCTGCTCCCCTACAGCACCCGGGCAGAGGCGGAGGCGGAAATCCGCCGCTGCGCCCGCCGGGCCGGGGAGCTGACGGCGGCTCTGGAAGCCGCCCGCTCCCAGAGCGAGCAGGCCCGGCAGGAGCTGGCTGTGGCATCGTCCCGGCTGGAACAGGCCGCAGGCGAGCTGACCCGGCTCCTGGGAACGGAAGAGACGAAGAGCCTGCCAATTGATGAACTGTGGCGGCAGCGGGCGGAAGCGGAAAACCGGCTGGAAGAAATGGACGCGCGGCTGAAGCGGAAGCAGGAGCTGGAAGCCTCCATCCCGCAGCTGCGCCGGAAGGCTCAGGCCCAGACCCAGAAAAACACCGACCTGGAAACGGAAATCGCCGCTTCCGCCGCCGCACTGGGGGCGCTGGAGCAGCAGATTGCGGCGCTGGCGCTTCCCTATCCCGACGCGCTCCGGGCGAATCAGGCCTTGGAGGAGAAAAACCGTGCCCTGGAGGCGCTGAGGCGTGCCTTGGAAGAGGCGCGGGAGGCCCACCGGGCGGACAGCGAGGCGGTGATCCGTACCCGCTCCGCCGCCCAGCAGCTTCGGGCGCAGCTGGAGACCCAGAGCCCCATCGACCCCAAGCAGGAGCAGCAGCGCCAGGAAGCGGCCACCCATCAGCGGCAGGCCCTCCGGGAGGAGAAGCAGTCCTGTGACGGACGGCTGGCGGCCAACGCCCCGGCCCTGAAAAGCATCCATCAGCGGCAGGCGGAGCTGGTTTCTCTGGAAACCCGGTACGCCTGGGTTCGCTCCCTGTCCAACACCGCCAACGGGAATCTGACGGGGAAGGAGAAAATCATGCTGGAAACCTATGTCCAGATGACCTATTTTGACCGGATTCTCCACCAGGCGAATCTGCGGCTGGGGGTGATGACCGGCGGGCAGTATGAGCTGAAACGCTGCTCCGGCGGGGCGGACAAGAAAAGCCAGAGCGGGCTGGAGCTGGACGTGGTGGATCACTGCAACGGCAGCCAGCGCAGTGTCAGAACTCTCTCCGGCGGAGAGTCCTTCCTGGCCTCTCTGGCTCTGGCCCTGGGGCTGTCGGATGTGATTCAGTCCCATGCCGGGGGCGTGCGGCTGGACACCATGTTTGTGGACGAGGGCTTTGGCTCCCTGGACGAGGACACCCTGAACCAGGCCATGAAGGCCCTGGTGAGCCTGACCCAGGGGAATAAGCTGGTGGGCATCATCTCCCATGTGGCAGAGCTGAAAAGCCGGATCAGCAAGCAGATTCTGGTGACAAAGTCCCCAACTGGCGGCAGCAGCACCGAAATCATTCTTTAGTCCCGGACGAGCGAAGAAGATATGAGATACGAGATATGAGACAGACGAAAGTCTCAATTATCTTGTATCTCATACTAGGCTTTGATTAAAAGTTCACAAAGATTTCCGAGGATGATTTGCGTAAAACAAGGGGTCGGATGCAGCTGGGCTGACGCCCAGCAAAGACGACAACGCTGTTTTACACAAATCAGACCGGAAAGATTGTGAGGTTTTAATCAAAGGATAGTATCATATCTTATATCTTGTATCTCCCTCCCGTCGGGGAATATCGTTGACAGGGACA
>CAZYWM010000180.1:0-3677 GCA_964651615.1 uncultured Oscillospiraceae bacterium | reverse complement strand
TCGTCCCATTTCAGAATCCCGGCCACCCGGCTGTGCCCGGCGGCGGCCAGGTGGGACAGGAGCAGCCCCGCCCCCTGGCCGTCCTCCGGCAGCACCGCCGGGGCCTCCGGGCCATAGCGGCCGCCCAGGTAGACCAGGGGAATGCCCGCGCCCTGGATTGCGCGCAGCAGCTCCTCCTGAAAGCAGCCCAGCACATCGGTGATGGGCTCCAGGATGATGCCCGCCGGGCTCTGGCGCAGAAGCGTGGCAAGCGCTTCTGCCTCCCGCTCCCGGCTGCCCCCGGTTTCCAGGCAGGTGAGGGAGCAGCCCGCCTGGGAAGCGGCCCTGTCCATGTCCCGGAGCAGGGCGGGGGACAGGTATTCCGCCTTGTCCGCCAGCACCACCGCGATCTGACGGCTGGCGCCCAGGGCGGCCTGGGTGGGATAGGAGCCGCTGCCCTGGCGGCGGAGGATCAGCCCCTTTTCCTCCAGAATTCCCAGGGCGGAGCGGACGGTCTGACGGCTGACGCCAAACTCCCGGCACAGGGAAGCTTCCGTGGGGAGCTTCTCCCCCCGGCCCTGACGGAGCCGATGCTCCAGCTCCCGGGCGATGATGAGATATTTCGCGCTCATCCTCCTGCCTCCTTTCACTCGACTGGCCTATTGTAGAAATATTTCAAATCCGGTGGTTTTTTCTCGGGCGTTCTTGTGGAAATATCCCAAAAAGAATATGAAAAATTATCTGCCCTTTGAAATGAAAAATAAAAATTCAACCCTTTTTCCCTCGGCTTGCAGCAGATTGATTTCCAGAAAAAACCGGGAGGGAATGGACAAATCCCAAAATTTCAGTATTCCTATCATAAAATATCCAAAGGATTTGTGTCAATTGGCTATTTGAAAGAAAATTTGTATTGCTTTTTGTTCGCTTTTTCAAAATTGGTATTTATTCAGAATAACGGTTTTGCTTTTTGGGGTCTACATTTCGTTGACGGAAGGGATAATTTATGCTTTTATATTGGCAGAAGCCCACACCGCTGTGGGCAAATCAAAATTCAAGGAAAGAGGTATTCCCCATGAAGAAACTGCTCGCTTGTATGCTGGCGCTGCTGATCGCTGTCGCCCTGTGCGCTCCCGCCATGGCCGCGGACAACATCGTCATCGGCTTCGCCCAGGTCGGCCACGAGTCCGACTGGCGTGCCGCCAACACCAATGACTACCAGACCACCTTTACCGCCGAGAACGGCTACGACCTGATTTTCGTGGACGCCGACAACGACCACGCCGCTCAGATGGAAGCTGTCCGCAGCTTCATCCAGCAGGATGTTGACTACATCGTCATCTGCCCCGTGCAGGAAGCCGGCTGGGAAGTCGTCCTGCAGGAAGCTCAGGATGCCGGTATCCCCGTGATCATCGCTGACCGTACCGTTTCCGCCGACCCCGCTCTGTACACCACGTTCCTGGGCACCGACACCGCTCTGGAAGGCGAGACTGCCGGCCTGTGGCTGGCTGAGTACCTGGACGGCAAGGAAGCCAACATCCTGGTGATCGAGGGCTCCGTGGGCGCTTCCGCTACCCTGGGCCGTACCACTGGCTTCAACAAGATCGCCGAAGAGCACGAGGAGTGGAAGATTCTGGACAGCCAGAGCGGTGACTTCACCCAGGCTGGCGGCCAGGAGGTTATGGAGTCCTACCTGAAGTCCTACGCTGGCCAGTTCAACGTGGTCATCTGCCAGAACGATAACGAAGCCTACGGCGCCATGGATGCCATGGACGCTGCCGGTGTTACCTACGGTGTGGGCGGCGACGTCATCATCATCTCCTTCGACGCCACCAAGGAAGGCCTGACCCGCACCCTGGCCGGCAAGATCAACTGCAACGTGGAGTGCAACCCCCTGCAGGCTGCTGGCGTTCTGGACATCATCGCCAAGATTCAGGCCGGTGAAGAGATTCCCGACGTGACCATCGTTCCCGATGAAGCTTTCGTGGCTCCTGGCATCAGCTCCGAGCTGGCGAAGACCATGACTCAGGAAATCCTGGACGGCCGTGCTTACTAAGATTTTTGGTTAACCACTGAAAGGGAAGGGGCCGCTGCGGCCTCTTCCTTTCGGTGCTTCTATGGCAAGAGAGCAGCTGTTTTGCCCGACGGAGCGCTCCCATGGCGGGCCGGGCACCAATATTTCATCAGAAAGGACGTGGAAAGTGGATGGAGAATCAGGTTGTTCTGACGATGCGCGGCATCACGATGACCTTCCCCGGCGTGAAAGCGCTGGATCACGTGGATTTCACTCTGCGCAGAGGAGAAATTCACGCGTTGATGGGCGAAAACGGCGCGGGGAAATCCACGTTGATTAAATGCCTCACCGGCGTCAACAATTTTGAGTCCGGTGAAATTCACATCGACGGCATTCAGGAGGCCGTCAAGAACCGCAACACCCTGGAGGCCCAGAAGCGGGGCATCTCCACGGTGTATCAGGAGGTAAACCTCTGCCCCAATCTGAGCGTGGCGGAGAACCTCTTCATCGGCCGGGAGCCGATGACCAGGCTGCACACCGTCAACCGGAAGGAAATGGTGAAGCGGGCGCAGAAGCTGATGAACGAAATGAATCTTCCGGTGGATGTCACCCGGAATTTGGACGAATATTCTCTGGCGCTGCAGCAGATGATCGCCATCGCCCGGGCGGTGGATATGGACTGCAAGGTGCTGATTCTGGACGAGCCCACCTCCTCCCTGGACGACACCGAGGTGGAGAAGCTCTTTCATCTGATGCGCCAGCTCCGGGACCGGGGCGTGGGCATCATCTTCGTCACCCACTTTTTGGAGCAGGTCTACGCCGTGTGCGATCGGATTACCGTGCTGCGCAACGGCCAGCTGGTGGGAGAGTACCCCATCGCCGAGCTGCCCCGGGTGAAGCTGATTGCGGCCATGATGGGCAAGGACTTCGACGACCTGGCCTCCATCAAGCCGGAGGGCGGCCTTCACGTGGGCAGCGAGTGCCTGATCGACGCCCAGGGCCTGAGCCATGCCGGAAAGATCAAGCCCTTTGATCTGAAGCTCTCCCGGGGAGAGGTCATCGGCCTCACCGGACTGCTGGGCTCCGGCCGCAGTGAGCTGGCCCGGGCCATCTATGGCGCGGACAGGGCCCAGACCGGCACCCTCCAGGTCAAGGGGAAGGGAGTACATATCAAGCATCCCATCGACGCCATGAATCTGGGCATGGGAATGCTGCCCGACGACCGGAAGGCCGAGGGAATCATCGGCGACCTCAGCGTCCGGGAGAACATCATCCTGGCCATGCAGGCCCGCCGGGGCATGACCAGACTGATCCCCATGAAGGAGCAGGAGCAAATCGCCGACCACTTCATCGAGCTGCTGCAAATCAAAACCGCCAGCCGGGAAACCCCGGTGAAGCAGCTCTCCGGCGGCAACCAGCAGAAGGTCATCATCGCCCGCTGGCTGGCCACCGACCCGGATTTCCTGATTCTGGACGAGCCCACCCGGGGCATCGACGTGGGCACCAAGACGGAAATCCAGAAGCTGGTGATCAAGCTGGCCCAGGAGGGCAAGGGCGTTCTGTTCATCTCCTCGGAGATTGAAGAGATGCTTCGGACCTGCAACCGCCTGGCTGTTCTGCGGGACGGGGCCAAGGTGGGCGAGCTCAGCGGTGAAATGACCCAGGAACTGGTCATGAAGACCATTGC
>CAZYWM010000179.1:0-3694 GCA_964651615.1 uncultured Oscillospiraceae bacterium | reverse complement strand
GGGCGCAGCCGTTTTGTGACTGTTATTGCTCCGGCACCGGCAGCTTTGTGCCGTCTGCCAGAAGGATGTACTCCACCTGGTCAAGGTCGATGGGCTTCGTGTTGCGCTCGCCCAGCATCTGGATTTTTGCACCGTCCTTCATGACAGCGTACATGAAATGATCCCGCCAAATATAGAAATCTGCGGAATCTCCCGTTTCAAACTGATTGTCTTCCCCAAAATCCCACGCAATTTCACTGCTGAATTCACGGAGCTTGAAGGAAGTGATGACAAACGAATCCAGAACGTCCGTCCCGTCCTCCTTCCAGCCGATGCAGGCCATCGTCTTGACCGGCTGGGTAATCAACTCGATTTCCCGGTCATTACAGTTGGTTTCATCAAAGGTGATGGGGAACAGCCATTCTCCCTCGGCGAGGGTATCCTCAATGAGGCGGTAGTTGACGTCATCCCACTGGGAGCTGCCGATGTCAGCCAGGTACAGATTCCAGGTGGTTCCGGCGGCAAAGGGGGCGCTGTCATTTGGCAGGCTGTAGCAAAATACCAGCAGCAGGTCAATTGTATTTTCCTTCCCGTCGCCATCGTCCACCACCTCAATGGGGCCTGTGCAGTCAACGCCGCCGGCGGCGGGAGTCAACGCATAATTGGAAAACGTGATGTTATTGGCCGTGGGAAGCACTGTTCCTTCGGGCGCGGCGACGCTCAGAAGAATCTGCGCCACATAGCCATCGGTTTTCGCGGATTTTACATCCAGGCCGAAGCCGTTCTGGGTGGTCTGCCGGGGAATTTCTGCCTGAGCCGCCACGTCGGCTTGGGTGGGAATTCTAGGATGGATGGCAAAATCCACGGTATCCGCCACCAGCTCCAGCTGCTCCTGGGTCATATGCTGATACCGGGCCGAGACAACGCCTCCTTCTTCACTGAGCAGTTCAATGTTGACATTGAGCTGCAAGGTCATCAGCGCCTCTCCCCGGTTGCAGAGGATATACCCCCGCTCCTGGCTGGGAGAATGGAGAATCAGCACATCACTGCCGGAAGCGGTGGTATAGTTTTGCTCCACCCAGTCACCGCTTTCCACAATGGTCACATAGTCCCGGCTGAAGCAGTCCTGCCGGTTCCAGTAGAGGACACCGGAGGTGCCCAGCACCTCATAACCCTGATCCTCCGGGAAGCGGAACTGCATATCCAGCCAGAAATTGCCGGAATCATAGCAGCCTCCGCCATTGACGTCCGCACTGATTTCCTGGCTGTTCCGCACAAACCGTTCCAGGCCCAGAGCATCGCACATATTCCGCACTGTACGGAAATTCAGCCTCGTGCCCTCCGGCTTCAGGCCATACTGTTCAGCCAGAGCAAGGGCCTTTGCGTCCATCGTCTCAGAATAGGTGCCGCTGTCCCAATATCCCTCCTGCAGGGTGCCTTCCGCTGCCTTTTTCTCAATATCGGCAGTATATTCCTCCTGGAAGGCATAGAAGTCGGCGCAGGCCTGATAGGCGTTGGTTCCCTCCACTCCGGCCATAGTCAGCGCGCTGGTATTGACGGTGTGGGGATTCTTCACATATACGCCATCCACCAGAGAATAGTCCTGCTGCGCGGCAGCTTCTCCAATCTTCACCTGCTCCATTTTTAGGCACGCCACCGCGCAGCCCATGAGAAACACCATCAGCGTGATGATGGCCGCAATGAGAAGCGGCTTGCGGATTCTCCGGTGCGCCCCGGAGGAGCTGGCCGGGAAGCGGATGGTTTCCGCCTCTTCGATCAAATCCTCTCCCACGTATTTCAGTCCCATAAAAATATCCTTTCCGTTCATACTCGAATACCCTCCTTTTGAAGATAACTGCACAGCTTCCCTCTGGTTCGGTTCAGCCGCATCCACACGGCGCTTTCGCTGATGCCGTACCGGGCCACGATTTCCCCGATGGAATCTCCATACCAGTACCGGCGCAGAAACACCGCCCGGTTTTCCGGGGTCAGGGTCCTCAGAAAGGCGTCCAGGGCCATGCCCAGGGCCTCCTGTGCCACCTGGCGGTCCCGCGCCCTGTCCGGAACGCACTGCTCCATTTCCTGGGTCAGGCTGACCACCTGGGCGTTTCGCTTGGCGGCGTTTTTCCAGTCCAGCTTGTCCAGGGCAACGTGTCTGCAAATCTTCGCCAGGTAGGCAAAGAAATATTCCGGGCGATGGGGAGGAATGGTTTCCCAGGCCTTCATATACGTATCGCTGACACTTTCCTCGGCGTCCTGATCATTCCGGAGAATGTTATCCGCCAGCTGGAGAAGACGCCGCCCATAGGTGTGATCCGTCTGCCGGATGGCATCTTCGTTCCGGGCAAAGAACAGTTTTATGATCTCGCTGTCTTCCATGAAAGCTCACCTCTTTTTCTGTATTTGATTCCTCACCCTATTAAACGGAATTTCCCCCGGGAATCTCACGCTTCATCACAAATTTTCAGGGCAGCGCCCCGCGGCGGAGCCGGCGTCCCCGATGAGAGGCTTTGTTCCCGGTCAGGCCTGGAAATCCAGTTTCCAAACCCGGGCCGGGCAAAACCTCCACCGGAAGCCGCTGGCTCCACTGGGTGGCACTGCCCTGAAAAAAATTTGAGGAAAAAAGAAACGCAGTTCAGGAAGCGTCGTCCGTAGAAATCCACATGGCCGGGCGAATGGGCAGCTTATGCACATTGCCTGCCCAGCCTCCCAGGTTCACACGCCCGGCAAAAACATAGGCGGCATGCTCCTGCACTTCTCCGGGGGTGCGGAGCCAGTATACCGACGACGTATACTCAAGCCCATTGGAGTAAGCGCACAGCTGAATCAGATATGTTGTGGGCACGCCCCGCCGCTGCTCGTCCGACGGGAAGTATTTGTCCGCTTCCTCCGCGCTCAGCAGGAATACCCGGTCTACGGTATCATTTCCGCCCTTTGTGCCCTTCTCGGTATTGTCCTCGGTATGCAGCTGGGAATACACGATCCGCTGGATTTCCTCGCTGGTGAAGACCTTGTTCAGGAATTCATCATTGAGCACCCCCCGAAGGTCGCAGGTTTCCCAGGTAACAGGCTCATATTTGTTGTGGTAAAGGAGCCGGTCCAGGCTGTATTTGCTGACCACCAGCGCCTTGCGCTCCGCCTCATCCACATCCAGGACGATCCACTCAATGGGCTCCTCCCCATTTTTGATCACACCGTCCTGCTCATAATGGCCCATGGTGACAATGCCGCCCACCTCCAGGCTGCTTTCTTCCTTGTTTTCCTCCGCAAGCGCGGTCAGCGGGAAGACAAACAGCAGCGCCAGCAGGCAGAGTATCATTTTTTTCATAAGGGCACCTCCAGTTTGTAAATAACGGGATCATTATATGACAGACAAACGAAAAAGTCAATGAATCGGACAGAAGACCGGTTTCATTCCACAATTCGCACCGGGGTGGTCGTTCCCCCCAAGCTCAGCCCGGTAACGTTTTTGCGGCAGGAAATGTCCTCCGCACCGCCCTTTTCCCCGTAGGGGCGGGTCAAGACCGGCCCCTACGGGACGCTTATGTATTCCCAATGATGCCAGCAGTTATACACAGTTTCTCCACAAGAATTTATAGCTTATCCACAGGCTTCCACAGGTTCTCCACAGAGTTATTCACAGATGGCATGGTGGAGCGTTCAGTGAGTGACTTTGAAAATGTTCGGCTTTTATTGGATAATCAGAGAAAACAGC
>CAZYWM010000178.1:0-3744 GCA_964651615.1 uncultured Oscillospiraceae bacterium | reverse complement strand
GGGATGTAGATGCCCAGAGCGGCGTAGAGGGACTCCATATACGCCTCCATCAGCAGCTCCACCACGGTGACGAAGGAGGCCACGATCACAATGTAGGCGGGCAGCCGCACCTCGTCGGGAATCACCTTGCGCAGCAGGGAGATCACCACATTGGAGATGGCCAGCACCACCAGGCTGCTCAGGCCCATGCCCAGGCCGTTGATGGCGGAGGTGGTCACTGCCAGGGTCGGGCACATGCCCAGCATCAAAATGAAGGCCGGGTTCTCCTTGACAACACCGTTATAAATTCTTTCCCAATAGGCTTTCATGTCTTCGGCCTCCTTACTTCAAATTGGCCGCATAGAAATCCAGTGCGGCATTCACGGCATCCACCACGGCGCCGGAGGTGACAGACGCGCCGTTGACGGAGTCGATGGTTTCGGGCTCCCCGGAGGCGCCGCTCTTGTTCAGGGTGAACCGGTCCGCCTTCACGTTAGCGAACTGATTCATGAAGTCCGGCTCGCCGCACTTCATGCCCATACCGGCCGTCTCGTGGAGCTCGGTGAAGGAGATGCCGTTCAGGGTTCCGTCGGCCTGGATGCCAACCACCAGGGCCAGACCGCCGTCGAAGGACTGGGCGTTGCGGACACCGATGGCATATCCGGCCACATCGCCTGCGTCGTCCAACCCAATCAGGGCGTTCGTCACCGTGACGGAGCCATAGGCTCCCTGGCTTGCTTCCACGGCGGCCTTCAGCGCATCGCCGGAATCGAAGGAGGACGCGCCGGGCACCACCTCCAGGAAGGCGGCCTGGTTGGCCCGCTCCTGGTTCTGGGCAATCCGGTCGGCGGTGATGACATACACCCCGCTGAGGGCGGCTCCGGCCACCAGGGTGATCACCAGCAGAATGATCACAGGCTTGGGGATGGCCTTTTTCCGGTCCTTGGGAATCCGGAAGGCAAAGGGAACGGGGATGAACAGCTCATCGATGATGTTGCTGAACATGTTGGCCAGCAGCACCGCATAGGTGGTGGAGTCGGCAGCGCTTCCCTTCACCCGGAACAGGCCGATGAGCACACCGGTGAAGGTGCCATAGAGCAGCTGGCCCTTGGTGGTGGAGGGGCAAGTCACCGGGTCGGTGGCCATGAAGAAGGCGGCCATCAGCAGTCCGCCCCCCAGCAGCTGGGGCAGCAGGTAGGCCGGGTCAATTCCATGTCCGCCGAAGATCATCAGGAACACCGCGGTGGAGCCGATGGTGGCAGTGGGAATCTCCCAGGTGATGCCGTGGGACAGCAGCAGGTACACGCCGCCGGCAATCAGCCCCAGAGCGGAGCTGCCGATGACGCCGCTGGTGCTGCCCATGGCCATGGCCAGCATATCAACGGTCTTCCCGGAGGCCAGCTCTGCCAGCGGGGTGGCGGCGGAAACGCCGTCCAGGGTGTAGCCGGTCATGGCGGTGCCGAAGGAAATCAGCAGGAAGGCCCGGCCGGCCAAGGCGGGATTCATAATGTTGTGGCCCAGGCCGCCAAAGAGGCACTTGACCACGAGGATCGCGAAAACGGAGCCCAGCACCGGGATGTACACCGGCACATCGGCGGGCAGGGTCAGCGCCAGCAGCAGTCCTGTGAGGATGGCGCTGGCATCGGTGACGGTGCTGCCCCGCTTCGTGATCCGGTCGAAAACATACTCCGTCAGCACCGCCGCCGTGATGGACAGCAGAATCACCAGAGCGGCGTAGGGGCCGTGGGCCCAGACGCCCAGAACCATGGTGGGCAGCAGCGCAATCAGCACGTCCCGCATGACATTCTTGGTGGAAAGGCCGCTCCGGTCATGAGGCGCGCTGGAAATATGCAGTAGTTCACTCATTGACGTTAGCCTCCTTACTTCTTCTTGGCGGCCATGATCTCGGCCTTGGTCACTTTAAACAGCTGCATCAGCGGCCGCTTGGCGGGACAGATGTAGGTGCAGCAGCCGCAGGCGATGCACTCCAGGCCGAAGAGCCGGTGCTCGTAGCGCTCGTAATTTTTCCGCTGGGCCGCCACCTGCATCAGCTGAGGCGACAGCCCCAGGGGGCAAACCCGGTTGCACCGGCCGCAGCGCAGGCAGGCGGTGATGGTCTCCTCGGCCACCGTGTCATAGGACAGGGCGGTGATGGCATTGTTGTTCTTGCAGATGGGCACCTCCAGGTTGAGCAGCGGCGTGCCCATCATGGGGCCGCCGAAGAGGACCTTCTTGGGCTCCATCCCCTCTTTCCAGCCGCCGCAGGCCTCCACCAGCTCCCGGGCACAGGTGCCCACCTTCACGAAGAAGTTGCCGGTAGCTTTCACGCAGTCGCCGGAGACGGTGACGGTGCGCTCCATCAGCGGCTCATTCAGGCAGACCGCCCGGTAGATGGCCCGGATGGTGGCCACATTGTCCACCACGCAGCCCGCATCCGCCGGAAGCATTCCCAGCTTCAGGTGCTTGCCCGCAATGACGCTGATGAGGGATCGCTCGCCGCCCTGGGGGTACTTGGTCTTCAGGGGCAGCACGGAAATCCTGTCATGGCCGGCGCAGGCCGCCTCCATGGCTTCAATGGCCTTCGGCTTGTTCCGCTCGATGCCGATGACGCCCACCGCCTTGGGGAAGAGGCGCAGAATAATCTCCAGCCCCTCCACGATCTCTTCCGGGCAGGAGCGCATCAGCTGATCGTCACAGGTGATGTAGGGCTCGCACTCGGCGCCGTTGGCAATGATGTAGTTGATTTTCTCCGGTTCCTTCACCGTCAGCTTCACGTGGGTGGGGAAGCCCGCGCCGCCCATGCCCACGATTCCGGCGGCCCTGACCTTATCCAGGATTTCCTGATTCGACAGAGCGTTGTAGTCGGTCTTCACTCCCACGCCCTCTGCCAGGGTATTCTGGCCGTCGCTGGCAATCACAATGGCCTGCCCCAGGTTGCCGGCGGCAGTGGGCCGCATTTCCACCGCCTTCACCGTACCGGAAACGGAGCTGACAATGTTTGCGGACACAAATCCGCTGGCCTCGGCAATGATCTGCCCGGCCAGGACCTGATCCCCCTTCTTGACCACGGGGGTGGCAGGCTTTCCGATGTGCTGACCGGTCAGAAACACCAGCTCGCCCACCGGGGCATAGGGAACCAGGGGCTTTTCGCAGGAAAGCTCCTTCATCTCCTCCGGATGGACGCCCCCCCGGAATGTTCTGTCTCCCATAGACACCTCTCCTTGCTATATTCTGTAATCCGATAAGGGCAGACGCGCCAGGGCGCACCCACCCAGTCTGGGTATTTTACTATTATAGTAGATGGTTCTGAAAAATGCAAGAATTACGACGATTTGACAAATAAAAATCCCCTTCCAAATTTTGTGCAGTTTGAAGCCGCAGCCGACGCAAGCCGGCCATGGCCGGAATCGCCCCCCGCGAATCAGCACCGGACACGGCCCCCGCGAATCAGCACCGGACACGGCCCCCGACAAAATTTTTTCATATTTTTTCTATTCCCCCATTGACAAATCCGGAATCCTGTTATATAATACCCAAGCTGTCAGGCGAGAGCCGATGGCCCCAATAAATGCTGCTATAGCTCAGCCGGTAGAGCGCATCCTTGGTAAGGATGAGGTCGCCAGTTCAAATCTGGCTAGCAGCTCCAAGAAACCGCCGTTTTCACAACGAAAACGGCGGTTTTTCTAACATTTCATTGCAGTTCAAAAGCCCATCAAAAGTGGTTGGTGCCATTTTGGTGACAGGAGCGGATTTTTTCATTTTCAT
>CAZYWM010000177.1:0-3827 GCA_964651615.1 uncultured Oscillospiraceae bacterium | reverse complement strand
GGGAAATACCGCTCCCCGGCGATGTGCCTGCCGCAATCCGCGCACACCGGCCGCCTCAGCAGCCACCGGTCCGCCCGGGCGGCCAGCCGCTCTGCCTCCAGCCAGGGCTCCTCCATCCTGCCGCGCCTCCTTCTGTCCAATTTATTGGACACCAGATGTGGTATCCTTTTCGTGAAAAAATTGAAATCATAGTTGAAATTTCATTACTCCCGTGGTAAGATGGTGTCAGGCCGGATTCCTTTTGCGTCACCGAAAGTTCATCCGTCCTGCACCAGTCACCTGAGCAGTTCACTTTTGTTCACTGCGAGTTTATTATAGTGCATAAAAATCTCCTTGTCAACTATTATTTGCACTTATTTTTGAACTCAAGGCATTTTTGGTGAACTGTCATAAAACTACCACCGGAAACCCGGAGTAAACGGGGCCGAACCCCAGCAGTTTACACAAGGGATTTCCTCAAGGGAGCTGTAAAATATGTTTTATGATCGTTTCTGTGCCCTCTGCGCCCAGCGGGGAGAGTCTCCCTCCCGGGCCGCTCTGAACGCCGGCATCAGCAAGGCCGTGGTCTCCAAATGGAAGCAGAATCCCGCCGCCTTCCCCTCGGGCCCGGTGGTGGAGAAGCTGACGAATTACTTCGGCATCTCCGTCACGGAGCTTTTGCAGGAGGAGCCGGGCCAGCCCCTCACCCCGCCCAACCCCGACAGCCCCGCCGCCCAGGGCAAAACCTTGGCGGAGGCGGAAGCTGATGAGGAGGATTGCCCCGCTGATAGCTTTTACGCCCGGTTCGCCCGGCTCAGCCGCAGCTATGGCATCAGCCCCTCCCGGGCGGCCCTGGACGCCGGCATCAGCAAATCCGCCGTGTCCAAGTGGAAGCGGGAGCCGGACTCCGTCCCCACGGGCACGGTGCTGGCCAAGCTCAGCGCCTATTTTGGCGTTCCCGCCTCGGCGCTGCTGGGGGAGCAGCAGGAGCCCCCGGCGGTGAGCGACGAGGCCATCAAATTTGCCCTCTTCGGCGGCAGCGAGGACATCACCCAGGAAATGTACGACGAAGTGCGCTCTTTTGCGGCATATATCAAGGACAGGGAGGCAAAAAAGCGCGGAGAGGAGTGAATATGATCCTTTTACCGGAGCTTTATGCCCAGGCCTCCCAGCAGAACATCCCCGTTTTGCGCTACCCCATGGCCCGGTGCGGCTCCATGTCCCTGATGACCCCGGAGGGGGCCTGCTTCATCGGCATGGACGACCGGGTGGCCGACGGGGGCACCCAGGAGCGAGTCCACCTGTCCCACGAGCTGGGGCACTGCCTCACGGGGAGCTTCTATAACATTTACGCTGCTGCGGATTTGCGGCAGCGCCACGAGAACCGGGCGGACAAGTGGGCCATCCGGCGCTTGATCCCGGTGTCGGAGCTGGACGACGCCATCGCCGCCGGGCACACGGAGCTGTGGGACCTGGCCGACTTCTTCGGCGTCACGGAAGACTTCCTCAAAAAGGCCATCTGCCTCTACGTCCACGGCAACACCGCCAGCGAGCTCTATTTTTAGATATGAGATATGGGATACGAGATATAAGATAATTGGGAATGAGGCAGCACAGCCGCCCTTTTCACTGGCAATCATTCCTCTGCTCAGTGGCAGGGGGGATTGGGCAGCAGGCAGTTGCCTTTCGCTGAAACCCGATGCGAATACGTAACATCCCACCGCCCAACCCCTAATTATCTCGTATCTTCTATCTTCTATCTCCTACAGACCTGCTCGCCCACCATCATAAAACATCGTCCAATCCCTTCCCCGGGACTGGACGATGTTTTTTCGCTGGACCGCAAATCGCAACAAGTGGGAATAGAAGCGCAATTTTTCAGTTGCTTCTTCCCTGAAAAGGGAATAGAATACTTCAAAGAATACCTTCAACGAAAGGGAGATCGGAATATGAGAACACGAACACTCTGGAACGACGGCTGGGTGTTTTATGTTGACCCGGACTGCGGGGAACTGCTGCCAAGCGGCCCCCTGACCTGGCAGGCTGTGACGCTGCCCCACGACTGGCAGATCTGGCACGTGGACAATCTCTATCAGGACGGCACCGGCTGGTATCGGAAGCGGTTCGCCTGGACGCCCGGCCGGCGCTGCTGCCTGTATTTTGAGGGCGTCTATATGGACGCGACGGTATTCGTCAACGGAAAGCAGGCGGCCCAGTGGAAATACGGCTATACCTCCTTCCAGGCGGATGTGACGGAGTATCTGAAGGACGGGGAAAATGAGGTGCTGGTCCGCTGCCTGGTCCGGCATCCCAACTCCCGCTGGTATTCCGGCGCGGGCATCTACCGGGACGTGTGGATGCTGGAATACGAGGATGCCCACCTGGTCACGGACGGCCTCTATGTCTCTCCCCGGGAGCTTCGCCCGGGCAGATGGGAAGTCGCCCTCTCCGCCGAGACGGAAAACGCCCTCCCCTCCGACGAGCTGGTGTATACTCTGATGAGCCTGGAAGGGCAGACCCTGGCCTCCATCCATGCTGCCCCCGGGGAGCAGATAAAAATGGAGGTGGCCAATCCCCGGCTCTGGTCCCCGGAGCAGCCCAATCGCTACCGCGTCCACGCGGCGCTGGTGCGCTCCGGCCGGGAGCTGGACAGCCTGGAAACCCTCTGCGGCTTCCGGACGGTGGAGCTTTTGCCGGAGGAAGGGCTGCTGCTGAACCATAAGCGCATGGTGCTCCATGGGGTGTGCCTGCACCACGACCTGGGCTGCCTGGGGGCCGCCTTCTCCCGCTCCGCCGCCCGGCGGCAGCTGGAGATCATGAAGGATATGGGCGCCAATGCCCTGCGGACCTCCCACAATCCCCCCGCCCCCGGGGTGATGGACCTGGCGGACGAGCTGGGGCTGCTGGTGGTGAACGAGGCCTTTGACTGCTGGACCCGGGGCAAGACCCGCTATGACTACGCCCGGTTCTTCCCGGAGTGGTACAAGAAGGATGTGGCCAGCTGGGTTCGCCGGGACCGGAACCATCCCAGCCTGCTGTTTTGGAGCATTGGCAACGAAATCTACGACACCCACATGGGGGAGAAGGGCCTCGAGACCATGAAGGCCCTTCTGGCGGAGGTGGCCCTCCACGATCCCCGGAAGAACGGCCTGACCACCCTGGGCTCCAACTATATGGCCTGGGAGAACACCCAGAAATGCGCCCCTTATCTGGACGCCGTGGGCTATAACTATGGGGAAGGCCTGTATGAGGCGCACCACGCCGCCCACCCGGACTGGATGATCTACGGCAGCGAGACCGCCTCCGTGGTCCAGAGCCGGGGCATCTACCATTTCCCCATGTCCCAGGCGCTGCTGGTGGACGATGATTCCCAGTGCTCCAGCCTGGGCAACAGCCGCACCAGCTGGGGAGCCAGGAGCCATCAGGCCTGCCTGGCCGCCGATGAATCGTGCCCCTATACCCTGGGGCAGTTCCTGTGGAGCGGCATCGACTATCTTGGCGAGCCCACGCCCTACCACACGAAAAACAGCTATCTGGGCCTGGTGGACACCGCGGGAATGCCCAAGGACGCCTTCTATATCTATCAGGCCGGGTGGCACCGGTGGCAGGACAGGAAGGTGCTCCACCTGCTGCCCTATTGGGACTTCAACCCCGGCCAGCTGATCGACGTGGTCATCATCTCCAACCTGCCCCAGGTGGAGCTGGTGGTGAACGGGGTGAGCCAGGGCAGGAAAAGATTAGCGGGGGGCTCGGATGTCCAGGCCAGCTGGCAGGTGCCCTATGCCCCCGGGGCCATTCAGGCCTTGGGCTATGACGACACCGGGGCGCTGGTTGCCCAGGAGACGGAA
>CAZYWM010000176.1:0-3889 GCA_964651615.1 uncultured Oscillospiraceae bacterium | reverse complement strand
TGGTAGTATAATAGCAGAAGGGACACCGACGAACGGTGCCTCCCCCTTTGGATCAGGAAATTACTCCGTTTTCCTCGGGAAAGGTAATGGACGGAGTAATTTCCTGCTTTTATAGGAAACTACTTCACTTGTTGTTCTTGAAAATGAGGACAACAAGTGTAATGGTTTCGATGATGACCATTGCAAACGCAAACAGGTTCTCATATGTAACCATTTCACCACCCCCCTTTACATCAACTCTGAGGTTGCTGTAAGGGGGAGGCATCCGTCCGCCGTAAGTGGTGTCCCTTCCGGGTCATTGACCTCCTTTAGAATAGCATAATCTGACAGATAATGCAATATTACAGTCAGGATAATAAATATTTAATGTGTAAAATCCCGGCCTGGGGCTTGTTCTGGGCCGGGATTATGTGTATAATAAGGGGAAAATAACGGCGATAATCCGATTTAAGGAGTATGCAATGATCGAGACCCATTCCCTTCTTCCCGGCGTCACCCTGCGCTGCTGCCGGGACCCCCGGTTCAAGCAGGGCTGCCTCAGCATTCAGCTGGTGCGGCCCATGGCGGCGCAGGAGGCGGCCATGAACGCCCTGCTGCCCACGGTGCTGCTTCGGGGCACCACCCGCCACCCGGACCTGCGGGGCATTACCATGGCCCTGGATGATCTGTACGGCGCGGCGGTGAGCCCCCTGGTCCGCCGGGTGGGGGACTACCAGACCACCGGCCTGTACTGCGGCTTTATGGACCAGCGCTTCACCCTGCCCGGGGACCGGGTGCTAGAGCCCCTGGTGGATTTTCTCCGGGAGCTGCTGTTCTGCTCCCCGCTGGAGGGCGGGGGCTTCCGGGAGGATTTCGTGGAGAGTGAAAAGCGAAATCTGATTTCCTCCATTGACTGCGAGCTCAACGATAAGCAGACCTATGCCATGGGGCAGCTGCTGAAGCGGATGTGCCGGGAGGACAGCTTCGGCCTGCCTCGGCTGGGGGAAAAGGAGCAGGTGGCGGCAATCGACCCGGTGGGGCTGTACCGCCATTATCAGAAAATCCTGCTGGAAAGCCATGTGGAGATGTTCTATGTGGGCAGCGCTCCGGGGGAGGAAGTGGCGGCGCTGCTGAAGCATCTGTTTGACTTGCCTGGCCGCCGTCCCATGCCCCTGGCGCCCCAGACGGATTTGCAGCCCAGCCCGGTGGGGGAATACATCGAGACTATGGAGGTGTCCCAGGGGAAGCTCTGCCTGGGCTTCACCACCCCCATCACCAACCGGCGGGAGGAGTTTGCGGCCATGCAGCTGCTGAACACCCTTTATGGCGGGGGCATGACCTCCAAGCTGTTCATGAATCTGCGGGAAAAGCAGTCCCTGTGCTACAGCGTGGGCTCCAATTACTACGGCTCCAAGGGCATCGTCACCGTGTCCGCGGGCATCGACTGCGGCAAACGGGAACAGGCCCAGGGGGAGATTCTCCGGCAGCTGGAGCTGTGCCGCCGGGGCGCGTTCACCCAGGAGGAGCTGAACGCCGCCAAGCAGGCGCTGATTTCCAGCCTCCGGGCCACCCACGATTCCCCCGGGGCCATTGAGGGCTACTACGCCACCGCCAGCCTCAGCGCCCTGCGCCTGACGCCGGAGGATTATATCCGGGCCATCAGCGCCGTCACCCCCGCCCAGGCGGCCCGGGCCGCGGAAACCTTGGAGCTCCACACGGTCTATTTTTTGACAACTTAGAAAGGACAGCACCCCATGACCCAATTTGATTACCCGGAGCTGGATGAGACCCTGTACCGGGATATTCTGCCCAACGGCCTGACCGTGGCAGTGGTTCCCCGGCGGGGCTTTGCCCGGAGCGTGGCCTATTTTGTCACGGGCTACGGCTCCATTCACAATCGATTCCGGCTGGAAGGGGAGCCGTATCAGGCTCCCGCCGGAGTGGCTCACTATCTGGAGCATAAAATGTTTGAGCTTCCCGGAGACCGGGATGTGACGGCGGAGTTCGCCGCCCTGGGGGCGTCGGTGAACGCCTTCACCAGCTATGACATGACCGCCTATTATTTCACCTGCACCCAGGCCTTTGACCAGTGCCTGCGGCTGCTGCTGGAATTTGTGTCCACCCCCTATTTCACCCAGGAAAGCGTGGACCGGGAGCGGGGCATCATCGACCAGGAGATCGGCATGAACCTGGATGCCCCGGACAGCGTGATTTTCGACAATCTGATGGAAGCCCTCTATGAAAATCATCCCATCCGCGTTCCCATTCTGGGTACCCGGGAGTCCATCCGGGAGATCACCCCGGAGATTTTAAACCGCTGCCACCGGGCCTTTTACAGCCCCGGCAACATGCTGCTGTGCGTCATTGGGGACGTGGCCCCGGAATCGGTGTCAGACATTGCCCGGCAGGTGCTGGGGGATGAAAAGCGCCCCGTGGGGGAGAAGGAAACCGCCTGGCCGGAGGAAATGACCCCGGTGGAGGCGGAGACGGTCTGCGCCATGGAGGTGGCCATGCCCACCTTCAGCATGGCCTTCAAATGTGAGAGCACAGGCGCCGGCAGTGAGGCCATCCGCCGGGAAATGGTGGCGGATTTGGCGGCGGAGGCCCTGTTCGGGGAGTCCTCGGAGCTGTATCTGCGGCTGTATGAGCAGGGGCTCATCGACAGCTCCTTCGGCGGCGGCTTTGAGACATTGGAAGGCTGCGCCATGCTCTGTGTCAGCGGAGACAGCAACGACCCCCGGGCCGTCCGGGAGGCCATTCTGCAAGAGGGAGAGCGGCTTTCCCGGGAGGGAATCGGCCAGGAGGAATTTCTGCGGATGAAGCGCAGCGCCCTGGGCAGAAGAATCCGGGGTCTGGACAGCATGGACGGCACCTGCTTCCGGATTTGCGCCTATCATTTTTCCGGCTTTGACTATTTCCGCTTCCCGGAAATCTACCGGGACATCCGGCGGGAGGACATTCAGGAATTCCTGGCCCGGGTGGTGCGGCGGGAGCGCTGTGCCCTCTCGGTCATCTATCCGCTGGACGGGGAGGAGCGCCAATGAATCCTGCAAATTATTCCGTGATCTCCTTCCCCTTTTTGGGGCTGGAGGTGAATCCCGGGCGAACCTTTTCTCTGGGGCCGCTGGAAATTCACTACTATGGCTTGATCATTGCCCTGGGAATGCTGCTGGCGGTGCTCTATGCCAGAAAGCACTGCCGCTGCGCCGGGCTGACGGAGGACGACCTGCTGGACGGCGTGCTGTGGGTCACGCCCCTGGCCATCATCTGCGCCCGTATCTATTACTGCGCCTTTTCCTGGGCGGACTATCGGGAGAACCCCATTTCCGTGCTCTTCATCTGGGAGGGGGGCATTGCCATCTATGGCAGCATCATCGGTGCGGTGATCGGCGTGGCCATCTTCTGCAAAATCAAGAAGGCCAACCTCCTCGCTCTGCTGGATTTGGTGCTTATGGGCTTCCTCATCGGCCAGTGCGTGGGCCGGTGGGGGAATTTTGTCAACCGGGAGGCCTTCGGAGCGGCCACGGATTCCTTCTTCCGGATGGGGCTGTTTAACACCGTCACCGGAGAATTTGAATATTACTACCCCGCCTTCTTGTTTGAATCGGTGTGGAATCTGGTGGGATTTCTGATTTTGAATTACTGCTATCCCCGCCGGAAATACAACGGCCAGATCGTTTTGGGCTACTGCGCCTGGTATGGCCTGGGCCGGGCCTGGATCGAGGGACTCCGGGTGGACAGCCTCTACTGGGGCAGCTTCCGGGTGAGCCAGGTGCTGGCCATCTGCACCTGCCTGGCCGCCTCTGCCATCCTTTTGTGGCAGCATTTCCGCCCCCACGACCCGGCAAAATTGATGAAATAGCAGATAAAAGCGGGTATATCGGCTTTGCGTATCTAATCGATAAATTGG
>CAZYWM010000175.1:0-3894 GCA_964651615.1 uncultured Oscillospiraceae bacterium | reverse complement strand
TCATGGCTGACCTCCTAAAGAAAAGTTTATTTTATAAGCACATGCTTATTATATCCGCTCCCGACGCTGTTGTCAACAGGGAAAAACAAATCCCGCCGGTGCGGCATCACCCCGTAGGGGCCGGTCTTGACCCGCCCGCTTTCGTAACGGTTAAAGGCTTGTGTATCTGTGAATGACCGTTTCCTTGGACATATACAATCAATGGCAGGACACTGATTCACGTCCCGCCATAGTTTTGTAAGTTAAGTGAGAGAGAAAATACCGCTTGCAATGATCTTCTGCAGAGCGGCAGCAGCGGTTTCATAGGGAACATTCTCAAAGAGAATCTTGGCTGTGATGCCTTCGTATCCTCTTGTAAAAGAATTATAACATATTCAACATTTACTGTCAAAAATAATATATTCCTTAAAGCGGACAATGTTATAACAAAAAAGCACCCCCCGCACATGGGTGCGGAGGGTGTTTGCCTGAATAGAACTCAGGTGCTGTGCTTGGAATTAGTAGGCCAGGCAGACAACGAAGGAGTCCATGCCATCGGGCACGGTAACGGTAACAGTCTTGTCACCGCAGTTGGGGGCCAGGTCAGTCCAGCCGTTGGTGGCATCATGAGCCAGAACGACAACCTGCTGATCCTTGGCAACACAGCAGTCCCACAGCTTGACGGTCATCTCACCGGCAGCGTTGGTCTTAACCATTCTCTGATAGAAAACGGTCAGGTTCTTGTAGTCGGTGAAAGCTTCCAGGTCGGCAGCGGTGATGGCTTCGGAGTGCTTGGTCCAGCGCAGCTCCATGCCAGCGGGCATGGTGACATCCACGTGGTCGGAGGACTCACGGACGGCAGCCTCAAACTGATCCTTGGTAATCGGCGTGCCATTGTTCATGTAGGGCCAAACAAATTGGACTTCCTTACCGTTTTGATCCGTATAGGAAGAGAAATACGGATGGCAGTAGCCATCATAGTGAGTCTCCACCTCGGCGAATGCGACAACGGACAGAGCAGCAAACAGAGCGACGGCCAGGACGAGGGAAATAACCTTCTTCATACTTTGTTTCTCCTTTCTTGATATTTTTATTTAACAGCCGAAGCTGATAAATAACTTTCGTACAGTGGGATTCCCGCGGCAAGATACCACCTGCCGCAACCCATCACTTGGAAGAATTCTATCCTCAAGCGGCTAAACCGATTATAACGCTAAGTTATTCGCATGTCAAGTGGAATTTTCAACTTTAAGACTGTTTTTGCTTTAGTGAAAAGCGGTTAGAATGTACTCCATGGAGGCGATGGAGCATTGAAATTGGATTACTCTGAAATCGGCAGGAGAATTGCCCAGAGAAGAAAAGAGCTGGGGCTTCGCCAGACCCAGGTCTGCGAGCGGGCGGGTATCAATGACAAGTATCTGTCCTGCATCGAGCGGGCCACATCCATCCCCTCTTTGGAGGTTGTCATGAAGCTGGCCCTGGCGCTGGAAACCACCCCTGATACCTTTTTGACGGGAACCATTCGCTATGATGACGAACCCTGGAAGGATGTGGCGGAGCTGCTGAAGGATATGAATTCAAAGCAGCTGTCCCTGGCACAGAGCTTTCTGATCTGGCTCCGGGAGCAGGAGCTGTAGCCCGGCAGGGTAAAGACAAAAAACGCTTGCCGAGAACTTTTTATGATGGGGTATTACCAAGAGCGATAGTTCCCACTTCTCGAACATTTTGCCGAAAAATCTTATGGAAAGTCTGATATTTCGACTTTCTTCCCAATTCTGAGACGAAAATACCAAGCCCATTATTTTTTGCCTCCGGCACCGGTTTGCGAAATGGACTGATCAGGTTGAAATTGGGGATGGGCAAATTACAATTTTTTCCTTGCGCCAGAAATCCGCTTGACATTTCGGCGAAAATGTGCTAAGTTGTCATTTAATAAAAGGCTGTGAGGAAGACACGCCGTTCTGGTAAGATTCTCAGAGAGGGAGCCATTTTGCTGCAAGGCTTCTGTAAAACTGCCGGGGTGGATACCACTTCTGAGCCGTGGGTCGGAAATGGCCCGCCGGATGCGCCCGTTAATGCGCCAATGAGTGGCAGCGTCACCGCTGCAACCAGGGTGGAACCGTGGAATGATTTTTTTCATCCCACCCCTGATCTTTTCAGGGGTGGGATGTTCTTTTTTCACCCCAATATTAAAGGAGGGTATACCCAATGAGCGAAGAAAACCTGTACACTTTTGAAAACCCCGAGTACCGCAAGACCTATTGGCACACCTGCTCCCATGTGATGGCCCAGGCCATCAAGCGGCTGTGGCCCGAGGTGCAGCTGGCCATCGGCCCCGCCATCGACGAGGGCTGGTACTACGACTTCGACGCCCCCTTCACCTTCACCCCGGAGCATCTGGAAAAGATCGAGGCGGAGATGAAGAAAATCTGCAAGGAGCGCCTCCACCTGGAGCGCACCGAGAAGCCCCGGGCCGAAGCCATCGCCTATATGCAGGAGAAAAACGAGCCCTATAAGGTGGAGCTCATCAACGACCTGCCGGAGGATGCCGTGATCTCCTTCTATACCCAGGGCGAGTTCACCGACCTGTGCGCCGGCCCCCACCTGGATTCCACCGGCCGCATCAAGCACAACGGCTTTAAGCTGCTGAATTCCTGCGGCGCCTACTGGCGGGGAGACTCCAAGCGGAAGATGCTCCAGAGAATTTATGGCATCGCATTCCCCAACAAAGAGGACCTGGAAGCGTACTTGCAGCGAATTGAAGAGGCCAAGAAGCGCGACCATCGCCGGATTGGCAAAGACCTGGGCCTGTTCATGCTCACCGACTATGGCCCTGGCTTCCCCTTCTTCCTGCCCAAGGGCATGGTGCTGAAAAATACCCTGATCGACTACTGGCGTCAGGTGCACAAGCGTTACGGCTATGTGGAGGTCTCCACCCCCATGATTCTGAACCGTCAGCTCTGGGAGCAGTCCGGACACTGGGGACACTATAAGAACAATATGTACACCACCGTCATTGACGAGGAAGATTACGCCATCAAGCCCATGAACTGTCCCGGCGGCATGCTGGTCTATGCCAGCGAGCCTCACTCCTATCGTGACCTGCCCCTGCGGGTGGGCGAGCTGGGCCTGGTTCACCGCCATGAGCTGTCCGGCGCCCTCCATGGCCTGTTCCGTGTCCGGTGCTTCACCCAGGACGATGCCCACATTTTCATGACCCGGGATCAGATGGAGGAGGAAATCCAGAACACGGTTCGCCTGTTTGATGAAGTGTACAATGTGTTCGGCCTGAAGTACACCGTGGAGCTGTCCACCATGCCCGAGGATCACATTGGCACTGTGGAAGAGTGGGATGCCAACCAGGAAATCCTGAAGAAGGCCATCACCGGCATGGGCAAGGACTTCGTGATCAACGAGGGAGACGGTGCGTTCTATGGCCCCAAGCTGGACTTCCACATTGAGGACTGCCTGGGCCGAACCTGGCAGTGCGGCACCATCCAGCTGGACTCCCAGCTGCCTGAGCGCTTCCATCTGGAATACACTGGCGAAGACGGCCAGAAGCATCGCCCCGTCATGATTCACCGGGTGGTATTCGGCTCCATCGAGCGCTTCATCGGCGTGATTACCGAGCATTTTGCCGGAGCCTTCCCCCTGTGGCTGGCGCCTGTTCAGGTAAAGGTGCTGCCCGTTACCGAGCGGGCTCATGAGTATGCCAGGGAGCTGGCCCAGAAGATGGAGAACATGGGACTCCGGGTGGAGAGCGACTGCCGCTCCGAAAAGCTGGGCTACAAGATTCGGGAGGCCCAGATGCAGAAGATTCCCTATATGCTGGTGGTGGGCGACCGGGATATGGAAAACGGCACCGTGTCCGTCCGCACCCGCAAGGGCGACGACCTGGGCGCCATGACCCCCGAC
>CAZYWM010000174.1:0-3928 GCA_964651615.1 uncultured Oscillospiraceae bacterium | reverse complement strand
CGTGCGAATAATCAGCGGGCATTGCCCGCCCGGGGGGAAGTTTATGGCAAAACCGAAAATATCGCTGAAGCTGGGGCTGATGACCACCATTGTGATCTGCTGGCTGGTGCCCATCATCACCATTGTGGCCCTGGGCGGCATCCTGTTCGGGGACAATTACCGCCGCAGTGTCCAGCAGGAAATCAAGGCCAGCGCGGACTATGCCCTCCGCCAGGTGCAGGTGCAGCTGGCGGACGCCATTAACGACTCCAAAACCATGTCCTATGACGGCATCGTCCGAAGCGCCTACCGCAGCTACCAGCAGAACAGGGACAGCGCGGCGCTCTACCGGGGCGTCAATGACTACCTCAGCCAGAAATTCTCCCGGGCGGAGAACTACAAGGCGGTGTTCATCAGCTTCTGGGACAAGGCCGTGGATGCCTACCTGCTCAGCAGCGGCACCGCCGGGCATGAGCTGCTGCAAACCTGCCGGGACAGTGAGCCGAAAATCCTGGAACGGATGGCCGACGCGGATACGGACATCTGCTTTTTGCTGCTGGAGGGAAACCTCTACATGGCTCGGAACCTGCTGGACAGCCATTTTGAGCCCTATGCCTCCGTGGTGATGGTGCTGGAACCTGCCGTGGTCTTCCAGTCGCTGTACTCCATCCCCCGAATCGGGGACATCCGGCTGAGCATCGACGGGATATTGTTCCGGCTGGATGAACGAAACACCCTGACACCGGCGGAGGGCAGGCAGGGAGATGTGAGCTATGCGGCGGAGGTCAACGGCCACCGGTTCTGCTTCATGGCCCAGCTGGAAAAATATGACCTGTGGGGCGAAAACCCCTGGATGGCCCGGTCGGCCTGGGCCGTGGCGCTGATGGTGCTGCCCCTGCTGATTGTGGTGATCTGGCTGTTCCGCCGCCATGTGTCCCGGCCCATTGAAACCCTGGCCAATGCCAATCTGCTGGTGCAGGCCGGGCAGCGGGGCTATCAGATCGACCAGTGTGCCCCCAACGCGGAATTTGAAAAGCTCTACAGCCACTTCAACGCCATGTCCGCGGAGATGGAGAGCCAGTTCGAGCGCTCCTACCAGGAGCAGCAGGCCGCCCAGCGGGCCCAGATCAAGGCGCTGCAATCCCAGATCAACCCCCATTTCCTGAATAACACGCTGGAGGTTATCAACTGGGAGGCCAGAATTGCCGAAAATGACCGGGTCAGCGCCATGATCGAGGCCCTGTCCACCATGCTGCGGGCGGCCCTGGACCGGGACGGCTGCACCCAGATCACCCTGAAAGAGGAGCTGGGCTATGTGGAGGCCTATCTGTACATCATCCGGGAGCGGCTGGGGGAGGCGTTCCATGCTCACCAGGAGATTGACCAGTCCCTGCTGGAGGCGCGGATTCCCCGGCTGATTTTGCAGCCCATTGTGGAAAACGCGGTGGAGCACGACATCACCGCCCGCCGGGGCGGAAGCCTCTGGGTCCGGGCCTACTGCCGGGAGGAGAAAATCTTCCTGGAGGTGGAGCACGACGGGCAGATGTCCCAGGCGGACCGGGAGAACATCCGGCAGCTGCTGTCGGACGGCAATTCCGACGGCAGCCAGGTGGGTCTTCGCAACGTCCATCAGCGGCTGAAGCTGATTTACGGCGACCAGGGAAGACTTACCGTTGACGAGACCCCCGGGGGAACGATCCTGGCAAGGATCAGCTTCCCGGCGGCGGGACGAGGAGGGGAAAAGCGATGAAAAAAGGAATTGCGCTGCTGCTGGCCCTGGCGGTCTGCATGGGCCTGGGCGGCTGCGGCAAAGAGGACGCGCCGGCGGCGTCGGAGGGCAGCGACGTGACGCTGACCGTCGTCACCTCCTATGGTGGGGACGACGGCAACCGGAGCAATTTTGTGGCGGCGGTGGAGGAATACGAAGCCGCCACCGGAGTCAGGGTGGAGGACAACTCCGCCGCCTCCAACGAGGAGTGGAAGACAAAGGTCCTGACGGACTTTATGACCGGCTCCGAGCCGGATGTGCTGTTTTATTTCACCGATGCCGACGCCGACCCCTTCATCAACGCGGGAAAGGTGGTCTCCATCGAGGAAATCCGGGAGGAGTATCCCGACTACGCCACCAACATGAAGGAATCCATGATGGCCGTGGCCTCCGACGGGAAGCACTACGCCGTGCCCTCCAGCGGCTTCTGGGAGACGCTGTTTGTAAACAAAGAGGTGCTGGACGACTGCGGCGTGGCGGTGCCCGGGGCGGAGTACACCTGGGAGCAGTTTTTGAAGGACTGCGAAACCATCAGGCAGGCGGGGTATACCCCCATCGCCTGCTCCCTGTATGAGATTCCCCACTACTGGTTCGAGTTTGCCGTGATGAACAACGGCTCCCTGAGCACGCATTTGCAGGTGCCCACCCTGGACGAGGCGGGGACCCTTCGGGATGACGCCGTTTCGGAAAAGTGGATCGCGGCGCTGGAGGACATCCGCTTTTTGTATGAGGCGGGGTATTTCCCCCAGAATACCCTGACCGCCACCGACGCGGAGACCTCGGCCCTGTTCGGCCAGGGAGAGGCGGCCTTCCTCATCGACGGCTCCTGGAAGGTGGGGTATTTCACCAAGAATTACCCGGACAAGCTGGACAGCTTCCTGGTGCGCTTCGTGCCCGGGAAGGGGGAGCGGCCCGCCACAGACGCCATCGGCGGCATCTCCATGGGTTATTTCATCACCAGAAAGGCCTGGGACGACCCGAAGAAGCGGGAGGCGGCGGTGGAGTTTGTGTTCCACATGACCTCGGAGGAGGTCCTGGGGACCTTCGTGACCACGGAGGTCACGGCCCTGGTAAACGGGGCGGAGCCGAAGGGCTTGAATACCATCTCCCAGAGCGCGGCGGACGCCATTGTGGAGCTCACCGGCGTGGTGGGAGCGGTGCAGGATGCCATTTCCGGGGAGGCAAAGAGCGACCTGTTTTCCAACATCCAGAAGGTCGTCACCGGCCAGATCACGGCGGCCCAGGCGGTGGAATCGGCCATCCGGCTGAATGAGGCTTGAATCATTCTGAGAGAAGGGGAAGATAGAAATGTATCGGGTTTTGCTGGTAGACGATGAAAACATCATTGTAGAGGGTCTGCGCCGGGTGATCCGGTGGGCGGATTACAACTGTGAGGTGGTGGGGACCGCCTGCGACGGCGAAGAGGGAACCAGGCTGATCCGCCAGCTCCGGCCCCACATCCTGTTTACGGACATTCGGATGCCCGGCCAGGACGGGCTGGCCATGGTTGCGGCTCTGCGCAGCGAGTATCCGGATATGCAGGTGGCGATTCTCACGGGCTACCGGGATTTTGCCTATGCCCAGGAGGCCATCCGCCTGGGCGTGACCCGGTTCCTCCTGAAGCCCTCCAAAATGGAGGAGATCAAGGAGGCCCTCAGCGTCATGGTGGAGCGGCTGGACAAGCAACCCATGCAGGAGCAGCAGAATCAGAACGACAGCGCCAGCAGCTTTATCGTCAATCAGGCCCTGAGCTTTATGGAGGAGAATTACAGCCAGAAGCTCACCCTCCAGACGGTGGCGGACGCCTGCTATGTGTCCCAGTGGCATCTGTCCAAGCTGCTGAACCGGTATGCCGAGAAGAGCTTCTACGACATCCTCAACGCCATCCGCATCCGCCGGGCCAAGGAGCTGCTGGCGGACCCCAGGCTGAAAATCGGGGAGATTGGAGAGATGGTGGGCTATATGGACACCGCCCACTTCGCCCGAACCTTCAAGAAGCTGGAGGGCATGAGCGCCAACGAATTCCGCAACACCATCCGATAATAAACTTCCCCGCCGCTTTCAGCGGCGGGGAAAAATAATAATGCGGGCAGACCTTCCGCAGGGCAGCCAAAGGTTTGATGCCATTACCTGTAGGGGCGGGTCTTGACCCGCCCGCTGCTTATACTATCCTTTGATTAA
>CAZYWM010000173.1:0-4032 GCA_964651615.1 uncultured Oscillospiraceae bacterium | reverse complement strand
GAGCCGATGACACCGGCCACGTTGGGGCCCATGGCGTGCATCAGCAGGAAGTTGGAGGGATTGGCCTTCTGGCCCTGGACGTTGGACACCCGGGCCGCCATGGGAACGGCGGACACACCGGCGGAGCCGATGAGGGGGTTGACCTTGCCGTGGGTCAGGGCGCACATCACCTGGCCGCCCAGCAGGCCGCCGGCGGTGGAGATGCCGAAGGCGATCACACCCAGCAGGACGATCTTCAGGGTCTGTGCAGTCAGGAAGGTGGAGCCGACCATGGTGGCGCCCACGGAGGTGGACAGCAGAATGGTGACGATGTTCATCAGGGCATTCTGCACGGTGTCGCTGAGCCGGTCGGTGACGCCGGTCTCCTTGAGCAGGTTGCCCAGCATCAGGCAGCCAATCAGGGGGGCGGTGTCGGGCAGCAGCAGTGCCACGAACATGGTGACAACAATGGGGAAGATGATCTTCTCGGTCTTGGAGACGGTGCGGGTCTGGACCATCTTGATCTTTCTCTGATCGGGGGTGGTCATCAGATTCATGATGGGGGGCTGAATCAGGGGAATCAGCGCCATGTAGGAATAGGCGGCCACGGCGATGGCGCCCAGCAGATGGGGGGCCAGGCGGGTGGTCAGGAAAATAGCGGTGGGGCCGTCAGCGCCGCCGATGATGCCGATGGAGGCAGCCTCGGGTCCGGTGAAGCCCAGCAGGACAGCGCCGAAGAAGGCCACGAACACGCCCAGCTGGGCGGCAGCGCCCAGCAGCAGGCTCTTGGGGTTGGAAAGCAGGGGGCCAAAGTCGGTCATAGCGCCCACGCCCATGAAAATCAGGCAGGGGTACAGGCTGGTCTTGACACCGATATAGAAAATATCGATAAGGCCGCCGTCCCGCATAATGGCGCCAAAGCTGTGATAGGCGGGGTTGCCGGGCTGCATAAAGGCATCCCACAGCTCCTGATGATACAGTCCGGCGCTGGGCAGGTTAGACAGCAGGCAGCCAAAGGCGATGCCCACCAGCAGCAGCGGCTCGAACTTCTTGACGATAGCCAGGTACAGAAGGACACAGGCAATGGCCAGCATCACAAGGTTCTGCCAGCCGTTCTGGGAAACGAAGCCGGTGATGATGGAAGCAAAGCCGGACTTGTTCCACAGGTTCAGAAGGATTTCACCAACATTCATTGGGGACCCTCCTTAACCGATCACAACCAGAGGTGCGCCGGTATCCACGGCAGAGCCCTTGCTCACCAGAATCTGGGTGACGGTGCCGTCTTTGGAGGTCATGATCTCGTTCTCCATCTTCATGGCTTCCAGAATGCACAGCACGGTGCCGGCCTTCACGGCCTGGCCCTGGGTGACGTTCACCTTCAGGATGGTGCCGGGCATGGGAGCGGTGACAGGCTCGCCGGCGCCGGTGACAACGGGAGCGGCAGGGGCGGCGGCGGGAGCGGGAGCGGCGGGGGCAGCAGCGGCAGCAGGAGCGGCGGCGGGAGCGGGAGCAACGGCCTCGTACTCGTCCAGCAGCATGGCCTGACCGGCCTCAACCTCAACCTCATAAACCCGCTTGTTCAGGGTCACTTTGTATTTCATAATTACTTGACCTCCTTGATAGAAATGAAGCGCAGCTCGTTCAGGGGCTTGCCCATCTTGTCGGCCACAATGGCCATGATCATGGCTGCGGTCTTTGGCTCCACATCGTACATTTTCAGTTCACCGGCAGAACCAGGTGCCAGGGGCTTTGCGGGGGCGGCAGCAACGGGGGCAGCGGCAGCGGCCTTTGCGGCCTTGGCCTTGTTGTCCTGGGCGACAAAATACTTGCCCAGGAGCATCACAACGACCATCAGCAGGCAGATGCCGAAGAAAACCACAGCATAGCCCAGCAGCGCGTAAACCAAAGCCTCACCAATCGGCATTTTGAAGTACATAGCCCTGCCTCCTTACGCCTCGGTGATGGTGTAAGTGACCTTGTTCTCCTCGGCGGCCTTCACACCCTCCAGGTACTTTTTGGCCTGATCGGGGAAGCAGATGTAGCTCATCACGTCCTCTTCGCAGCGGGCCAGGTCGCCCAGGGCAGCCTTGGCGTTCTTGAAGTCCTCGCCGGTGCGCTTCTGGTCTTCCACCCGGCAGTCGATGGGTTTCTCCATGCCGGCCTCGGAGAGAACCTTCTTCTGGAGCGCCTCGTCCACGGGAGCGGGAGTGATGCCGTATTCGCCCTTCAGGTAGCTCTTGATCTCCTTGGAGATGTTCTTGTAGCGCTGGCCCACCAGCACATTGGTCACGGCCTGGTTGCCAACCATCTGGGACAGGGGAGTGACCAGGGGAGGATAACCCATATCGGCACGGACAGCGGGAATCTCCGCCAGGGCGGCGTCGAACTTATCCATAGCGTGCATATCGGTGAGGTTGGCGATCATGTTGGACAGCATGCCGCCGGGAACCTTGTAGACCAGGGCCTGGGCGTCGGTGCCCATGGACTTGGGATTCAGGGTCTTGTTGTCGATGTACTTCTGCTTTACGGGCTTGAAGAAGTCGTTGACCTGGTTGATGACCTTCTCATTCAGGCCGGTCTTGATGCCCATCTGCTCCAGAGCGTAGTAGATGGACTCGGTGGCGGGCTGGGAGGTGCCGTTGGAGAAGCAGGAGGTGGCGGTGTCGATGATGTCCACGCCGGACTCGATGGCCTTCATCACGGTCATGTAGGCCATGCCGGTGGTGCAGTGGGTGTGCAGGATCAGAGGCAGGGTCACGCCGGCGTCCTTGATGCCCTTGAACAGGTGCTCGGCCTCATTGGGGGACATGGTGCCGGCCATATCCTTCAGGCAGATGGTGTCGAAGCCCATGCTCTGGAGCTCCTTGCACATCTCGGCGTACTTGGCGGGGGTGTGCACGGGGGACTGGGTGTAGGAGATGCAGCCGGAAGCGACGGTACGCTTGGTGGCATACTTCTTGGTGGCCTCCAGGGCGGTTCTGATGTTGCGGAAGTCGTTCAACGCGTCGAAGATACGCAGCACGTCGATGCCGTTCTTGATGGACAGCTCCACGAACTTCTCCACCACGTCGTCATGGTAGTGCTTGTAGCCCAGCAGGTTCTGGCCCCGGAGCAGCATCTGCAGCCGGGTGTTGGGCATGGCCTTGCGGATGTTGCGCAGCCGCTCCCAGGGGTCCTCGTTCAGGTAGCGCAGGCAGCTGTCGAAGGTGGCGCCGCCCCAGCACTCCACGGAGTAGTAGCCGGCCTTGTCCATGGTGGGCAGGATCTCGGCGAAATCGGAGAAGGCCATACGGGTGGCCATCAGGGACTGGTTGGCATCACGAACGACGGTTTCAGTAAATTGGACTTTTTGAGCCATATTGGATGAACCTCCGTTAATAAGATATGAAGTAAGTCGGGCAGGGGAATCAGATAACACAGAACCGCCCAACAGCGCGGCGGGTTCTCGATTATGCCTCCCGGCCGCAAAAGAAAACCCAGGGGAGGGGGCCGCCCCACGTGGGTGAGACAGCCCCGCTGCCCTGGATGGCTTTGGGGGTTCCCGCAGCCATCAAATAACAGATTGCGGAATTACTTGACCTCGGGACCGGCGGCGACCAGAGCCTTGCCGGCTTCGTTGCCGGTGTACTTGACGAAGTTCTTCACGAAGCGCTTTGCCAGGTCGTCGGCCTTGGCTTCCCAGTCGGCCACGTTGGCGTAGGTGTCCCGGGGGTCCAGGATGGCGGGATCAACGCCGGGCAGCTGGGTGGGAACCTCGAAGTTGAACACGGGGATGGTCTTGGTGGGAGCGGAGGCGATGTCGCCGTTCAGGATGGCGTCGATGATGCCGCGGGTATCCTTAATGGAGATACGCTTGCCGGTGCCGTTCCAGCCGGTGTTGACCAGGTAGGCCTTGGCGCCGGAAACCTTCATCTTCTTCACCAGCTCCTCGGCGTACTTGGTGGGATGCAGCTCCAGGAAGGCCTGGCCGAAGCAGGCGGAGAAGGTGGGAGTGGGCTCGGTGATGCCCCGCTCGGTGCCGGCCAGCTTTGCGGTGAAGCCGGACAGGAAGTA
>CAZYWM010000172.1:0-4061 GCA_964651615.1 uncultured Oscillospiraceae bacterium | reverse complement strand
GCGCCAGCGGAACCAACGGAATGCGCACAAGCCATTACCTTACGGGCGAGTCAAGACTCGCCCCTACGGGAAAAGGGCGGCGGACGGGTCAAGACCCATAGCTACAGGGGCTGGATGAACGGAACCATTCACCGGAACACCCGAACGAAAGAAACCCGCTGGCGGTATGTGCAGCGGGTTTCTTTTGTACAATTTATTCAGCGGAGATCAGGTAATAGTACACCGGCTGGCCGCCGTTGATCAGGCTGATTTCAGCCTCGGGGCAGATGTCGGCAAACAGGTCCGCCGCCTTCTGGGCGTGCTTTTCCTTGATGTCGCAGCCGTAGTAGATGGTGATATACTCCCTGCCCTCGTCCCGGATTTTCTCGGCCAGGCTCTTCAGCAGCACCTTGATGTCCTGGCTGGTGCCGAAGAGCGAGCTGCCGAACATGGCCAGGTAATCGCCCTGGTGGATGTCGTAGCCGTCAAAGTCGGAGTTCCGGGCGGCATAGGTGATCTGCATGGTTTCCACGGTGTCCAGGGCCTCGGCCATGGCCTGGGTGTTGTCCTCCACGGATGCCTCGGGATTGAAGCTCAGCATGGCGGTCACGCCCTGGGGCACCGTCTTGCTGGAAATCACCACCACATCCTTGGGGGTCAGGGCGTCCACCTGCTGGGCCGCCATGATGATGTTCTTGTTGTTGGGCAGCACAAACACCGTCTGGGCGGGAACCCGGTTCACCGCCTCCAGAATGTCTTCGGTGCTGGGGTTCATGGTCTGGCCGCCGGAGATGATGGCGTCCACTCCCAGGTTGGTGAACACGTCTGCCAGCCCGTCACCGGCGCAGACGGACACCACCCCGATGGGCTTCTCCGGCTCGGCGATCTTGGGGGCCAGCTCCTTTTCGCTCATCACCTTTTCGGTGTGCTGCAGGCGCATGTTCTCCACCTTCACGGTGACAAAGGAGCCGTATTCAATGGCCTCGTGGAGGGCGCGGCCGGGATCGTTGGTGTGGACATGGACCTTGATGATCTCCTCGTCGTCCACCAGCACCAGGCTGTCGCCAATGCTGCTCAGGAAGGAGCGCAGCTTCTCCGGGTCGTTCTGATTCTCCCGGGAGATGATGAACTCGGTGCAGTAGGTAAAGGTGATGTCCTCGGTGTTAAAGTCGGAGAAATCCGCCTGCTCCTTGGTTTCGGGCGCCTGACCCGCCTCGGGGGCCACAATGTCCTCCCCCCGCAGGGCGCAGAGCATGGCCTCCAGGGCAAAGAGCCAGCCCTTGCCGCCGGCATCCACCACCCCCGCCTTTTTCAGCACGGGGTTCTGGTTCACGGTGTTGGCCAGAGCGGTCCTGGCCTCCTCGATGGCGGCCTCCTGGACAAACTCGATGTGGTTATTCTCCTGGGAGGCGTCGTAGGCCCTGGCCGCGGCCAGACGGGCCACGGTGAGGATGGTGCCCTCGGCGGGCTTCATCACCGCCTTGTAGGCCGCGTCCACGCCGCTTTGCAGGGCCTGGGCCCACAGCACGCCGTCGGCCACCTGGGCTCCCTTCAGTGCCTTGGAAATGCCCCGGAACAGCAGCGACAGAATCACGCCGGAGTTGCCTCTGGCCCCCCGCAGCATGGCGGAGGCCGCCACCTTGGAGGCGGCGTAGAGGTCCGGGTCCTCGGACTTGCGCAAGTCCGAGGCGGCGGAGTTGATGGTCATGGACATATTGGTGCCGGTGTCGCCGTCAGGGACCGGGAACACGTTCAGCTCGTTCAGAGCCTGCTTGTGAATCTCGATGGACGCGGCCGCGCTGATAATCATCCGGCGCAGATCGGCTCCGTTAATGGTCTGCCTCAATTATTTCTCCTCCGTTTCTCAGTCGATCATCATGGAATCGACATACACATTGACCGAGCGCACCTGGGTCCCGGTGCACTTGGCCACCACATAGCGAACCTCGGAGATGATGGAAGCGCCCACGGCGGACAGATTCACACCGCCGTCCACAACAATGTGCAGGTCGATGGAGATGGTCTTATCCTCGTTGAAGGTGACAAGCACGCCCTTGCCCACGGACTCCTTGCGCAGCAGGTGATACAGGCCGTCCCGCATGGAGCGGGCAGCCATGCCCTTTACGCCAAAGCAGTTGGCAGCGGCGGTGCCCACAATGTCGGTATAGACAATGTCGGTGACGGTGATGCTGCCGCTTTCGTTTTCATGTCGGATCATGGATGAATCCTCCTTGTTCTTAGAAATGGGACGCCATCAGACCATGCTCTGCTCCCAGCAGTCGGGAACGGACAGGCCCATCATCTTCACCACGGTGGGAGCCACGTTGGCCAGGCCGTAGTGACCCTCCTTGATGACCCAGTCGTGATCCTGATCATAGATGATGAAGGGGACGGGGTTCAGGGAGTGGGCGGTGCGGACGGAGGTCTTGCCCTTCTTGGTCTCGGTCATCTGGTCGGCGTTGCCGTGGTCAGCGGTGATGAGCACGGTGTAGCCGTACTTGTCGGCGGCGTCCAGAATCTTCTTCAGGCCGGCGTCCACGCACTCCATGGCGTAGACAACCGCCTCCATCACGCCGGTGTGGCCCACCATGTCGCCGTTGGGGTAGTTGCAGCGCAGGAACTGGAACTTGTGAGACGCCATGTTCTCCACCATTTTCTCGGTGATCTCTTTGGACTTCATGGCAGGCGCCTGCTCGAAGGGAATCACATCGGAGGGAACCTCCTCGTAGACCTCCAGGTTCTCGTCCACCTTGCCGGAGCGGTTGCCGTTCCAGAAATAGGTGACGTGGCCGTATTTCTGGGTCTCGGACAGGGCGTACTCATGGATGCCCGCCTGGCACAGCCGCTCGGTGAGGGTGTTCTTGATGACGGGGGGCTGAACCAGATAGTGCTCGGGAATTTTCAGGTCGCCGTCGTATTGCAGCATCCCGGCGAACTGGACGCCGGTGTAGTCTCCCCGGTCAAACTTGTCAAAATCCTTCCGGTCAAAGGCCAGGGAAATCTCCTGAGCCCGGTCGCCCCGGAAATTGAAGAGGATCACGCTGTCCCCGTTGGCGATCTTCGCCACGGGCTGGCCATTGCGGGCAACCACAAAGGCGGGCAGATCCTGGTCGATGCAGCCGGTCTCCGCCCGGTAGGTCTCGATGGCCTCCTTGGCGGAGGCGAACATCCGGCCCTGGCCCTGAACATGGGTGCGCCAGCCCTTTTCCACCATGGCCCAGTTTGCCTCGTAGCGGTCCATGGTGATCTGCATCCGGCCGCCGCCGGAGGCGATGGCGTAGTCCGCTCCATCGGCGGAGAGTTCTGCCAGGACATCCTCCAGCTGGGCCACATACTCCAGAGCGGAGGTGGCAGGCACGTCACGGCCGTCCAGCAGGATGTGGCAGTAGGCCCGCTTCACGCCCTGGGCCTTGGCGGCCTTCAGCAGGGCAATCAGGTGGGAGATGTTGGAGTGGACGTTGCCGTCGGACAGCAGGCCCAAAAAGTGCATGGCCCTGCCGGACTTGGCGTTCTCCACCAGGTTCTTCCAGGTTTCGGAGGCAAAGAGCACACCGTTTTCGATGCTCTCGCCCACCAGCTTGGCGCCCTGGGAATAGACCTGGCCGCAGCCCAGCGCGTTGTGGCCCACCTCGGAGTTGCCCATGTCCTCATCGCTGGGCAGGCCGACGGCGGTGCCGTGGGCTTTCAGCCAGGTGTGGGGGCAGGTGGCCAGCAGATGATCCAGCGTGGGGGTCTTGGCCACGGCCACAGCGTCGCCGCTGCCGCCATCACCCTTGCCAACGCCGTCCATAATCACAAGTACAATGGGTTTTTCCATTATTATAACCTCCAAAACGAAAATTTCGCAAAAATAAGCGTAAAGATACTTCTAACATTTTACATCATTTTCTTCAAACTTACAACCATTATTTTGAGAGGGCCCCATTTTTTCCGTTCCCCACAAAAATGCTCCCCGAAAGCGGCAAAAACGGGTGATTATTTCCGCCGTTGGGGAAGATATAAGATATAGGATACGAGATACAAGATAAAAAAAGCACCGGCTTCTGTGGGAGGCCGGTGCTTTGGGGGAATCTTTATCTGCG
>CAZYWM010000171.1:0-4064 GCA_964651615.1 uncultured Oscillospiraceae bacterium | reverse complement strand
CAGGGCCTGCTGCTGATGATCCCCAACATGTATAAGATCGCCGGCGAGCTGCTGCCCTGCGTGTTCCACGTGTCCGCCCGCTGCGTCGCCACCCAGGCGCTGAACATCTTCGGCGACCACTCCGACGTGTACGCCTGCCGTCAGACCGGCTTCGCCATGCTGTGCGAGACCAACGTGCAGGAGGTCATGGACCTGGGCGCCGTTGCCCACCTGGCCGCCATCGAGGGCCGGGTCCCCTTCATCAACTTCTTCGACGGCTTCCGTACCTCCCACGAGATCCAGAAGATCGCCATCTGGGACTATGACGACCTGAAAGACATGGTGAACATGGATGCTGTGGAAGCCTTCCGCAAGCACTCCCTGAACCCCGAGCGTCCCGCCATGCGCGGCTCCCACGAGAACGACGACATCTTCTTCCAGCATCGTGAGGCCTGCAACAAGTACTACCAGGCGCTGCCCGCCATCGTGGAAAAGTACATGAACAAGGTCAACGAGAAGCTGGGCACCAACTATCAGCTGTTCAACTACTACGGCGCTCCCGACGCTGACCGGGTGATCGTCGCCATGGGCTCCATCAACGACGTGGCCGAGGAAGTCATCGACTACCTGAACGCCCACGGCGAGAAGGTCGGCCTGGTGAAGGTCCGCCTGTTCCGGCCCTTCTGCGCCGAGAAGCTGCTGGCCGCCATCCCCGACACCGTTCAGAAGATCGCTGTCCTGGACCGCACCAAGGAGCCCGGCTCCCAGGGTGAGCCTCTGTACCAGGATGTGGTCATGGCTCTGGCCAAGGTTGGCTGCAACAACGTGACCGTCATCGGCGGCCGTTACGGCCTGGGCTCCAAGGATACCCATCCCGCCTCCATCTTCGCCGTGTACGAAGAGCTGGCCAAGGAGAACCCCAAGCACGAGTTCACCATCGGCATTGTTGACGATGTGACCAACCTCTCCCTGGAGGAGCATGTCTCCCCCAACACCGCCGCGGAAGGCACCATCGAGTGCAAGTTCTGGGGCCTGGGCGGCGACGGCACCGTCGGCGCCAACAAGAACTCCATCAAGATCATCGGCGACCACACCGACAAGTACGTGCAGGCTTACTTCCAGTACGACTCCAAGAAGACCGGCGGCGTCACCGTTTCCCACCTGCGCTTTGGCGACAACCCCATCAAGTCCCCCTACTACATCAACAAGGCCGACTTCGTCGCCTGCCACAACCCCTCCTACATCACCAAGGGCTTTAAGATCGTCCAGGACGTGAAGCCCGGCGGCGTGTTCCTGATCAACTGCCAGTGGAACCTGGAGGAGCTGGAGCATCACCTGGATGCCGCCTCCAAGCGCTACATCGCCGAGAACAACATCCAGCTGTACACCATCAACGCCATCGACCTGGCCATCAAGGTTGGCATGGGCAAGCGGACCAACACCATTCTGCAGTCCGCCTTCTTCACCCTGGCCAACGTGATGCCGGCTGAGGACGCCGTGAAGTACATGAAGGACGCTGCCGAGCACTCCTACGCCAAGAAGGGCATGGACGTGGTTGAGAAGAACTGGAATGCCATCGACGCCGGCGCCACCGCCTTTGTGAAGGTGGACGTGCCCGCCTCCTGGGCTACCGCCGAGGCCGCTCCCGCCGACGTGGCGCTGGAAGGCCCCGCCGCTACCGTGGCTGTTGTCAAGAACATTCTGAACCCCATCGGCAAGATGGACGGCTACAGCCTGCCCGTCTCCGCCTTCGACGGCCTGGCCGACGGCCAGTTCCCCCTGGGCGCTGCCGCTTACGAGAAGCGCGGCGTTGCCGTCACCGTTCCCCACTGGGACGAGACCAAGTGCATCCAGTGCAACAACTGTGCCTATGTCTGCCCCCATGCCACCATCCGTCCCTTCGCTCTGACCGAGGAAGAGGCTGCCGCCGCTCCCGCCGCTGCCCACATCGTGCCTGTGAAGGCCGGTAAGGGCAAGGGCAAGTACAGCTACACCATGGCCGTGTCTCCTCTGGACTGCATGGGCTGCGGTGTCTGCGTCGGCGTGTGCCCCACTCAGGCCATCACCATGGTTCCCCAGGAGTCCGAGCTGAATCAGCAGGATGTGTGGAACTACATGGTCTCCAAGGTTTCCATGAAGCCCGACATGCAGGACAACACCGTCAAGGGCAGCCAGTTCAAGCAGCCCCTGCTGGAGTTCTCCGGCTCCTGCGCCGGCTGCGCCGAGACCAGCTATGCCCGTCTCGTGACCCAGCTCTTCGGCGACCGGATGTACATCTCCAACGCCACCGGCTGCTCCTCCATCTGGGGCGGTCCCGCCGCTACCTCTCCCTACTGCATGAATAAGGAAGGCCACGGCCCCGCCTGGGCAAACTCCCTGTTTGAGGACAACGCCGAGCACGGCCTGGGTATGTACACCGCCCAGTCTGTCATCCGGGAGTCCCTGGCTAACAAGGTCAAGGCTGTCATGGCCGACACCGCCAGCGAGGAGCGCAAGGCTGCCTGCCAGGCTTGGCTGGACACCTACAACGACGGCGAGGCCAACAAGGCTGCCACCCGCGCCCTGGTTGCCAACCTGGAAGCCAACGTCTGCTGCGACACCGTGAAGGAAATCCTGTCCAAGAAGGAATACCTGTCCAAGAAGTCCGTGTGGATCTTCGGCGGCGACGGCTGGGCATACGACATCGGCTTCGGCGGTGTTGACCATGTGCTGGCCTCCAACAAGGACGTGAACGTCTTCGTCTTCGACACCGAGGTTTACTCCAACACCGGCGGACAGGCCTCCAAGGCCTCCAACATCGGCCAGGTGGCGCAGTTCGCCGCCTCCGGCAAGGAGACCAAGAAGAAGTCCCTGTCCGAGATCGCCATGAGCTACGGCTATGTGTATGTCGCTCAGGTGGCCATGGGCGCCAACCCCGCTCAGACCATCAAGGCCATCACCGAGGCCGAGGCCTACAATGGTCCTTCCCTGATCATCGGCTACGCCCCCTGCGAGATGCACTCCATCAAGGGCGGCATGACCAACTGCCAGGCCGAGATGAAGAAGGCTGTGGAATGCGGCTACTGGAACCTGTTCCGGTTCGATCCCTCCAAGGAAACCGGCAAATTCCAGCTGGACAGCAAGGCCCCCAAGGATGGCTACCAGGCCTTCCTGATGAACGAGGCCCGCTACAGCCGTCTGACCCGCGAGTTCCCCGACCGCGCAACCGATCTGTTCGCCAAGAACGAGGCTGCCGCCAAGGAGCGTTGGGAGCATCTGAACAAGCTGGTTGAGATGTACAAGGACTAATCCCTAACACATCGTCCCTCCCCCGGCAACGGGGGAGGGATTTTTTTGAAACGGAGGATAATTCTATGAACAAGGAATGGTCTGCCGCAAACCAAGCCATCCAGGCAAAGCTGAAGCAAGCCACCTTTGCTGATGCGATCTCCGAATTGATTTCCCTGCGGGACACACTGATGACTGAAATTGATTCCTGGAGGACAGTTCTCTCCCCTGAGGATTTTTCTGCCATGCCCTTCCCCAACGCCAATGGCTATCACAACAAAACCGTGGCGTATTCCCTGTGGCACATTTTCCGAATTGAAGACATTGTTGTAAACACCCTAATCCGGAATCAAGCACAGATTCTTTTTTCTGGGAGCTATCAAGAAAAGCTTCATGCCTCCCTCATCACCACTGGAAATGAACTGGCGAAGGAGCAGATAGTCGCCTTTTCCAGGGAACTGCGCATAGATGGGCTATATCAATACATTCATGATGTGAAGAATCAGGATGACGCATGGCTCACCTCTCTAACCTATCAGGAAGCAAAAGCCTCTTTCTCCCAGGCAGACAAAGACCGCCTGATTCAGACCAAAACAGTCAGTTCTGACGAGTGCGCCGCCTGGCTGATAGACTACTGGTGTGGCAAGGATGTGAAGGGGCTGCTGAAAATGCCCCTTTCCCGGCACTGGATCATGCACGTCGAAGCCAGCCTTAGAATTATCCACAAGCTTCACCCACAATCAGAATTGGAGAAAGGAGCAACTTTATGACCGATACCTGCACTGTGATCGACATCGCCGGGGACTATGCAATTCTTC
>CAZYWM010000170.1:0-4078 GCA_964651615.1 uncultured Oscillospiraceae bacterium | reverse complement strand
TCAATCATAGCGGCCCCTCCTTTTCTTTGTTTACCGCTATTCTATGCGCTATAAAGAGTTTTCGCTTATAATAGAATATTTCGTGTAAGTAGTTGACTATTTTTAGAATTTATTCTAATATGTATAATATAAATTATAGCTTGGTTTGGAGGGATAATATGAAATTGTTTAGGCGCATCACCGTATTCCTTGCCGCGCTGCTTTTAATGATTCCGCCCGCCGCCAGTGCGTATCCTCCTTCTGATGAAAAGACGGATGTACGGTATCTGATTGAATTTGAAGAACTTGCAACAAAAAGGCTATTGGAGCTCGGCGAAGTGATGAAAGTGGAAGACGGATACACTCTTGATTTTTGCCCGATTCAATATACACTCAGACCCGATCTATTTGAGGAACCTTGCATTCAATCTTCCTTTGGCTCGATAGAATTAAGCATGGAAGATTTTACGATTTCTTCTATCACAATGACGCTTTACTCCGATTCGCCAAAATCTGGAGATGAAACAGAAACAGCGATGAAAATGTTCGCTGCCATGTCTGTTTTGGAATACGATGATCTAGATGAAAGGCTATTAAAGCTTGGAAGTAAATATGGGTTAAGCAGTTCCAAAAGCGCACTCGATAAAATTATTGAATTGTGGGATACTGAAATATTACCCAAATTTTCAGAAATTGCAGAAAATAATCTGGAATTGATTGAATCGCCCAAAAGATGGCTTGCTTACTCAGGGAATTACGATTATTTTATTAGTTATGTATATATCGAGCCTAATACTGTAGAGGGCATAGACGACGGGATGAACTATTTTGCTATCCAGGCGGTAAAAAGGTGAAAATCTTGCATAAGAAGGAGGTCTCTCAATGCGGTTTCTGCTGTTTCTTCCTGGCTTTTTCTTTCTGGTTCTCTCCTCGCTTTTGACAATAAGAGAGGCCAGCCGGTCCAGCCGCAAGTCCAGCGGGCAGAAGCCCAGCGCTGCCAAACCGCCAAAGCCCACCGGAACCGCCGCCCAAATGATTATATCAACTTTCTGCAAGCCGGGAGGAGCAGACACAGAATGAAAGATTTCCTCGTTATAATTGGATTATTCTTTGGCTTATGCGTCTTCTACGCCATTGCGAATGCGGTAAACAATGCTACAAACCCGAACGCCAGGCAAAGCGCCACATTCAAGGTTGTTCCGTCAGACGGCGGGAGGGCGATTGGCGCGTCCAAAGGGACCTCTGTTACAGATGCCTTCCAGCAAACCTTCGACAAATTGGAGCGGCAGGCCATCTATTGCAAGCGGATCGAAACCATAGACAAGTACGTTTCTGCCATGGAGGAAGCCGTCCGTGGTATGTCCAGCAGATACCCCCGCTATGACTTGTCGAGCTACCGGAACCGGTGCGCCATTCAGCGCTCCAGGGTGAATGATCTGATCGCGCAGAAGAAAGCAGCGTCGAAAAGCTCCAATGCTTCCCGGCGCAATCCGGGAAGAAGTACGCAGAAAGCAGAAAGCGTAAAACCCAGCAAATCCCCGGAAGCCCAGTGCAGTTCTTCTGATCCTGCCATTTCAGAAAACACGTCGCCCTCCCCCGCCGCCGATTCCTCCCCGGTCCAGAAGCCAGCATCGGTCCCGGAGTCCGCACCAGTTCGGGAGTCCGTGGAAGCGGTTAAGGAAAAAGCGGATGATTTCCTCACCCACTTTTTTGCAAACTATTTTTCTATCGTTCTCACAGACGGAAGCTTTTCCGATGTCGATAATCTCCCATCCCTGTTTTCCCAGTGCCTGCGGAATTACGATGGCTACAATCAGTTGAATCTAAAAGAGCGTTTCGGCGTAGACCCGCTGGAATATATGAAGATGTTCATTGGAGATCGGTATGAGCCCCGCATGAGTTCCAGGAGGGAACTGGAAATGCGGCTTGGCGGCATCGCTACCAAGCTAGGGTCCGTGAAAGAAAGAATGGAAAAATTGGATTCGCTGCTGCTCCGCCGTTTGTCCGAGGAATCCCAGATTCTCGTATCCGAGCTCTTCCGCCATCCGTTTGATGGCTATACCTTGAAAGAAATTGAGTATTGTTATAACGCCCTGAAAAAGAGTGGCCGCATTGTGGAATTCCATATTAAGAAAGACACTTACATCAGATTGCCCCAGGCGGCAAATGGCGGAATGTATAATAAAAAGCCCCGCGTCGCCGGAAGCGAATCATCAGAGCGCAGAGAAACTCCCTTCACCAAAACCGATCTGATCGCATTCTTGGATAGCAAAAGCATGGAATACGTCGATAAGACGCCATCCGGAGGCTGCTTCTGGATTCTGGGAGGGCCGAACGCAGATTCCTTTATCAAGGAGGTTGTCGTCGATGGCGCAAAGCCGGTTTATGCAAAAAATGCAAAAGCATTGAATAATCGGCCCGGATGGTTCATAAAATTGGGCCAGCCAGGAAAGAACTCTGTAAATCAAGCGGCATATGCAAACGCGCAAACGCAAATTCACTAAAAAAGAAACCCCCGCCCGGTTTCCCGGGCAGGGGCTGCAAATCGGCCAACACCACTTGTCCAAAATGCCCCTTCATTGTACCAAAGAGGGGTGGGAATGTCAAGGAGAAAACAATGAACGCAGTAATATACGCCCGCTACTCCTCCCATAATCAAACCGAGCAGTCCATCGAAGGGCAGCTCCGCGACAACTACGAATGGGCCCGACAGCAGGGAATCGCTGTCATTGACGAATACATCGACCGGGCTACCACAGGAACCAAAGACACCCGTGCCAATTTTCAGCGCATGATTGCCGACGCCCAGAAAAAGCAGTTTCAGATGATCATCGTCTGGAAGCTGGATCGCTTTGCTCGCAATCGTTACGACAGCGCCATCTACAAAGCAAAACTGAAAAAGTACGGCGTCAAGGTGGTGTCCGTCAAGGAGAACATCACCGACAGTCCGGAGGGCATCATCCTGGAGGGGCTTCTGGAATCCATGGCGGAATATTACTCCGCCAACCTGTCCCAGAACGTCAAGCGGGGGCAGCGGGAAAATGTTGCCAAGGGCCTCTTCTGCGGCGGTCACGTCCTGCGCGGATACCGCAAAGCCAGTGATGGAAAAATGGAGATTGACGAAAAGAACGCCCAGGCCATGCGGTTTGTGTTCGAGAAAACCGCTGAAAATGTCCCCATGAAGCAAATATCTGACGAGCTCTACAATCGTGGCATCCGCGCAAAGGACGGTAAGCCAATCTCCGTATCCTGCCTTGCCCGTGCCATCCGAAACACCGCCTATATTGGCAATTACTGCTACAATCAGGTTCCCGTCCCGGGCCTGTTTCCCCGCATCGTTTCGGATGAAGTTTTCCAAAAAGCGAACCGTATCCTTGACAGTAGAATGCGGGCCCCTGCGGCAAAAAAGGCGAAAGAAGATTATCTTCTGCAAGGAAAGGCGTTCTGCGGCTGCTGTGGTGCTCCCATGGTAGGAGAGTGCGGCAGAGGCCGCCGTGGAACGGTCTATCATTATTACGCCTGCGCCGCCAAAAAGAAGAAGCACACTTGCCACAAGAAAAACGAGCGGAAAGATTTCATTGAGCAGTATGTCGTTGAGCAGACATTGCAGTACGTTCTCACCCCTTCCCGTGCCGCCCAGGTAGCAAAAGCCGTCGTTGCAGAATATCAAAAAGAATTCTCAGGCTCCCGAATAGAGCAAATGGAAAAGCAACTTCGTCAGCTTGACCGGGAGCTCGACAAACTGGTGGATGCCCTGCTTGATGCTCCCAAGGTTGCGCGGGCAAAGTTGAACGACCGCATGGAGATAATCGCCGCTCAGAAGGAAGATGGCGAAGCCGATCTGTCCCGCCTCCGCATTGCCGCCGGTATCCAGATCACCGAAGCGGAGGTTTTGGCATGGCTGAAAAGCATCTGCTCCGGGAACCCCACCGACCCCGATTTCTGCCGCCGCATCATCGACACCTTCATCAATTCCGTCTATCTCTATGATGACCGAATCATTGTATTCTACAACATCCGCGGCGGCAAACAGGTTTCCTACACCGACCTCCAATCCGCCACATCCGATGGTTCGGATTTCAACGCTTATGCCCTGCCA
>CAZYWM010000169.1:0-4101 GCA_964651615.1 uncultured Oscillospiraceae bacterium | reverse complement strand
TCCCGCGCGCCAAAGCCGCCCTCCCCTGGCCCTTCCCGGCGCGCACTTGGCAACAGGGAGAAAGCTTTCAGAAAAATTTACCGCAAAAGCGTTACCGGGCGGGTCAGGGAAAAAGCGATGACAGACCAGCCCCGTGCGAAATTGGCTGCGGGCCCTGCCCGCCAAATTACAATTTATCTCTCCACGAAGCTGACATGTTACAAAATACAGAACAGGAGATAACACCATGCTGCTGATTTCAATTGTAGACCGCTCCGAGCAGGACGCTGCCAGGCTGCATTCGATTCTGGAGGACTATTTTCGCCGCACCGGCACGGCCTACGCGGAAAGGGTCTACAGAAGCGGCATGGATTTTGTCCGCAGCTCCGAAAACAGTGACATTGTTTTCATGGACATTCAGCTGGACAGGCTGGACGGCCTGGAAACCGCCCGGATCATGCGCAAGCTCGGCAGCGATGCCCAGCTGATTTTCATCACCCGGCTGGCGGAGCTGGCCATCAAGGGCTACGCCGTGGACGCCCTGGATTTCCTGCTCAAGCCCGCGGAGCCCGCACAGGTGTGCGCCGCCCTGGACAAGGCCATCCAGCGGCTGGAGAACCGGTCCAGCACCTTCCTGGCCCTGAAGCTCCCCAACGGCACCGCCAGCGTCTGCGCCAACGACATCACCTATGTGGAGGTTTTTGACCACAATCTGGTGTACCACACCGTGAACGGCGACTACAGCGAACGGGGGCGGCTGGCCGACGTCTATGCCAAGCTGGATCACAACCGCTTCATTGCCTGCAACCGCTCCTTCATTGTAAATCTGCGTTATGTCACCGAAATCCGGAGCGATCACGTGATGCTGGGCGATACCAAGGTCACGGTGTCCAAATCTCACCGGAAGGAAATCCAGACCCGCTTTTCCGCCTATATGGACAAAAAAACGCCGGTGCGGTCCTGAAAATTGTGCATTCACGACAAAAGACTACTGTGAACGGACAAAAGACTGTTTGACGTTTTGGCGGTGGGTATTCGAGACAGGCCACTTTATTTCAGGCCGGTGTTGTGATATGATAAAAGCAGAATCTGGGGTGCTATCGCGCGGCATCCCCGGAATAAAATGCTACAAAAGGAGAATCCGTACATGAAGAGAATTGTCTGCTTCCTGCTTGCGCTGGCCCTCACCGCGTCCATGGCTTCCGTGGCTCTGGCCGGTGATCAGGACTACATCGCAGCTCCCTACGACCCCGCTACGGTTGACCCCACCGTTACCTATCTGGAGCCCGCTTTCTACGAGAATGAAGACGGCCCCACCATCGGCGTCACCACCGTCGGCGTCATCGTCAAGGACGGCAAGTATTACAAGGACATGGACAACGACCACGAGCTCGACGACTTCGAGAACTGGGAGCTGCCCGCCGAGGTCCGTGCTGCCGACCTGGCTACCAAGATGACTCTGGCGGAGCAGGCAGGCTTTGTCCTGAATGCTCTGATGGTCATCCCCGTCAGCAACAAGCTGGCTGACGTGAAGGACGAGAATGGCAACATCGACCCCGCAAAGGTCATGACCATGGTTCCCGAGGGCGAGAAGTCCCAGAACCTGACCATGTACAACCCCGAGGCCTCCTATTTCGCCCGCAGTGACGACCAGGTTCTCACCCACGGCAAAATCCGCGCCGGTGTCTACCGCGGCGGCCTGAGCTACGACGCCTCCGTGGTGGCCCTGTACACCAACATCGCCACCACCATCGCCGAGTGGGATTCCGCCAAGGCCGGCACTCCCGCCATCCCCTACACCCTGATCTCCAACCCCATCTCCGCCGGCTTCCCCGACTCTCTGGGCATGGCCGCTGCCGTGATTGCTGACTCCGACCTGGAGAGCGGCGAGATCGACGCCTCCGCCGTGAAGGCCTACGCCGAGATCGACCGGGATATGTGGCGCGCTCAGGGCCTGAGCTTCGTCTACGGTCCTCAGATCGACCTGGTCACTGACCCCCGCTGGCCCCGCAACGCCGGCACCTACGGCGAGCGTGAGAACGTGACCGCCGCCATCATCGCCGCCCTGGTGGAAGGCTACCAGAACGGCACCGAGGGCGCCAACGAGAAGTCCGTCATCCTGTCCGCCAAGCACTTCCCCGGCGACGGCGCCGCAGAAAACGGCTTCGAGTCCCACACCACCCAGGGCCAGTGGCGGCTGTACCCCACCGAGGGTTCTCTGCAGAACTATCAGCTGGTGGGCTTCCAGGCTGCCTGTGACGCCGGTGTAGGCGCCATCATGCCCTGCTACTCCCGCGACACCACCGACGCCCGCTCCGTCCCCCAGACCTATACCAATCCCAGCACCGGCGCTTCCATCGAGGTGGTCCCCGAGGCCATCGGCTCCGCCTACAACAAGACCATCATCACCGACCTGCTCCAGGGCGTCATGGGCTTCAAGGGCTTCATCCAGTCCGACTCCGGCATCACCCAGCAGCAGTGCTACGGCGCTGAGGACATGAATCAGGTGGAGCGCTTCGCTGCCCTGATCTCTGCCGGCACCGACGCCATCGGCGGCGAGCTGGCTCCCCAGGCCATTGTGGAGGCTGTTGAGAGCGGCCTGCTGCCCAAGGAAGACCTGGACCGCGCCACCATCAACCGTTCCACCCAGCTGTTCAAGCAGGGCCTGTTCGATAACAACTATCTGGACTATGAGGCTGCCGACGATGTCCGCTCCACCAATATGTCCACCGCCGTTGACCAGGCTTACCAGATGCACCTGAAGGCCACCGTTCTGATGAAGAACAGCGACAACGCGCTGCCTCTGGCTGCCAACGCCGGCACCAAGGTCTTCGTGGCCTCCTTCACCAAGGACGGCATGGAGTCCGATCCCGAGAACGCCACCGTGGCCGCCATGACCGCGCTGTTCGAGGCCCAGGGCTTTGAAATCGTGGACAGCTACAAGGACGCCGAGGTTGCTTACCTGTACGTTGAGCCCTCCGCCACCAACTCCACCTCCGCCGGCGCCTCCGAGGGCGTGCTGGGTCTGGTGGAAGACTACACCGTTCCCGAGCGTGACACCGCCGGCACTGCCGGCCCCGTCGCCGGTATCGGCAATGGCAACGGCGCCACCAACAAGCGCATTGGCACCGACATCGAAGTGACCACTCTGGCCGATGTGGACAAGATCGCCAAGATCGCCGAGACGGTCCATGGCAACGGCGGCAAGGTCGTGGCTTCCATCGTCATCACCTCTCCCTGGATTCTGACCAACCTGGAGCCCCACTGCGACGCGCTGCTGGCCCAGTACACCGCCACCAACAACGGCAATGTGAACTCCGGCTCTCTGGCCCTGTCCCAGAAGGCTCAGATGGATGTCATCGTGGGCGCCTTCAATCCTGTGGGCGGCCTGTCCGTGACCATGGTCTCCGATGAGTCCGTCATCGCCCTGACCGACGGCGTGGAGCTGTCCGACGGCACCATCGCTGAAATCTGCGCTTCCCCCAACGACGTACCCGGCTACGCAAAGGATCAGTACATCGACGCGGAGGTCCTGGCCGGTGTCAACGGCGGCAGCTACGCTTACATGGATGCTGACGGCAACCACTATGTCTCCGGCTTCGGCCTGAGCTACGCCGGCTGATCAGCCCAATCCATACCCGGGCGCTTCAATGCCCCGGCAGATCCCTCTTTCCCCTTTGAGCAATTGCGCCGGGGGTGGGCAGCGCGACCGGATTCCGGTGCCCACCCCCGGGCTTTTTTCTACTTTGCGGGGAAAACATGGGAGGGTGGAGATATGAGATATGAGATATGAGATATGGGATACGAGACAGGAGATAGTTAGGAATTAGGAATTTTTCTTACGCAGCCGTAGGGGCCGGTCAAGACTCGCCTCTACGGGTAACTCCTAATTATCTCATATCCCATATCTTATATCTCTACAGGCCCTCCCCGTGCGAGTTTGGCTCCGGCCCTGCCTGGTTCTGGGGAATGCTACAACCGCAAGAGCGTTACCGGGCGGGTTAGGGAAAAAGCGATGACAGACCAGCTTCGTGCGAGTTTGGCTCCGGCCCTGCCTGGTTCTGGGTAATGCTACAACCGCAAGAGCGTTACCGGGCGGGTTAGGGAAAAAGCGATGACAGA
>CAZYWM010000168.1:0-4105 GCA_964651615.1 uncultured Oscillospiraceae bacterium | reverse complement strand
CTTAATTATGCACCTGGATCACGATCACGTCGCCGGCGGTGTCCATGAGCACGAACATGCTCATGAGCATACCCATGCCGACGGTACCGTTCATTCCCACACCCACGAGCATCCCCACGATCATGAGCACCCCCACACCCACGAGGAGCTCCATGCCCTGGGCATTCCCCATGACCACGATCATGAGTGTTCCCATAGCTGCGACGGCTGCGCTACCCCCTGCGAGCACACCCCCATGGAGGAGCTGATGGCCCTGATGCAGTATATGGTGGGTCACAACGCCGCCCACGCCCGGGAGTTGGCCGATCTGGCCGTACAGCTGGACCAGGCTGGAAACCACACCGCCTACGAGCAGGTGATGGCCGCTGTCTCCGATTTTGAAAAGGGCAACATGCGTCTGACCGTGGTGCTGTCCAGCCTGAAAGGATAAAGGATATGTGTCTTTCTACCGTTTATAAAAACAGCATGGCCCCTGAGACCGTGCTGATGAAAAATGTCATGACCATCGAGTGCCATGACGGTATGGTGATTCTTACCGACCTGATGGAGCGCCAGATGTCCATTGAGGGCACGCTGGAAAAAGCAAACCTGGTGGACGGCTACGTCATTGTCAAGGAAGCTGTCCCTGCCTAAGTTAATAAGGTCGGAGCAGATTCTTAATGAAATGTTAAAATTTGCTCCGACTTTTTTGTTGAAAAAATACAAAACCTGTGATACAATCGAGGAAATCAGTAATTTTCCTTGGGGGGCCACCGATGCTTCTTCGTTATCTTGCGGTTTTCTTTGTTTCCATGGTTCCATTAATTGAGCTTCGCGGCGCCATCCCCATTGCCGTTGGCATGGGCATTGAGCCGACCCACGCCATTGTGGTCTGCGCGGTGGGCAATCTGATTCCCGTGCCGGTGATTTACTTCTTTGCCCGGAAGTTTCTGCTCTGGGGCGTGAACAAGCGCTTCATTGGCGGCGTCTGCCGGTTCTTCCGTGACAAGGGGGAGAAGGCCGGGGCCAAGCTCTCCGGCAAGGCGGGGAAATTCGGGCTGATGGCCGCGCTGACGCTGTTTGTGGGCGTGCCCATTCCCGGCACCGGCGCCTGGACCGGTACGCTGGGCGCCAGCTTTTTGAACATGGGCGTGAAGGAGACCGCCATTTCCGTCTCCGCCGGTGTGGTGCTGGCGGCGGTGATTATGACCACGGTGAGCATGGTGGGCCTGCACGTTTTTGGAATGTAAAATTACATGAGGAGGAAAAGAAAATGGACGACTGCCTTTTCTGCAAAATCATCAGAGGAGAAATCCCCTCTGCCAGGGTCTATGAAGACGACCTGGTCTTCGCCTTCCGGGACATCGCTCCCCAGGCGCCCACCCACATTCTGGTGATTCCCAAAACTCACATCCCCGGTTGCAACGGCGTGACAGAGGAAAATAGCGCTCTGGTGGCCCACATTTTTGAGGTGATTCCGAAAATTGCCGCTGCCGAGGGCCTGACAGGAGGCTACCGGGTGGTCTCCAACTGCGGCGAAGACGCCGGGCAGACCGTCCCCCACCTGCATTTCCACATCCTGGGCGGCAAGCAGCTGACCTTGGAAATGGCCTGATTTTGCCCATCAAAAGGAACCCGCTACGGGTTCCTTTTTCGTATGCAGCGCCTTTCGTTTTTCAGCGGACGTAAGTATCTTATCGAAAAAATATGTGGAGTGTGCGTGATGGAAATTCGTTTTGTTGAATCGTCTGACGATACAATGGCAATTAGCAGAATATTTGAGAGAAGCTGGAAATTCGCATACAAGGGAATCATACCGCAATCATATCTTGACGCAATTCCAGAAGGCAGGTGGGCGCCAAACATAAACAGCCCCAAGCGAAAAACATTGGTTTGCGTTGAAGATGGCAAAATGGTGGGAACATGCAGCTTCAGTGAATCCCGTTTAGAGCGGTTTCCTGGCTGGGGGGAAGTTATTTCAATTTACCTGCTGCCAGAGCATCTGGGAAAGGGCTATGGAAAAAAACTGATGAAGTCCGCTGTTTCAGAACTGAGAGAGCAAGGGTACGAGAATATTTTTCTATGGGTTCTGGAAGAAAATGCCAGGGCAATCCATTTTTATGAGGAATTTGGTTTCTCACGAACCGACGATTTCTTAGAGGTGAATATCGGCGGTAAGGATTTGCGAGAAGTCCGGTATATCTATCCAGCGCGCGAAGCAGCTTCTCAATAAATCGTATCCCGCTGATGTTTTTTCGAGGCTTGATAAAAACTACTTCCCCAAATTCGACATTTGTGATATACTCTCAAAAGAATCTGATTTTGATGGTTAATAAGCAATCGGGCCCATCCCACTATGAGCTCCTGCACCAAATCGCCAGCCGCAGGGGGTATCAACCGTGTCCTCAATACCACGCCCACAGGCCTTGTACTCCATCCAGCCAGGAATTGAACCCGTTCTTGGGCTGGATGGATCCACATGGCTGCGTTATCGCCCTTGACGGACGTCAGTCCGCCTCAAGACCAAATTCGATTCCCAACCGGATGAAGTACTCGTGATATATCCAATTCTATAAATTTGATGAATGTGAATGGAGGTAGCGCATGAAAGCAGATATTATTAAGAAATATTTTCAGGCATGGATTAATAAGGATATTCAGAGCGTAAAGCAGATTTTTTCCGAAAATGCTTTGTATAGCGAATGCTATGGGCCTGAATATCACGGCTTGTTGCAAATTCTGAAGTGGTTTGAAGATTGGAATGATAGGGGACAAGTGCTGGAATGGACAATTAAGCGTACATTTGAACAAAATCAGACGCTGATCGCAGAATGGTATTTTAAGTGTGACTATGATGGTGTGGTTGATGGCTTTGACGGTGTCACAATAGCAGATTTTGATGATGATATGAAAATATTAAAATTATGCGAATTTCAGTCAAAGGCTGAACACTATGATCCATATGGGATATGATTAAATAAAAAAATACTTCCCAAAATTCGACACTTGTGATATACTCAGAGAAAATCTTTTTTTGGAGGTTAACAAACAATGGCAATGGACAGACGTCCCGAAAACATGGAACGCATTACCACCCCCGAGCTGGCCCAGGCATTCATCGACCAGCAGATTGCCGATCTGCGGGCCCAGATTGGCGACAGGAAGGTGCTGCTTGCCCTGTCTGGCGGTGTGGACTCCTCCGTCGTGGCGGCGCTGCTGATTAAGGCCGTGGGGAAGCAGCTGGTCTGCGTCCACGTCAACCATGGCCTGCTGCGTAAGGGCGAGCCGGAGCAGGTGATTGAGGTGTTCCGCAATCAGATGAACGCCAATCTTGTTTACGTGGATGCCACCGACCGCTTCCTGGACAAGCTGGCCGGCGTCAGCGAGCCGGAGAAGAAGCGCAAGATCATCGGCGGCGAATTTATCGAAGTATTTGCCGAGGAAGCCCGGAAGCTGGACGGCATTGATTTCCTGGCCCAGGGAACCATCTGGCCCGACATCCTGGAGAGTGAAAAGGGCATCAAGGCCCATCACAATGCCGGTGGCCTGCCCGAGGATATGAAGTTCCAGCTGGTGGAGCCGGTGAAGATTCTGTTCAAGGACGAGGTTCGCGTGGTCGGCAAGCAGCTGGGCCTGCCCGACGGCATGGTCTACCGCCAGCCCTTCCCCGGCCCCGGACTGGGTGTTCGTTGTACCGGCGCCATCACCCGTGACCGCCTGGAAGCCGTCCGGGAGTCCGACGCCATTTTGCGGGAGGAGTTTGCCAAGAGCGGCCTGGCAGGCAAGGTCTGGCAGTATTTTACCGCTGTTCCTGACCTGAAGAGCGTTGGCATCAAGGACGGCAAGCGGGTGGACGAGTGGTGCGCCATCATCCGCGCGGTGAATACCACTGACGCCATGACCGCCACCATCGAGCCCATTCCCTATGAGCTCTTGAATCGCATCGTCACCCGCATCACCACCGAGGTCAAGGGCATCAACCGCGTCCTGTACGACCTCACCCCCAAGCCCACTGGAACCATCGAGTGGGAATAAATTAAAAAAACTGAAAAGTGCTGAAATACCAACGCTTTTTCGGTTTCGCCCACCACTTCTGATAAGGTTTTGATAAGATTCCGCTGAAACG
>CAZYWM010000167.1:0-4113 GCA_964651615.1 uncultured Oscillospiraceae bacterium | reverse complement strand
TTACCTGTAGGGGCGGGTCTTGACCCGCCCGCTGCTTATACTATCCTTTGATTAAAACCTCACAATCTTTCCGGTCTGATTTGTGTAAAACAGCGTTGTCGTCTTTGCTGGGCGTCAGCCCAGCTGCATCCGACCCCTTGTTTTACGCAAATCATCCTCGGAAATCTTTGTGAACTTTTAATCAAAGCCTAGTATTACAATTGTTGACATTCCCAAGCGGGCCGGTCAAGACCGGCCCCTACGGGGCTTTGACGGCATTGGGTCAAAACGAACAAGGAAAAGCAAGAAACAGCAACGCCGTCTCGTGACATATTACCAAAGCGGTGTTAGAATATAGATAAATCAGGAGGGGACGCCGAAGCGGTTTTTCGGCATTCTTCACATGGAAAGGAAGGGAAACAATGGCTCGCAACATGCTAAAGGAAGCACCCAAGCGGCTGGGCATGGGCTGGCTGGCAAAGCACAAGAAGACCCTGGTGCTGCTGACCATGGTGGCCCCCGCCGCCATCTGGCTGCTGCTGCTGCGCTACCTGCCCATGGGCGGCATCGTGCTGGCGTTCAAGGATTATAAGGTCAATCCCAGAAATCCTTCGTTTTTCAGCAACCTGATCCACAGCAAATGGGTGGGCTGGAAAAATTTCAGGTTTATCTTCAAAAACAATATGGCCGCCATTGCCCTGCGCAACACGGTGCTGTATAACCTGGCCTTCATCATTCTCGGCATCATCATCCCCGTGGCCTTCGCCATTATGATGAATGAGCTGACCCACAAGTTCGTGCCCAAGGCCTACCAGACGCTGATGTTCTTCCCCTATTTTCTCAGCTGGGTTGTGGTCAGCTACTTCCTGTATGCCTTCATCAGCTCCCAGTACGGCCTGATTACAGCGGCCCAGCGGGAGGCGGGAGAGGCAGTGACCAACTGGTACAAAAATACCGGCCCATGGCCATACATCATCGTCCTGGCCAAGATGTGGAAGGATGTGGGCTACACCACTATGCTCTACCTTTCCACCATCACCGGCATCGACTCCACCCAGTTTGAGGCCGCCGCCATCGACGGCGCTTCCAAGTGGCAGCAGATTCTCTACGTCACCATTCCCAATCTGCGCACCATGATCGCCATTCTGTTTATTATGAACATCGGCAAGATCTTCAACGCCGACTTCGGCCTGTTCTGGAATGTGCCAATGAATGACGGCGCGCTGCTGAATGTGACCGAAGTGGTGGATACCTGGATCTACCGCATCTTTACCACCACCAACAACATCGGGCAGAGTACCGCTGTGGGCCTCATCCAGAATGTGGCGTCCTTTATCTGCATCATCGCGGCCAACGGCTTCGTCAAGAAGATTGACGAAGACTCCAGCATGTTCTAAGGAGGTGCCAGTATGAGCGGCAAGCATAAAGCATTCCGGGGCAACAGCGTCAGCGCGGGCACGGAAGCCGTCTTCCATGTGATCCTGTGCGCCTTCGCCATCTGCTGTATTGTCCCCTTTATCTTCGTCATTATCATCTCCCTGTCCTCAGAGGAGTCCATTCGGAACATCGGCTATTCCTTTGTCCCCCAGGCCTGGACGCTGGACAACTACCGCTATGCGTTCGAGAAGATGCCCCAGATCTGGCGCTCCTTCTTCAACAGCGTCTATATTACCGTACTGGGCACCGTCATCAGCACATTTATGTGCGCCCTGTACTCCTACGCCCTGTACCGGCCAGACTTTAAGTACCGCAGATTCTTCACCTTTTTCAGCTTCTTCACCATGATCTTCTCCGGCGGTCTGGTGCCCACCTTCGTCATCTCCCGCCAGATTTTGGGCCTGGGTGAAAACTACGCGGCGCTGATCGTGCCGCTGCTGGTCAGTCCCTTCAACATCATCGTCATGCGCACCTTCTTTATGAGCAGCGTGCCCCTGGAATTGGTGGAGGCCGCCAGAATCGACGGCGCCGGTGAGTACGCCACGCTGTTCCGGATCGTCGCTCCCATCGCCAAGCCCGGCATCGCCACCATCGCCCTGCTCAACGCCCTGGCCTACTGGAACGACTGGTTCCAGTCCATGCTGTACATCCACTCCGAAAAGCAGCTGCAGCCGCTCCAGGCTCTGCTGATGGAGATTCAGAAGAACGCGGAGTACCTGAACAAGATGGCAGGCCAGCTGGGCGCGGCGGCAATCATGGAGTCGTCCAAGATGCCCTCCCAGAGCCTGAGAATGGTGCTGGTGGTGCTCATCGTGCTGCCCATCGCCTGCGCCTACCCCTTCTTCCAGCGCTACATCGTGTCCGGCCTGACCGTCGGCTCGGTGAAGGGCTGATACCCCGGCTAATACAGTGCTGCGGCGCTGATTGGTAAATATTAAAAATGGAGGATGAATCATGAAAAAGTTTTTCGCACTGCTGCTGGCCCTGGCTATGGTTTGCAGCCTGGCAACTCTGGGCCTGACCGCTTCCGCGCAGGAGGCTCTGGAGCCCGTCACCCTGAGAATGTGGTTCCACGGCAGCAACGTTACCCCCGATGCTTCCGCGAAGGTTATGGAAACCCTGAACCCCATCCTGCAGGAGAAGCTGAACGTCACGCTGGAGCCCATCTGGGGCACCTGGGGCGACTTTGACGTTGCCGCTTCCACCGACCTGCAGGGCGGCGCTTCCGCCGACATCTATTTCACCTGCAACTGGTCCCAGAACGAGTACAACAAGTACGCCCGTGACGGCTACTGGGTCAAGCTGGACGACATGCTTCCCGAGTACGGCCCCGACCTGCTGGAGCTGATCCCCCAGGGCCTGTGGGACTGCGCCACCACCAACGGCTATGACGGCATGGGCGTTTACGCCGTTCCCGGCCTGAAGGACACCGCCACCCAGTATTGCTGGGATGTCAACGGCACTCTGCTTTCCGAGCTGGGCTATGATGTGGACGCCGTCTGCGCCGCCGGCCTGGACTACTTCTCCCCCGAGTTTGAGGAAATGCTTCAGAAGGCCAAGGACGCCAAGGGCGCCGGCTTCTACCCCCTGCTGATCGAGGCCGTTGTCCTGGAGAGAATGGCCACCAAGACTGCCATCGTCACCGGCGACCTGGGCAGCGCCAACATGCTGTCTTACTACTACGACGCCGAGCATCCCTCCACCGACCTGGGCAACAAGCTGGTCAACAAGTATGGCACCGAAGAATTCAAGCGGTTTGTTGAGAAGACCTATGAGTACGCGCAGAAGGGCTTCATCTCCCCCGAGTGCCAGAACGCCGAGACCGCCAACGACTTCCGCACCGCCTGCCAGACCAAGGGCGAGTACCTGTTCGGCACCCAGTCCTACGCTTACGGCTGCGAGATCGAGTATTCCGCCGCCCGCGGCATCGACGTGCGCATGGTTCCCACCACGGCTCCCTACATGGACGCTACCTCCGGCCAGGGCGCTATGATGGCCATCTCCGCCTCCTCCAAGAACCCCGAGCGGGCGCTGATGTTCCTGAACCTGCTGAACTCCGACCCCGAGATCATGACCATGGTCAACTACGGTGTTGAGGGCTTCACCTACAACAAGAATGAGGACGGCACCATCACCTTCATCGATGAGAACCGTGCCACCTACTCCCCCTGGCGCAACGGTGTTGGCAACATCCGTATCCTGCCCGCCACCTCCGACGAAGGCCTGACCTACTGGGATGACTTCGCGGCCTACTACGATTCTGCCGAGGCTCTGCCCATCGGTGCCTTTGCCTTCGATTCCACCGATGTGAGCGACGAAGCCGCCGCCGTGGTCGGCGTGTGGGCCAAGTATGGCATGAACCTGATGTCCGGTGCCGTGGATCCCGCCACCGAGCTGCCCAAGTTCCTGGATGAGCTGAACTCCGCCGGCATCGACACCATCGTTGACGCCGCCAACGCTCAGCTGGCTGAGTATCTGGGCAAATAATCAATCTCATAATAACCGCCCCGGGCCAATCGGTCCGGGGCGGTTATTTAGATATGAGATATGGGATATGAGATACAAGATAATTAGGAGTTAGGAATGAGGAATTAAGCGGACGACAGGAATCCCCCGCGCCCGTGGGGGCCGGTCTTGACCGGCCCGCTGCCTAACGATTTTTGAGCACTCCGTTGGTTCCACTGGCGCGGCAGCGCC
>CAZYWM010000166.1:0-4140 GCA_964651615.1 uncultured Oscillospiraceae bacterium | reverse complement strand
TCTTGACCCGCCCGCTGCCTAAAAATTTTTGACATTCCCAACGGGCGAGTCAAGACTCGCCCCTACGGGTGTGTGCAACGAATCGCTAAACTACAATTTCCCGATTGGGCATTTCTTAAAATTTCTTAAAATTCAAAAATACCCCTTGACAAAAATGGTTTAGCGTGTTAGACTTCAAGCATGAGGTTTAGCGCGTTAGACCATCTTTTACAAAGGAGATCATTATCATGAAAAAGAAAATCACCGAGTCCCTCCCCTATCTGCTCACCGTAACACTGCTTCTGGCCCTTGTCATCAGCTGCTGCCTGCCCGCCTGGGCAGAGTCGGAATTCACCCCTGTCTCCACCGGCAATCAGGAGCAGGTGCACGTATCCACTGTAGACGAGCTGCTCACCGCCATTGCCCCGGACACCGAAATCATCCTGGACGCTGAATTTTACGATCTCAGCACCGCCACCGGATACGGCGAGACCAGCACGGAATACTACTACTGGGAAGAGGTCTTCGACGGCGTTCAGCTCACCATCCGGGATGTGAACAACCTGACCATCCGGGCCGAGGGCGACGACATCAAGGCCCACACCATCTCCGCCCGCCCCCGGTACGCCCACGTGCTCAATTTTGACAATTGCAGCGCCGTCACCCTGGAAGGCTTCACCGCCGGACACACCTTTGAGCCCGGCTCCTGCGCCGGCGGCGTCATCGGCCTGCGGGGCAGCCAGGACATTCTCATCAAAAACTGCGGCCTGTACGGCTGCGGCGTGGTTGGCATCTGGGCCAATTTCTCCAAGAACATCCAGACCATTGACTGCGACATCTATGAATGCAGCTGGGGCGGCGTGTACATGACCTCCTGCAAGGACGTGACCTTCACCGGCACCACCATCCGGGACCTGGGCAGCTTGATGGAGGATGGCACCCGCAGCGGCGGCGACAAATTCATGCTCCACGACACCACCGGCATCACCATCGACGGCGAGGTGGTGGATAACGCCACCGGCAGCTATTTCGGCTAACAAGGAGGAATCAACATGGCGGCCCCAAAGATTTTTGAAAGTGAATACCGCTTCTGTCTCCTGCTTTGGGAAAATGAGCCGGTGAACTCCACTCAGCTGGTTCGCCTGTGCAAGGAGCAGCTGGGCTGGTCCAAGGCCACCACCTACACCGTCATCCGCCGCCTGGCGGAGCGGGGCGTGGTGAAGAATGAGAACACCATCGTCACCAGTCTGATTTCCAAGGCAGAGGCCCAGAGAAAGCGGCTGGAAGAGATGATGGAGGAAACCTTTGAGGGCTCCATGCCCGCATTCCTGGCGGCCTTTTCCAAAAGCAAGAAGCTTACCAAATCCGAAGTGGATCAGTTGCAGGCCATGATCGAGAGCTTCAAGGAGGAATGAATATGATTACGTTTTTTCAGAGCCTTCTCACCGCCAGCTTCCATGGCAGCATCGTGATTCTGGCCGTGATGCTGCTGCGGCTGCTGCTGAAAAAGACGCCGAGGAAATACATCTGCGCCCTCTGGATGCTGGCCGGTATCCGGCTGCTGATGCCCATCCCGGTGACGAGCAAATTCAGCCTTCAGCCTGCCAAGCTCGTCATTCCCATTCCCATCAGCCCCTCTCTGGGACTGCTGCTCCTGTGGGCCGCCGTGGCAGCGGCCATCGGCATCGTCAGCATCGCCTCCTATGTCCGGCTGCGGCGCCAGGTTCGGGACGCGGTGAAGGTTCCCGGGGGCTGGGAATCGGACAAAATTGAAACCGCCTTTGTGCTGGGATTCATCAAGCCCAAAATCTACATACCCACCGGCATGTCCGGCGCCACCAAAAAACAGATTCTGGCCCACGAGCGCACCCATCTGGACAAGGGCGACCACTGGATCAAGGTGATCGGCTTCCTGGCCCTGGCGCTGCACTGGTTCAATCCCCTGGTGTGGATTGCCTATGTGCTGCTGTGCAAGGACATTGAAATTGCCTGCGACGAGCGGGTGGTGCAATTCATGGAGCTGGACGAGCGGAAGGCCTATTCCTCCGCCCTGCTCCAATGCAGCACCAACCGGGTGCACTACGCCGCGTGCCCCGTGGCCTTCGGCGAGATCAGCGTGAAATACCGGATCAAGTCCGTGCTGAACTACCACAAGCCCAGCTTCTGGATCAGTATGCTGGGAATCGCGGCGGTGGGATTCGTGACACTGTGCCTGATCACCAGTCCCGCCGAGGCATCCCAGGTTCAGGTGGACACCGAAGCCCAGCTCCGGGAATCCAGCCACCAAAGCCCGGCGGACTTTGTCCCCGCCCCCCTGCCAGACGCGGGAGAAAACCCGGATTGGGGCGTGAGGGTGATTGCCGACCCCGTCTCCACCACGGGCTGCAAGCTGGTCTATGTGATTGAAGAGCGGTTTATGGCCGCCTCGGAATCCATAGAAATGACCAACGGATACCTGGAGCGCTGGAACGGCGAAGCGTGGGAGGCTATTCCCAGCCAGTCCGGAAACAACCAGGTTCTGGACCACTACGGAATCGGCTTTGCCCTCTACCGGGATGGCAATCCCTGTGTAAGCACCAAAGACCTGGACTGGAGCCTTACCTATGGCTCCCTCAGTGCGGGAGATTACCGCATTGTGCAGACCATCACCAGTGATTCGGACACTGCTTTATTTTACTCCGGCTTCCGCGTCTACCGGGAGCAGCTGCCCAGTCAGGAGGAAGCAGCCCTGGAGCGCTGCGCCACCGCGCTGAACGCTCTTACCGGCAAGCAATCCTATTCGGTGCTCCTCAGCGAGGAAAGCCCCGCCGGGAACATCCAGCCGGTGAGGCAAATCATCAAGGAGGGAGGCAGCTATACCCTCAATCAATATCTGGGAGAGTTCTGCACCTCTTCCAACAGCGGCGAGGACGCTGTCTATATCTGCGCCGACTGGGAGCGCCCCTTCCGGCTGAATCAGAACCGGAAAGTTCTCTTCCCCGAAGGGGACTCCACCATCAGCCAGGAGGAAATCTCCTTCCGCTCCGTGTGGGTGGACTTTGCCGGCGTATCCTTCCAGGACACCGACATCTTCCGCTTCAACGAGGACGGCACCCTCGCATCCATCGACCATCTGACAGAGGCGCTGGGTCAGGACGGCACTGTGACCGCCCGGCAGCGCCAGTGCATGGAAGTGCAGCGCTTCGCCGAATCCATCCCGGGTTCCGGCAGCTACACCCCGGAGGACTCCTTCACCGCCTTGGAAAACTCTCCCTGGAGCATCTTCTTCCGGGTGGACGACGACCTGCTGAAGCCCAGCGGCGGAGAGGTCTGGCTTGGCACCAACACCGTGGGCGTCTCCAACTACACTGCCGACGGCAGCTACTGGCTGGAAAAGAGAGTCGGCGACCACTGGGAGCGGCTGGGGGGTGAGGACAAGACCGCCAGCTGGGGCGATGATACCATCCGTATCCGCACCCATACCACCAGCCTGAACATCGACTGGTCGGATTCCTACGGCAATCTGGGCGCGGGAGTTTACCGGATGGGCAAATACTTCTACTCCGGCAGCCAGTCCATCATCCAGTACGCCGAATTCCAGATTGCCCCCACCGGCGGCGTGTTCGGCGAGGGAGGCGAGGAAGCGCTGGCCAGGGTGGACGCCGCCATCGAGAAGCTGCAAAGCGGCAGCTACCGGGTGGAGGAATACTTTGACAACGGTTCTGGCAGCAGTGACTCTGGTACTCCCTACGCGGATTGCAGCTGTCTCAGCGAAGTGATCTGGAAATACGGCGAAACCCAGGTTGAGGACTACTACGATGCCGAAGGTCTGCATCACAGCCGCGCCGTCCAGCCCGACGAATTTGGCTACGGCGACTGGGTCAAGCGGGTCTTGTCCATTGACGATTACGTCTGCTACTACTTCCCCGCCGACTACAGCGTCATCAGTGACCGGGAAATCTCCTTTGCCATGTCCTTCTCTCAGAACAGCAGCTACCTCCGCTTCTTCACCTACCGCTTTGACGAGGCCGGGAATTTGACAGAAATTCTGCAAAAAAGCGACGACCCCTATTCATCAAACGACTTCCTCACCCGTTATGTAATTACGGACACGCCGGAAAGTGAGATTCAATCATGGGTAGAACAGGTTGCGGCGCAAAGCTGAAAAATGCATGGATTGAC
>CAZYWM010000165.1:0-4156 GCA_964651615.1 uncultured Oscillospiraceae bacterium | reverse complement strand
CAGGCGCATGAGGCCCTTTTTCCGGGGAGGCAGGGAGGTATTTTCCGTCAATTCTTTCTCTTCATTCATTTGATATGCTCTCCTTGGTTGTGATTGTCCAGCCGCACCTGAAACATGCCCCGGTACTGGGTGGGGGTGCAGCCCTTTAGCTTCTTGAAGGTCCGGTTGAAGGTGGAGACGCTGGAAAAACCGGATTGCAGGGCGATCTGGGAAATGGACAGCTCCGGCTTCATCAGCAGGGCCTCGGAGGATTTGACCCGCCGGTGGCAGAGGTATTCATAGAAATTGCAGCCGGAAAGCTGCTTGAAGGTCCGGGAAAAATGGAATTTGGAGAAGCCCGCCACGGCGGCCACATCCTCCAGCGTCAAATCCTCGGCAAAGTGCCGGTCCAGGTAGGCAAACACCGCTCCGAATCGCTCGGCATAGTTCCGCTGGCTGGAATGGGGCAGCTGATGGATGGCAGGGCTTCCCTCAGCGGAGAGCCGCTGCTGCCCAAAATTCAGGAAAATGGTTAAAAGCCTTGAATAGATGGTGATGTCCCGGAGGCTGTCGTCGTGGAGGTATTCCCAGCAGATCTGGGAAAACAGTTCCGACTCCTCGGTATAGATGGAGGGGCAGGTGCTCCGGTTGATGAGCAAAGGCTTTGCCATGCAGGAGGCCAGATACGACGCTCCCTTAATGGCGAGAATCTGGTCGAATTCAAACAGAAAGATGAACCGCCCGCCCCGGGTGGGGGCCTTCAGGCTGTGGGGCTCGCCGCTGGGAATGAGGAACATGTCCCCCGGCGCCAGCTCATAGGTCTGGCCGGAAACTGTGACCAGGTAGTTGCCCTCCACGGGGACGATCATCTCATAGGCGCTGTGCCAGTGAGGGTCATAGGAGAGCATGGTGTTGTTGTACCACAGCCGCAGACTGGAATTGGGCTGGAACTCCACGGACTCCAGATCGCCGGAGATGGAGCGGACATAGTTGATCTTGCTCTGCCGGGCCAGGAACTGATCCAGCACCTCCTGATTGACGGTATAGGGAATGGATGGTTTCAGGGTTTGGGACATAAATACCTCTCCTTGGGGTGTTTTGACAGGTTTGCGCAAAAATTGCCATAAAAACGTTGAGGTTCTTTGGGCGAAATGGTCAATTTTCCATCCGAAAGCGGCGGTTTTGTGGAGAAAATTACCACAGACAGTATACCACATTTTAAAAAATCTTGCAATATCTAACAGATTTTTTTATAAGAATATGAATTTTTTGTGGAATCAAGCAATTTCTGAAAAGAAAGACCGCAATATCTGATAAGAAGATGGAAGCGCCCGCTGGTATAATAGTACAAGACTTCATAACAATTAGGAGGTTGGCAATGGCAAAATTAACAAATACCAAGCCGGGCCCGGAATCCGAGCTGGCGCTGCGGAAAAAGCACAGCGACTTCGGGCCCTACATCAAGCGGTATTGGCAGCTCTACGCCCTGCTGGCGCTTCCCCTGCTCTACCTGCTGGTGTTCAAGTACGCGCCGATGATCTACATCCAGATCGCGTTCAAAAAGTACAAGCTGAACATGAGCGTATGGGAAATGCCCCTGGCCAAGAATCACGGCTTTGAATACTTCATCAAGGCCTTCGGCAGCAAGGATTTCCGCCTTGCCCTGGGCAACACCATCAAGCTGAATCTGCTGGATCTGATTGTGGGCTTCCCCGCCCCCATCATCTTTGCACTGATCCTCAATGAGCTGCCCTTCCCCAAATTCAAAAAGGCCGTTCAGACCATCGCCTATATGCCCCACTTCCTGTCCTGGGTCATCATCTCCAGCCTGGCGCTGCAGCTGTTCGCTCCCAGCGAAGGCCTGGTGAACATGGTCATCGAGAAGATCACTGGCCAGTCCGTCCCCTTCCTGAATGACCCCGACCACTGGGTGGGCACCTACATCGGCGTGGGCGTCTGGCAGAGCTTCGGCTGGAATTCCATCGTTTACCTTGCCGCCATTGCGGGCATCAACCAGGAGCTCTACGAGGCCGCCGATGTGGACGGCGCGGGCCGCTTCCGCAAAATGTGGAACATCACCCTGCCCTCCATCCGCCCCACCATCGTGGTGCTGCTGATTATGAACCTGGGCAACATCCTGGGCGGCGGCTTCGACCGTCCCTTCGCCATGTCCAACAACCTGGTGCTCCGGGCCTCCGAGGTCATCGCCACCTACGTGTACAAAACCGGTATCAAGGGCCTGCAGTTCTCTCTCACCACTGCGGTTGGCCTGTTCCAGTCCGTGGTTGGCGTGTTCTTCCTGCTGATGGCCAACTGGCTGTCCAGAAAACTGGGTGAAAGGGGTATCTGGTAATGCATAACGTAAAATCTAGGTCTTCCAAGATGGGCGACTGGTGCTTCGTGCTCCTGTGCGTCCTGGTTAGCGCCGTGTGCCTGCTGCCCATGATTCACCTGCTGGCCAAGTCCCTCAGCGGTACCGACTATCTGGTTCGCCACGAGGTCTCCCTGTGGCCCAAGGGCTTCAATTTTGACGCCTACCTCACCGTGCTCAAGGACCCCAAGTACATCCGGGCCTTCTTCTGGACCGTATTCCTGACGGTGGTGTGCACCCTGCTGTCGCTGGCCATGACCATCCTGTGCGCTTACCCGTTGATTTTCCGTCAGCTCCGGGGCAGAGGCATCATCAATATTTTCATCACCATTACCATGTTCTTCAACGCCGGTACCATCCCCAACTACCTGCTGATGCAGAACCTGAACCTGCTGGACAATCCCCTAGTCCTGATTATCCCCGGGTGCCTGTCGGTGTACAACATGATTATCATGCGAAGCTTCTTCTACGGGATACCGGAGAGCCTGCGGGAATCGGCGGAGATCGACGGCGCATCCATCTTCCAGATTCTGGTGAAGATCTACGTGCCCCTGTCCACCCCGGTGATGGCCACCCTGGCTCTGTTCTATGCCGTGGGCCGGTGGAACGGCTACTCCGACGCTCTGATGTACATGAAGGATGCCAATTTCTACCCCTTGCAGCTGCTGCTTTACAATGTGATCAACAACATTAACTCCGTGGAAGTGGCCACCCAGGAGGGCTTCTCCTCCCCCGGCCTGTCCGCCTCCCTGAAAGCAGCAATCGTCATGTTCTCCACCATCCCCATTCTGTGCATCTACCCCTGGCTGCAAAAGTACTTCATCCATGGCGTGACCATGGGCGCTGTCAAGGAATAACCGAATCAGGCCGATTCGATCATTCAATACGTACCCACATATTTAAAGGAGGAAACACAATGGCAAAGAAACTGGTAGCTCTGCTGCTGGCTGTGGCGATGGTTCTGTCCTTCGCTCTGGTCGCTCATGCAGAGGACGAGATCGTGGATGGCAAGTTCACCACCACCCGTCACATCACTGTGGAAGTCTATGACCGCGGCAACGACGGCGGCTCTGACCCCACCAACAACATGTACACCGAATACATCAAGAAGGGTATGCTGGAAGACCACAACGTGGAAGTGGAATTCGTAAAGGTGCCCCGCTGGACCGAGGTTGAGGAAATCAACAACCTGCTGGCCGCTCAGAAGGCTCCCGACATCTGCGTCACCTACAGCTATCCCACCATCCAGGCCTATGCCGACATGGGCGGCGTGATGGACATGAGCGAGCTGCTGGAAGAGAACAAGGACCTGGCTCCCAACCTGTGGAACTGGCTGGGCGAAACCAACCTGTTCTTTGACCGCGATCCCGTTGAGGGCACCGTTTGGGCCATCGAGGCAAAGCTGGCCACCTCCAACCGGATTCTGACCTTCGTCCGCCAGGACTGGCTGGACGCTCTGGGCATTGCCGCTCCCACCACCACCGAAGAGTTTGAAGCCATGCTGTACGCCTTCAAGGAAAGAGCCTCCGAGCTGCCCGTTGACGACGCCAGCAAGGTGATCCCCTACTCCGTCAGCTACGACGTGGGCTGGCGTGCCGCCAACCTGATCGAGTCCTTCATCGATCCCGACATCTCTGACCGTGAGTTCTACGTCAACGGCTTTGACGACAGAAAGATCACCCAGGAAGGCACCAAGGAAGCCGTCCGTCTGCTGAACAAGTGGTACAACGACGGCCTGATGTGGAACAACTTCGCCCTGTACGGCAGCGGCGACACCACCGAGGACGACAACATGAAGGCCGGCTA
>CAZYWM010000164.1:0-4163 GCA_964651615.1 uncultured Oscillospiraceae bacterium | reverse complement strand
CCCTGGGTCAGGACTTCCTCCGCGTCCGGGCCGAGAGCCTGGGCCAGGAGGGCGTATTCCGTCAGGCTTCCGTGGGGGACAGCCCAGGCTCCGGCGTCGGTGCCCGGGGCAATCAGGCCGCCCATCCCATGGAACCGGCGGACATTTTCCATTGCGGAGGCCAGAATCTTCTGAACCGCCCCCTCCTCAAAGCGGCCCTTCCCCCGCAGATTCCCCACGGTGGACAGCGTAGGCACCCACACCACGCCCTTTTCCGCCATGGCGGCGAGGGCGCCCTCGTCCAGATAGGCCCCGTGCTCCACGGAGTCCACCCCCGCCTCGGCGGCGGCCTCCACCGTCCGGGCCCCATTGGCATGGGCCATGACGGCAAAGCCCTCCTCATGGGCGATGTGAATCAGCTCCCGAATCTCTCCGGGTGGCAGCCCCTCCTCGGTGAGCACCCCGAACCGGTCAAAATCCATCAGGCCGGAGATCATCACCTTCACAAAATCCGCCCCCTGCTCCCGCAGACCGGAGACGATGGCGGCGTACTCCTTCAGGCTCTCAAATTTGCGGCCGATGAAGCCGCCGTAGTGCCCCGCTTTGCACAGAGGCGCCAGGGGCGTCCGGTAGCGGATGCCGTACTCCGGGGCGATTTCCCGGGCCCTGGCCCCCACCCCCCAGCGGTCCCCGCCGTCCCGGAGGTAGGTAAAGCCCAAATCCCGGTAGGTTTCCAGCCGGGAGCGGATCAGCGCTTCCCGGGGAGCCTCCGCATGGGCGGCGATGGCCTCTTTCCAGTTGCGGCCATCCAAAACCATATGAATGTGGCAGTCACAGTACATGTTCTTCTCCCGAAATTTGCTCCCCTGCCAGTGCGGCAGGGGAGCATTTGTAGGGAAACTCTGATTAAATCGGCAAGAGCTGTCAGCAGAAGATTTTGGCTCAGCCGAAAGTTCTAAAAGCAGGGGAATACTGTATGTATTTCCTGCTTTTAGAACTGCACGGATGAGGCAAAAGATTCGCTGACCTGCCGCAGACGGTTTATTCAGAGCTTCCACAGTTACTTAATCAGCTCGTCGAAGCGGAAGTAGTGCAGGGTGTTGTAGTAGCTGATGTTCTCCACCATCCGGCCCAGGGTCTTCATGTCGGCGGGATACTCCCCGTCCTCCACCAGCTGGCCGAAGAGGTTGCACAGAATCCGGCGGAAATACTCGTGCCGGGTGTAGCTCAGGAAGGAGCGGGAGTCGGTGAGCATCCCATTGAAGGTGCCCATGGCCCCCAGGCTCATCAGGCTCACCATCTGGGCCTCCATGCCGGGCTTGTGGTCATTGAACCACCAGGCGGAGCCCTGCTGAATCTTGCCGGGGATGGGGGAATCGGTCTGGAAGCAGCCGATGATGCTGCCGATCACCCCGTTGTCGGAGGGGTTCAGGGAGTAGAGGATGGTCTTGGCCAGGGCGTTCTCCGCTTCCAGCTTGCCCAGCAGCTTGGACAGGCCCACGGCATTGGGCTGGTCGTTGATGCAGTCGTAGCCGGTGTCGGGGCCCAGCTTGCCAAACATCTTGGTGGAGTTGTCCCGCAGGCAGGCAAAGTGGAGCTGGTTGACCCAGTTCAGGCGGCAATACTCCTTGCCCACGGCGATGAGCAGGGCGGTGTGATAGGCCAGCTGCTCGTCCCAGGTGATGCCCTTGCCGGACTTGGCCCGGGCGAAGATGTCGTTCAGCTGCTCCTCGGTGGCCTCCACGCAGAAGCAGTAATCCAGAGCGTGATCGGAAACACGGCAGTTGTGGTCATTGAAGTAGGCGATCCGGTTCACCAGGGCTTTGCGCATATCCTCCATGTTGTTGATGGGGAAGCCGACCACCTTTTCCAGCTGGGCGACGTAGGCGGGGAAGGTGGGCTTGTCCGCCCGCATGGCCTTGTCGGGCCGGAAAGCGGGGAGCACCACGGCGGGCGCGGTGGGGTCGGCGGCCAGCAGCTCATGCCAGTGCAGATCGTCCACAGGATCGTCGGTGGTGCAGATCAGCTTCACCCCGGACTTGCGGATGATGCCCCGGACGGACATATCCGGCTGATGGAGGATGGCGTTGCACTTCTCGTAAATTTCCATGGCGTTGTCGCCGTTCAGGGGCTCGGTGATGCCGAAATACCGCTGCAGCTCCAGGTGGGTCCAGTGGTACAGGGGGTTGCCGATGAGGTTGGGCATGGACTCCGCCCACTTCTGGAATTTTTGGGCGGAGGTGGCGTCGCCGGTGATGTAGTATTCAGGAACGCCGCAGGAGCGCATGGCCCGCCACTTATAGTGGTCGCCGCCCAGCCAGACCTGGGTGATGGAGTCGTAGCGCTTGTCCTCGTAGATTTCCTGGGGGTTGATGTGGCAGTGGTAGTCGATGATGGGCATGGTCTCGGCGTGCTCATGGTAGAGCTTTCTGGCCGTTTCCGTTTTCAGCAGGAAGTCCTGGTTCATAAAAGGTGTCATACAAATTCTCCTTTGCAGTGTAGAATTTACAGTGTCTCCCACTGCCTATCATAGGATAGTTTTCCCAATTCGTCAACCTTTTTTTCTCTTTTGTATTTATTGCTCAGGCAGAGACGACGCTCACGCAGGGAGATGGTCGCCATGATATTTTTAAATAATCTTAAAATTACTATTGACAATCACGTGACCATGTGATATTATCATATCATCCAATCAAACAGGAGGTGTTAACAAATGTTCCTATCAACTGTGGTGCTGTGGGCCGTGCTGGCGGTGGGCTTTCTGGTGCTGGAGGGCTGCACCGTGGCCCTGGTCAGTCTGTGGTTTGCCCTGGGAAGTCTGGCGGCGCTGGCGCTCTCGCTTCTGGGGGCGGCGTTCTGGCTCCAGGTGCTCATCTTCCTGGCGGTGTCCTGCCTGCTTCTGGCGCTGCTCCGGCCCACGCTCCGCAAGTACGTGAAAACCACCAAAACCAATGTAGACAGCGTGCCGGGCACCCTGGGCCTGGTCACGGAGCCCATCGACAACGTAACCTGCCAGGGTCAGGTGAAGCTGGGGGCCATGACCTGGACCGCCCGCAGCACTTCCGGCGCCTCCATCAGCGCCGGTACTCAGGTGGTGGTGGATCGGGTGGAGGGCGTGAAGGTGTTCGTCTCCCCCATCCGGGTTCCCTGTGAAAAATAAAAAATAATTTTTGGAGGTAAGAAAATGATCTACGTATTTCTGGCAATTCTCGCAGTGATTATCCTGCTCATCATCCCCAACATCAAGGTTGTTCAGCAGTCCCGGGCCTACGTCATCGAGCGGCTGGGCGGCTTCCACTCCGTGTGGAGCGTGGGGATGCACTTCAAGGCTCCCTTCATCGACCGGATTGCCCGGAAGGTCAGCCTGAAGGAGCAGGTGCTGGACTATCCCCCCCAGCCCGTCATCACCAAGGACAACGTAACCATGCAGATCGATACCGTTGTCTATTTCCAGATCACTGACCCCAAGCTCTACTGCTACGGTGTGGAGCAGCCCATGATGGCCATGGAAACCCTCACCGCCACCACCCTGCGTAACATCATCGGCGATTTGGAGCTGGACCAGACTCTGACCTCCCGGGACGTGGTGAATACCAAGATGCGTGCCATCCTGGACGAGGCCACCGACCCCTGGGGCATCAAGGTCAACCGGGTGGAGCTGAAAAACATCCTGCCTCCCGCCGACATCCAGAACTCCATGGAGAAGCAGATGAAGGCCGAGCGTGACCGCCGTCAGTCCATTCTTCAGGCCGAGGGCCAGAAGAAGTCCGCCATCCTCATTGCCGAGGGTGAAAAGGAGTCCGCCATCCTGAAGGCCTCCGCCGAGAAGGAAGCTGCCATTTTGAAGGCCGAGGCCGAGAAGCAGGCCGCCATCCTGAAAGCCGACGGCGAAGCCCAGGCCATCCGCGCGGTGCAGAAGGCCCTGGCCGATTCCCTGGAAATGCTGAACGAAAAGGCTCCCAACGACAACGTTTTGAAGCTGAAAGCCATCGAGGCCATGCAGAAGGTGGCCGACGGCCAGGCCACCAAGATCATCATCCCCAGCGAGATGCAGGGACTGGTGGGCCTTGCCAACGGCATCGTAGAGAGCGCCAAGCAGTAACGGCGGGCAGGGCCCGCAGCCAATGCGCACGGGGCTGGTCTGGCATCGTTTTTTCCCTAACCCGCCCGGTAACGCTTTTGCG
>CAZYWM010000163.1:0-4214 GCA_964651615.1 uncultured Oscillospiraceae bacterium | reverse complement strand
CAATTTGCCGCGCTTGAGGATAATTCCTAATTTCTCATTCCTAATTTTCTCACACCTGCTCGTACACCCGCCGGAGCAGCTCTTTCGCCTGGACGGCGTTTTCGTTGGAGGTGTTTTCCAACGTGGCCTGGACGAAGGGCTTGCCGGTTTTGAGCAGGCGCAGCAGGTGCTCATAGTTCATCTCCCCGGTGCCCGGGGCCACGCTGACGAGTCTGCCCTCCCGGCGGACAAAGTCCTTCAGATGCACCACGGCGATGTGATCCCGGAGCTTTTCAAAGGCATCCTGGAACACCGCCTCCCGGTTGTCCGCGTTTTCCGGGCACAGCAGGTTCACCGGGTCCAGAATGATCCGCAGATTGGGGCTTTTGATGGCGCTGAGCACCTCCACCGCCCGGTCCGCATTGTAGACAATGTGGCTCCACACCGGCTCGATGGCCATGCTCACCCCCCAGTGCTCGGCCTGCTCCACCACCTCCGCCAGATTGCGGATGAAGGTATCCAGGGCCTCCCGGCTGTGGGTGTTGCCGTCCAGCTTATATTGGGCGTTGGGCGCGCCGGTCTCCGTGCCGACCACGCTGCATCCCGCCAGGGCCGCCACCCGCAGATGCCCAAAATACCGGCTCTTGATTTTTTGCAGCTCCACCGGGTCCGGATGGGCCAGGTTCAGATAGCACCCCAGCACCGCAATGTCCAGCCCCTGCTCCCGGAACACCCGGCGGGTGTAGCTGGCCAGCCCCTCGTTCAGGGCGGCATCGTCAAAATTGACCCCGGCGATCACCTTCCGGTAGGCCAGATGGACGCAGGAAAACCCCTCCTCCTTCGCCTTCGCCGCCCGGGCCTCCATGGTCTTTTCCCCGGCGGTGGCATTTACATCGTGGAGCCGTATTCCCAGCTGTAGCATATCAAAGTCCCCTTTCGACGTTTTTCCCCCAGTATAAAAAACCATTCTCCGTTTGTCAACGGGTTTCCAATTTCATCATTCATTCTCCCCTATCTGCACTTTCTGTCCAGAATTTTACCAAAGAAGCTGAGCTAACCCGATAAGCATTTATAGGAAAATAAAAATCTAATATTCCCTTCCCCGCTGTTTTCGATTATAATATCCTTATCCATCCCGGCTCCCCAGGGGAGCAAACCATAAACATTCCGCAATGGAGGACTACCATGGAAAGATTAAATTATTCAGTTCTGAAAGCATCCGGCTACCAGGGGTACATCCTGGAAAACGCTCCCGAGAAGGTGCTCCAATTCGGCGAGGGCAATTTTCTCCGGGCCTTTGTCAACTATTGGTTCGACGTGGCCAACGAAAAGGCGGGCTGGAACGGCAAATGCGTTCTGGTGAAGCCCCGGGGCAGCCACGGCCGGCAGACCCAGGTGGAGCTGCTGAACCAGCAGCAGGGGCTCTACACCCTGTACCTCCGGGGCAACGTGGCCGGAGAAAAGATCGACCGGAAGCGGGTGATCTCCTCCGTCTCCCGGTGCCTGAACCCCACCGACTCCCAGGCGGATTTCCAGGCCCTGATGGAGCTGGCGGAGTCCGACGACCTGGAATATGTGGTCTCCAACACCACCGAGGCGGGCATTGTGTTCGACGACTCCTGCCGCCTTACCGACACCCCCTGCTCCAGCTTCCCCGGCAAGCTGACCCAGGTGCTCTACCGCCGCTTCCAGGCGGGAAAAAGCGGCCTTATCATCCTGCCCTGCGAGCTGATCGACAACAACGGCAAGGAGCTGCTTCGCTGCGTAAACCAGTACATCGGGCTGTGGGGCCTTGACCAGGGCTTCCGGAATTATGTCAACAAAGAGTGCATCTTCTGCTCCACCCTGGTGGACCGGATCGTCCCCGGCGGCATCAAGGACGCAGGGGAGCTCAGCCGCATGGAAGCGGAAAACGGCTACATCGACCAGGTGATCGACGTGGGCGAGGTGTTCGGCGTGTGGAACATCCAGGGCCCCGCCTGGCTGGAGGACAAGCTGCCCTTCAAGGCCGCCGGGCTGAACTGCCCCGTGGTGCCGGACGTGGTTCCCTACAAGAAGCGGAAGGTCCGCATCCTCAACGGCGCCCACACCGGCTTTGTGCTAGGAGCCTACCTGGCAGGCTACGACATCGTCCGGGACGCCATGCACTGCGACGCCATCCGAGGCTTTATGAACAAAATGCTCTATGAGGAAGTGATTCCCACCCTGCCCCTGGACAAAAAGGATTTGGAGGACTTTGCCGCCGCCGTCCAGGACCGGTTCGACAACCCCTTTGTGAACCATGAGCTCATGAGCATCTCCCTGAACTCCACCTCCAAGTGGCGGGCCCGGGTGATGCCCACCTTCCTGGACTGTGTGGAGAAAAACGGAGCGCTCCCCAGGTGCATCGCCATGAGCTTCGCCGCCTACATCGCCTTCTACACCACGGACATTCAGGAGCTGACAGACAAGGCTCTGGTCTGCCGCCGTCCCAAGGGCAACACCTACGGCTGCTCCGACGACCGCTGGGTGCTGGAATTCTACTATGACCACCGCTCCGACGATGTCCCCGCCCTGGTCCATGCCGTCATGACCAATGAGCAGATGTGGGGCCGTGACCTGACCCAGGTGCCGGGCTTTGAGGCCGCCACCATCGAAAACCTCACCGCCATCCGCACCCAGGGGGCACTGGCTGCCTTCGCCTCCTGCCTGGAAGAGGAGGATTCCATATGAGTGAATTCATCCACATCCACCCGAAGGACAATGTGGCCGTGGCCCTGAAGCCCATCCCCGCCGGGACGGTGTTTGAAGGGGTCGCCGCCAAAACGGACATTCCCCAGGGCCACAAAATGGCGCTGAACGGCCTGGCCGAAAACGACCAGGTGGTGAAATACGGCTTCCCCATCGGCCACGCCACCTGCCCCATCGCCCCGGGCCAGTGGGTCCACACCCACAACATGAAGACCAATCTCTCCGGCCAGCTGGAATACAGCTATCATCCCAAGCTCAATCCCCCCGCTCCCCTGCCCTGCGCCACCTTCCAGGGCTTCCGGCGGAAAAACGGCCAGGTGGGCATCCGCAACGAGATTTGGATCATCCCCACCGTGGGCTGTGTCAACGACGTGGCCAAGGCCCTGGTAAAGCAGAACCAGGATTTTGTCACCGGCACCATCGACGGGCTCTACACCTTCCCCCATCCCTTCGGCTGCTCCCAGACCGGGGCCGACCATGCCCAGACCCGGAAGCTGCTGGCCGCCCTGACCCGGCATCCCAACGCGGGGGCCGTGCTGGTGCTGAGCCTGGGCTGCGAAAACCTGACCCATGAGCAGTTTGTGAAGGAGCTGGGAGCCTATGACGAAAACCGGGTGAAATTCCTCACCTGCCAGCAGGTGGAGGACGAAATGGCGGCGGGCCGGGAAATCCTCGCCCGGCTGGCGGCCTACGCCGGCGAGTTTCACCGGGAGCCCATCCCGGCCTCGGAGCTGGTGGTGGGCATGAAATGCGGCGGCTCCGACGGCCTGTCCGGCATCACCGCCAATCCCACCGTGGGAAGGTTTTCCGACCTTCTGGTGGCCCAGGGGGGCTCCACGGTGCTCACCGAGGTGCCGGAGATGTTCGGCGCGGAGGGCTTCCTCATGAACCGCTGCTGTAGCGAAGAGGTCTTCCATAAGGCCGTGAACATGATCAACGGCTTCAAGGAGTATTTTCTCCGGCACAACGAGGTGGTCTACGAAAATCCCAGCCCCGGCAACAAGGCCGGAGGCATCACCACATTGGAGGATAAGTCCTGCGGCTGTGTGCAGAAGGGCGGCTCCGCCCCCATTATGGATGTGATCGGCTACGGCGACCAGGTTGTCACCAAGGGGCTGAACATGCTCTACGGCCCGGGGAACGATCTGGTGTCCTCCACCGCCCTCACCGCCGCGGGCGCCCACCTGATTCTCTTCACCACCGGGCGGGGCACCCCCTTCGGCGCTCCGGCTCCCACCATGAAGCTGGCCACCAACACCCCCCTGGCTCAGAAAAAGCGGGGCTGGATCGACTTCAACGCCGGCGTGGTGGCCGACGGCAGCCGCACCCTGGACGAGGCGGCCCAGGATCTGATGGCTCTGGTGCTGGAGGTGGCCTCCGGCAAGAAAACCCGCGCCGAGGAAAAGGGCTTCCGGGAAATCTCCATCTTCAAAGACGGCGTGGTGCTGTAGTCCGCAATTCGCCGCCCTCCGTAGCCCCGGGTCTTGACCCGCCCGCTTTTGTTA
>CAZYWM010000162.1:0-4219 GCA_964651615.1 uncultured Oscillospiraceae bacterium | reverse complement strand
ACGGCAGCGGCAATCTCACCTGCGGCCACCTCCAGGTCGTTTCCCACCAGCACACCGAAGACTGCTACGACCTGGTGGAGGTTCCCGCCGAAGATATTCTCACCTGTGAGATCCCCGAGCACACCCACGACGAGAGCTGCTACGAGGCCCAGGCCAACGGGCCCATGAAAGCCCCCGGCAACGGTGCTCTGGCGGCGGATGGCCCCATCAAGGCTCCCGGCGAAATCATCGGCGACCCCCACGACTTCACCGGCAACATCACCCAAGTGACAATCGAGCGCCAGCCCAAGAACAGCAACAGCTGGACCAGCGTCCTCCCCGGCCAGTCTGTGGAGGAGGGAGACAACCTCCGCTTCAAGCTGGAGTATCACCTCCCCGAGGGAACGGTTAGAAAGGATAAGAACACCATTGTCTACCAGCTCCCCAACAATTTCAAGCTGGTGAAAGAGGACAGCGGTCGTGTTCTGAACAACGGCGGCGAGTATGTGGGCGACTACACCATCTCCCCCGAGGGATACATCACCATCACCTTCAAAGACGATAAGGTGGGCGGCAATGAACACGCCCCGGTGGAGGGCACCGTCACCTTCGAGGCCAAGGTGGAGAACATCACCCACTCCGAGGACGACATCGATATTAATTTCAGCGACGGTGTGACCATCAAAGTCCCCATCGGCAAGCCGGAGGAGGCCCACACCGATCTGACCGTGGGCAAAACCGCCTCCAACATCAACCAGGAAACCGGCACCGTGGACTACACCGTCACCGTTTCCAGCACCAAGGGCACCGACAGCCAGGTCAACCTGGTGGACCAGCTGATTCAGGGCAAGCTGCCCCAGGGTGCCGCCGGCATCGTGGTGAAGGACAAGAACGGCAATGTGGTAACCACCGTGAAGGATGCGGAAGGGAATGATGTCCCCCTTGTCCCAACCTACACGGAAAATGACGACAACATTTCCAGCTTCTCCCTGAATCTTCCCAAGATGGCCGCCGGAGATCAGTACACCGTTACATACACCGTCCAGACCAATGAGGAGAACATGTCCAAGGACGGTTCCATCATCAATACGGCAACGGCCACCTCCAAAAACAGCGACGACACCACCCTCACCGGCACGATCACCATCGAGACCCCCTTCAAGCGGACGGACATCAGCAAGTCCCACCAATATGATTGGGGCGGCGATACCATCAAGTGGACCGTCACCATCAACCAGAGCAAGCAAAACATTGGCGGCTGGACTCTCACCGACGAATTCAACCATAAGGATTTGACGGCTCTCGTCACCATCAAGGATTCCAGCGGAAATGTAATTGCCGAGAATGTGATCCTGCCCTATGAATTCCTGGAGGGCTCTAAGGATACCTACACTGTCGAGTACACCACTTCCGCCAGCAGCCCCATTGATGAGCAAGAGGCCATTAACAAGGCAATTCTGACGCCCCCCGACGACAAACCCGGCGATGACATCGACACCGGCGAAGACAAGGTGTGGCTCCCCAACAAGTTCGACCCGGTATCCAAGAAGGCGGAGAGCATCATCCCCGATGAGGATTCCCCGGCGGACGCAAAAACCGCCACCGTCACCTGGACGGTGAAGGTGGACGCCACCTACGGCGAGATCACCGCCCCCTGGACCCTGCGGGACGAGCCCCAGCAGGGCTGGGGGCCCAACGGCAAACGGGAGGATCACACCATCCCCGGCGACCAGCTGCAAAAGGTCAAGGATGCCATTGCCTCCTGGGGCCTGAGCTTCAAGTTTGAGGCTGTGGACGGGGCGGGCAGCACCGTGGATCTGACCGAGGCCAATCCCGACCCCAACGGAACCTACAAAACCTTCACCGCCACCTTCGCTGACCCCCTGCCCAAGGGGCAGACAAAGGAGTTTACCTTCTCCACCAAGGGCTTCATCGAGGACGGCAATTCCCAGGTTCGCTTCTCCAACGATGTTTTCGTCAATAACATTCAGCGGTGGGCGGACATCACCTACAATCCCCGGGGCCCCGTCATTGAGAAAACCGACATCAACGGCAGCGGCGACAACACCAACCACGACTACTGGGACAAGAACCTGGTGGAGGACGGCGAAAACGGCATCCTCAAGTGGCTCATCAAGGTGACCCCGCCCGCAGGCTACAAGGGCGGCCCCCTGACCCTGACAGAATACATGCCCAAGGGCGTGGAGCTGTCCTACCTGGAGATTCTGGGTGACGGCGTCATGGGTGCCCATAACATCACCGCTGACGGCACGTATACCTTCGATGGCTACGACATTGAGAAGTCCCATGTGGATAACGAGGACGGGACTCAGGTCATCACCGTGGTCATTCCCGCAGCGCTGGCGGAGAATCCCAATCTGAAGGAATTCCGCTTTGTGGTTCGGGTCAAGTCCGAGGACGCCACCTGGGTCGAGAACGAAAACGGGATCCCCACCGCCACCTTTGAGAACAGGGCCGTGATTTCCTCCGAGGATGACGGCAAGCTGGGCGAGGACACCCAGACCCAGACCGTCACCAAGGACGACTTCAAGGACGCCCTGAGCAAGCAGAACGGAACCATTGAGGACAACATCATCCCTTACACCCTGGATGTCAACCCCAAGGGACTGGACATGGTGGAGGGCGTGGACTATGTCACTCTCTACGACGTTCTGGACACCTATCACGAGCCCAACAGCTCTCTGGACGCTTCTCTGGTTCCCAACTCCGTGAAGGTCTATCACCGGAATTCCGACGGCAGCAAGGGCGAGCCGCTCCCCGCCGCCCAGGTGCCCTATACCTACGAGGTCAAGGAAATAGATGAGGGCTGGCGCACCCTGATCCAGCACAATCTGACCATCCAGCTTCCCGATGCAACGCCCCTGATTGTAGAATATGAATACAGGCTCATCGGCAAAGAGGGGCAGTGGGTCAACGTCAACAACAATGCCACCCTGCGGGGTGTGAAGACCGGCGATAAGACCGACAACAACAACGTCAACACCGACATTCAGCACAGCAGCGCCACCGCCAACCTCCAAGGCTTCTCCCTGCGGAAGGTGGACAGCGAAAACTATTCCGTCACCCTTCCCGGTGCCGAGTTCTCCCTCTATCAGTGGAACGGCAGCGAATACATCCCCGCCTATACCATCGACGACAACGGTGTGGAGAAGGATCTGAGCCACTATGTGCTCGGTGAGAGCGGCACCACCAACATCCGTGACCTGACGCCCAACACCGCCTATATGCTGGTGGAGAATGTCGCCCCCAACGGCTACATCAAGCAGTCGGATGCCTATTACTTCCTGATTCGCAACGCCGATGCCACCCAGTATCCCAAGAACGTGCCCGATGATTTCAACGGTGTGGAGCTGGCCCCCGGCGAGGTCGTCTACTTTGCCAACGAGAAGAGCGTCACCCAGATCAAGGTTGCCAAGAAGTGGCTGAGCTTCGAGGGTGAGGACATCACAGCCACCACCGGCGGATCCATTGAGTTTGAGCTGTGGCAGAAGGCCACCAGGACGCCCCCCCAGGGCTCCTCCGGCGGCAGCACCGTGGGCAACTCCGCCACCATTAACTGGACGGGCAAGCTCTACAGCGCCACCAGTTACACCGAAACCGCCAGGAATCTTCCCATCGGCACCAAGGTCACCTTCATGGTGGGCGGCGACCGGGAGGACTTCCAGGATGACCCCGGCGAACAGTCCATCACCATCGACGGCGTGTCCTACCCCATGACCAAGAGCGGCGGCGGAACCACTGCCTACACCTATTCTTACACCTATACGGTGGCGAGAAACGGCGTCATCCAGGCGGAATTCAATCCCTCCAGCAAGGTCTACTGCTTTGAAAATGGCCGCCATGAGTGGACCATCGACCTGGCGGAGCCTTCCGAGCCCCAGCCCGATCCCAAGGACCACCTGATGGGCACCTACACCATCTCCCAGACGGACAACTGGACCTGGTCCAGCGGCGACCTGCCCAAGAAGGGCGAAGATGCCGAAGGCACCCTCTACTACTCCTACTATGTCAAGGAGGTCAGCGGCGCTCCCGGCTATGATGTCATCTACGTCAATAACGATGGCATCAACTCCGGCATCATCACCATCCAGAACTGGGCTCCCGAGCACCCGTCCTATGTCCTGCCCACCACCGGCGGCATGGGCCTGGCCTACTTCACCGCCGCAGGCCTCACCGCCTCCATCGGTGCCTGCCTGGGCCTGCTGAAAAAGCGGAAGAA
>CAZYWM010000161.1:0-4223 GCA_964651615.1 uncultured Oscillospiraceae bacterium | reverse complement strand
TTGGCGGGGTCATGACGTAAGCCCTACGCACGGGCCTCCACAAATTACAATTTGCAGGGCCGGCATGCACAATTCCTAACTCCTAATTATCTTCTATCTTGTATCGTATATCTCATATCTTATACCTTATTTCGCCCCAGCAGCCAATCCACATTCCCGCCGATCTGGGGCAATTCCAAAGTGGCGGTGGCGGTCTGGGGCAGGGCGGCGATCAAATCCTCCATGGGAAGGGTGCCGTCGGCCAAGCCGCTGTGGGTGTCGGTGTCGCCCCGGTTGTTGTGCAGGTGGACGTGGGAGAGAAATTCTCCCCAGCAGGAAATCCAGTCCCTGGCGGGAAGGCGGGAGTACACATTCACGTGGCCCACATCCAGGCACAGCCGCAGCCGGGGGTCGTTCACCTGGGAGACAATGGCGAGAAGGGTTTCCGGCTCCTCCTCCATCACGTTTTCCAGGCAGATTTCAAAGCTTCCCGGGTGGCTTTCCAGAAAATCCCTCCAAAAAGGAACGGACTGCTCCACATACCAGCAGGGAAAATACAGCCGGGGGGAGAAGCCGCCGTGAAGAATCAGCTTTTTGGCGTCATAATGCCTGGAAAGCGCCAGAGCCTGGCCGTACCGGTAGGCCGCCAGCTTTCTGGCCAGGGGGTCGATGGCGCAGGGGAAAAGCTCGTTGAAGGGCCCGTGGAAGAGCCGCCGGGGAACGTCACGCAGCTGCTGCCCAAGGGCGGCGTCGGTTTGCGCAAAACGCTCATCCATATTTTCGGCAGTGCAGAAGGCGGCAATCTCCACCCCCAGCTGATACCGCCGGGCCAATTCCCCGGCCTGAGGGTCAATGGTGGAAAGATACAGCTGATTCATGTCAAAGCTCCAAAATGCCATATTTGGTTTGCAGCCGGTCCAGCTTTCCCAGCAGGGGACGGCTGACGAAAAACAATGTCAGCGCCGCGCCAATGCCATGGGTGACATTGTAGCCGATTCCCGCGGCGTACACCGCCAGCACGTTCTTCACGGTGATTTTGCTGAGCATGGTGAACACGGTGCAGCTGTCCAGCAGCGGGCCCACCAGAAACAGTATGGTGAGAAAGCCAAAGGGGGCCAGAACCCAGGGCCTTGCCCAGCGCCGATGACCGTGGAAAATAAGTCCGGCCCAAAACCCACTGAAGCCATAGGCAAACATCTGCCAGGGGGTCCAGGGCCCCTGGCTGAAAAAGAAATTGCTGGCGAAGGCCGCCACGGCTCCTGTGAGAAAGCCCGCCTCCGGCCCAAAGGCAATGCCTGTAATCATGATGATGCCGGTGATGGTCTTGAGGTAGGGTGAGAAGGCAAACACCACTCTGGATACCGCCGCCAGAGCGGCCATCACCGTGAGAACCGCCAGTTCCCTCGCCTGAGGCCGCCGGGCCTCGAACCGGAAGAAAAAGGGGAGCATCAGCTCGATGATAATCATGGTGCTGATGAGATAGTACCACCGGCCCTTCACCCGGGTCCCCAGAAACAGCGTCAGGGGAATCATAACGAAGATGGCCAGGAGGGAAAAAAGTGTGGATTTTCTCATAGGCCTGCCTCCTGGTTCCCTTCCAGCAGGGCCGTCACATCGGCGGCGGTGACGGCGTTTTGGAAGATGCCCCGGCTCATCCGGTTGGCGGCGGTGGTGTAGAAGCTGTTGGAGCCGAAGAACCGCCGGGGGGTGTCCGTGGTCAGAAGCTGGCCGTCGAAGAACATGCCCACCAAATCCGCGTGCTCGGCACAGAACTCAATGTCGTGGGAAACCATCACCACCGTCATTCCCCTGCGGCACAGCTTTTTAAGAAGGGCCGAAAAGCTCTGCTTGAAAAAGCTGTCCATGCCCTTGGTGGGCTCGTCCAGCAGCAGCAGCTTCGGCTCCGACAGCAGAACCTTGGCCAGGGCAGCCCGCTGGGTCTCGCCGCCGGAGAGGTCGGAGGGGTGGGCGTCCAGCAGATGCTCCACCTGGCACAGCCGGGCAATTTCGCTTATTTTCCCGGAGCCCATTTCCGCCAGATCCTCCCGAAGGGTCTGCTTGACAAAAAGACTTTTGGGGTCCTGGGGAAGCATGGCGAGATTCCCCTTGAAAAGCCCGTCCCGATAGCTTTTCAGCTCCTTGCCAAAGAGCCGGACGTTGCCCCGGTAGAGCTTGCAGATGCCGCAGACCGCCTTCAGCGTGGTGGATTTTCCGGTGCCGTTGCCTCCCACAATGGAGAAAAAGCTGCCCTGGGGGACGGAAAAGCCAATGCCCCGGAGAACATCCGGGCCGTTTCGCTCATAGCGATACCAGCCCTCCCGGATTTCCAGGGCGGGAACCTTCCTGGCGGGAAATTCCGGCTCGGGGGGCAGACTCACCCGGCGGGGCGGCTCCCGGAAGAAGCCCCGCAGCCACTGCCGCCCCTCCCGGACGGTGAGAGGGACACTACCGGTTCGCTGGTCGGCAAAGAAGATACGCACCGGGGCAGGCAGGGCGGAGAAGAGGGGAGAGTCCGCCTCATAGAGCTGCCGGGCAACCTCTCTGGGTTCCCCGGCGGCGGTGATCCGGCCCTGCTCCATCACCACCACCCGGTCGGCGGCGGGGAATACGTCCTCCATCCGGTGCTCGGTGATGAGAATGGTGGTGCCCAGCTCCCGGTTGATTTTTTTCAGGGTGCCCAGAAAATCCGAGGCGGCAATGGGGTCCAGCTGGCTGGTGGGCTCGTCCAGAATCAGCACCTCCGGCTGCATGGCCATGATGGAGGCCAGATTCACAAGCTGCTTCTGCCCGCCGGAAAGCTCACTCACCTCCCGGTGGAACCAGTCCTGGATGCCGAAAAAGCTGGCCATCTCCGCAACCCGCAGGCGCATGGCCTTCTGGTCGCAGCCCAGGTTTTCCAGCCCAAAGGCCAGCTCATGCCACACCTTGTCGGTGACGATCTGGTCGTCCGGATCCTGCATGACAAAGCCAATCCGGGCCGCCTGACTGCCCGGGCTCACCTGCTCCAGGGGGACGCCGTCCAGGGTGACGGAGCCGGAGCGGAGGCCGTGGGGGGCCAGGACGGTTTTCAGGTGCCGCAGCAGGGTGGTTTTTCCGCTGCCGGATTTTCCGCACAGCAGCACATATTCCCCGGGCGCGACGGATAGATTCACCTCCGAAAGGGCGGGGGTATTGGCTCCGGGGTAGGAGAAGCTCAGATTCTGGATATGGATATGCGCCACGAGATTACCTCCTTGATGTGTAGCAGGGTGGGAAGCAGCAGAAGGATGCTGTAGACCGCCAGCCCCCAGCCCGCTCTGCCAATTTTCAGCCGGGGGGTGAAGCTGGCATCCGTGCCCCCCAGGGCAATCACGGCGATTTCCAGCCCCAGGATCAGCCCCAGGAGCACATAGTCCCGGCTGGTCATGGAGTAGATTTGAAAATTGGTGCGTTTTCCCGTGCCGTAGCCCCGGGAGCGCATGGAGTCGGCGGTGATGATGCTGCCCTCCAGGGCCCAGTCCGTCAGGGCGGAGAGAATGGCAGCGCCGTTTTTGGCCTTTTCTGTCAGCTTTTCTTCGGCCCCCTTGCCGATGGCCCGCCGGGCCAGAATGATCTGCCTGGCCTTCCGGGTGAAGGCGGGAATCATCCGCAGCACCATCACCAGCAGCAGCGACAGCGCGGGAATGAGTCTGCCAAACAGGGCGGTGAATTTGTCGCTGGTGAGCACGGCGCTGTAGCAGCCGAACCAGAGCAGCATCACCACCATGATGGCCCCCAGGGCCATGCCATAGTACAGCGCTTCCAGGGTATAGGGCCGGCCGAACCAGTGAAAGAGCACGGTTTTGCCGGATTTATTCAGCAGGGGGTTGACGGCGGACATCAGCACGAAGAGAAGAGCCAGGGAGCCCAGCATTTTAAGCCCCTTTCTCCCTTTCAGCAGCAGATAGTAGATGGCGGCGCAGACACAGCCCACGGCGCAGTAGGCCGGATGCTGGATAGTGGCCCCAAAACCGATGGCGCCCAGAAAGAACAGAAAATTAACTGCCGGATGGCATCCGGAAAAAGCATCCCGCTTCATGGACAGCCCCCTTTCCCAATTTTTTCACACTTTGCCTATTATACCAATTTGCGCGTAAAAAGGCAACCGCCAAATCAAGGCCTTGACTTCCTGCCAACTGGGGAATAGAATTAAAATGAGCACACAAACAGACAAATTGTAATTTGAAGCGCAGGGCGCTTCACCCCAATGCCGCACGAAGATGGTC
>CAZYWM010000160.1:0-4230 GCA_964651615.1 uncultured Oscillospiraceae bacterium | reverse complement strand
CGGGTCAAGACCCGCCCCTACGGGTAATCCGTACCTGCCCGCCAAATTCCAATTTGTCTAGGTTGTCCCGAATAACACACATTAAGATTCCATTAACCTGTAACCATTCAAATCAAAAATCCCTCATACTGGATGAGGCAAGAAACAGGAGGTGCTCCTATGGAGGATGCCCAGATTATCGACCTGTATTTTCAGCGGGACGAGGAGGCCATCCATCAGACCGAGGCTGCCCACGGGCACAAGCTCTATACCCTCTCCTACCGGATTCTGCTGAACCGGGAGGACGCGGAGGAAACCGTCAGCGATACATACCTGAAGGCCTGGGAATCCATCCCCCCCACCCGGCCCACTTATTTTTACGCCTATCTTTCCAAAATCTGCCGGTTTCTCTCCTTCGGCAGGCTGGACTGGAAGAACGCCGCCAAGCGAAAGGCGGAGATCGTGGAGCTCACCGCCGAGATGGAGCTGTGCATTCCGGATTTGTCCCGGGAGCTGCAAATGGAATCCCAGGAGCTGGGCCAGCTGCTGAACACCTTTTTGGGCACCCTGAATGAGGAAAGCCGGAAAATCTTCATGCGCCGGTACTGGTATGCCGACTCCATCGCCGAAATCGCCCAGCGTTACCATTTGGGAGAGAGCAAGGTCAAGACCCGGCTGTTTCGTGCCCGAAATGAACTGCGGAGCTTCCTGGAAAAGGAGGGATACACCCTATGAACGGAAAAGATTTGATAGAATCCATGACCCACGTGGATGAAAAATACATTGCCGAGGCGGAGGAAGCACCCAGACGCCGCCGCCACTGGCAGGGGGCTCTTGTTTCCGCCGCCTGCCTGGCCCTGGTGCTGGTGGGGGCCTGGCAGCTCTGGCCGGAGCAGCTGGACAAGGGTCAGGCAGCCCTCACCAACGATACCGCCATGGCTGCCCAGAGCGCCGGTACCGGCGCGCCCCTGATGGAAACCGCCGCCCAGGATGAGGCCTTCCCCGCCGCGGCCAGATTCAAGATGGCCCCCGCTCCCGTCCAGATGACGGTTCGGGTGGTGGAGCAGGCAGAGGGCAGGCTGAGCTGCGTGGTCATTGACCCGGGCACCAGTGATTTCCAGCCGGAGGACCGGGTGGAGATTGCCCTGCCGGAAACCGCCGAGGCCATTGACGTTATTGAAGAGGAAGAAACCACAGACCAGTCTGCCGCCGCTCCCGCCGCCAATTCGGCCAATACGCCGAGCACCGAGGCAATGTCCCCTGTCTATGAGGTCTGCTTCCTCCCGGATCAGGACGCCGGTATCATCACCCCCACCCAGCTGACGCTGCTGGAAAATCAAGAATAACCACAACACGCCTGCTCACAAACGTGAGCAGGCGTGTATCATATTATTTTTCCTTCATCCGTCGGAAGAACCGGAAGAAGGTGCAGGTGGTGACGGTGGCGGCCAGGAAATCGCTGACAGGCTCCGCCAGGAAGACGGCCATGGCCTTGTCCGCCGGATTGGAGAAGAACAGGGGCAGCAGGAAAATCAGGGGAATCAGCAATATCAGCTTCCGCAGGCAGGCCATAAGCAGGCTGATCTTCGCCTGACCCAGGGCCACGAAGGCCTGCTGGCAGCTCATCTGGAAGCCCACAGAGAAGCTGGCGGCCAGGAATATCCGAATGGCCCAGGCCGCATAGTCCACCAACGCGGTGTCGTTGGTGAATATCCCCGCCAGCAGCCGGGGGACCGCCATGGCCAGGCACCAGAAGAGCCCGGAATAGGCGACGCAGGCGGTAAACTGGCAGTAGAAGGCCTCCCGCACCCGATTGGTCTTCCCCGCGCCGTAGTTATAGCTGATGAGGGGCTGGCCGCCCTGGCAGATGCCGGTCAGGGGCATGGAAACCAGCTGATTCAGGGAATTCAGCACCGTCATGGCCCCCACCGCCACATCCCCGCCATACCGGGCCAGGCTGGAGGTGAAGCTGACAGAGAGCAGGCTCTCCGTGGCAATCATCACAAAGGAGGAGATACCCAGTCCCAGGCAGGGGAAAATGACCTTCTTTTCCAACCGAAGGTTCGCTCGCTGCAATTTCAGGGTGGTCTGGGAGCCGGTGAGGAACCGCAGAATCCACACCGCGCTCACCGCCTGGCTGAGCACCGTGGCCAGGGCCGCACCCCGAACTCCCATGTGCAGTACGAAAATAAAGATGGGGTCCAGCACAATGTTGATCAGCGCCCCGATGACCGTGGTGAGCATACTGATTTTGGAGAAGCCCTGGGTGGTGATGAAGGGATTCATGCCCATCACCACCAGCACCAGCACGCTGCCCAGAATATAAATCCGACCATACTCCAGGGCATAGGGCAGGGTGTTTTCACTGCCCCCGAAAACGCCGATCAGCCAGGGCGCCAGGGCATAGAGCACCGGCGTCAGCACCAGGGCAAAGAGCATCAATGCGGTGAAGCAGTTGCCCATGATCTTTTCGGCGCCGTCCTTCCGCCCCTCCCCCATGGCGATGGCCGCCCGGGGCGCGCCGCCGGAACCGGCCAGTGCGGCAAAGGCGGTAATCAGCATCAGCAGCGGGGTGAACAATCCCACGCCGGTGAGGGCCGTGCCGCCGATTTCCGGGATGTGGCCGATGTATATCCGGTCCACGATGTTGTAGAGCAGATTCACCACCTGCGCCACCACAGCGGGAACGGCCATCTGCACCATCAATTTCTTAACACTGCCTGTTCCCATGTCTTGATTTGCTTTTGCTGCCATGGAAGAAGCTCCCTTCTTTTTTTATTATGGATTTATCAACGTTTCGTCCAGATTTTTTACGTTTTCGCAGACCTTCTGCGTCACTTTTCTCCACATGTCAAATTCCGCCTCTGTGACGCCCTTATTGACCTGGGAGAAAAACCGCAGCTGGATGTCATGGCCCTCCTGGGCAATGGCGTTTCCCTGCTCTGTCAGCTTCAGGTGAGCCGTGCGGCGGTCAGTGGGTTCAAAGCAGCGCAGCAGCAGCTTCCGCCGCTCCAAATTGGCAACAGACAGGGAGACATGGGATTTGGCAATCCCCCGGCAGGCAACAATATCCGCCGCCCGGTTCAGCGAGGGGTTATTATATAGGAACAGGAGCACATCCAGCTCGTTTTGGGTCAGGCCCCGCTGCTTGCAGATCGGCTCCATCCATCTGGCATAGATTTTCTTAGCCTTGTTCATGAGGTCAAAATAGCCCGAAAACAATTCCCCCGCCTCCAGTTCGTTCAATTTTGAACCAAATAAGTATAGCACAGCTCCCCGCTGCTGTCAATCACAAAATCGTTCTTTTTTGAACCTTTTAAGAAATACAAAAGCCTCCCCGGTTTGGGGAGGCTTTCTGGCGATTTACTCGCGGCTGTAAGCTTTACCATCTTTGAGAACAACGCGTGCCATCCGTTTACAGGTTGGCCTTCACAACGGAGATCAGAATATCCCCGGCCACCACCCGGTCCTCCGGGGCAAAGCCCTGGGCGAAATTGTCGGAATAGAGCACCTGGGCGCTGGGCGGGAACTCCTCGTCCCCCTCCCAAACCAGAATCTGCATTCCATACCCGCCGATGAAGTCGAACTGGTAGCCCGCGTCCCCATGGGAGAGGGCCACGGCGCCCATTTTCTCACAGGCGGCCCGGAAGGCAGGGATTCGGGTGCCGAAGGTGAAAGCCGCCCGGGTCAGCACCCGGCCGGTATAGGGCTTGATATACATCTCCCCCCAGGGCATCTCCCGGAAGGTCTTCCAGGTTCCCTCCCAGGCTGTTTTTCTGCTCTCCAACAGGTATCGCAGCAGGAAGGTCTGGGTGGCCAACGGCGGCACACTGCCGCCGTCCAAGGCCCGGATGCCATAAACCGGATGGGTAATGGCAAAGGTTCGGCCCAGCAGCTTCAGGTGGAATTCCTTCCCGTCCCAGTTCTCTTCCCCCAGCCGCGCCATGGCCTCCTGAGGGTCCAGGGCGGAAAAAAGCTGCTCATAATGGGCAAAGGGCACTTCTTCTTTATGATTTTCAATTTCCAAAATATTACCTCATTTTGTGGATGTGTCATTCAGCGGAGCGAAAAATTGTAATTTGGCAGGCAGGTACGGATTACCTGTAGGGGCGGCTATTAGCCGCCTGCGCAGAACAATCCCCCAAAATGGTACAAGTTCAGGCAAATTCGTATCATTTCCCATTCACCGGAACACGCAAAATACATTACTTGGCGGGAGGCTAATAGCCTCCCCTACAGTGAAAAGGGCCG
>CAZYWM010000159.1:0-4235 GCA_964651615.1 uncultured Oscillospiraceae bacterium | reverse complement strand
CGTGCGAAATTGGCTGCGGGCCCTGCCCGCCAAATTTCAACCTGCTGACGAAAGCCGATAATCTAAGCTGATAAAAATTTTCAGAGCGGGCTATCTTTTTACGCGGCTGATTCGTTATACTGTATGAAAGCGCTTTCAAGACATGGGAAGGGAGGGAAAACCGTGGATGCCGACTTTTTGCTGCTGCGCCGGATGCGCCAGGGGGATGAGGACGCCATTGAGGAATTTGTCCGCAAATACTATCCCCTCATCCTCCGCTACTGCCGCCTCCACCTGCCGGACACAGACGAGGCGGAGGACGTGACCCAGGAGGCCTTCGCCCGGTTTTTCCGAACCCTGCCCCAGTACCAGCACTACGGCAAGGCGGCGAATTACCTGTATGTGATCGCCGGGAATCTCTGCCGGGACAGCTTCAAAAAAATCCGTCCTCTGCCCCTGGACGAGGTGCCGGAGCAGCCCCAGGAGGTCACGCCGGAGCTGGACCGGCGGATGGATGTGCGGCGGGCCCTGGACAGCCTGCCCCCGGAGCTGCGGGAGGCGGCGGTGCTTTACTTTTACCAGGAGCTGCCCCAGAGCAGCATCGGGAAAATCCTGGGCATCAGCCTGCCCCTGGTGAAATACCGCATCAAGCGGGCCAAGGAGCTGCTGGCGCTGTATTTAGGGAAGCCCTGAAAGGAGGAATCACCCATGCAATTACCATTTGACGACCGTTACGATGAAGAAAAGCTCAAGCGAACCATTGCCGTCTCCAAGCAGGCATTTTTAGAGGGGGAGCAGTGCCATCGTCTGTCCCGGCTGGAATTTCTCTGGCAGCAGAGCCAGTATATAAAAAAGCAGTGGTGGCTGCTCCAGGGGGTGCTGCTGGCGGCGGTATGCCTGCTGCTGCGATGCCTGAACACGGACTACGCCGTCCGCCGCTGTCTGGGCCTGGCGGGGCCGCTGCTGGCGGTGCTGCTGCTGCCGGAGCTGTGGAAGAACCGCAGCTCCGGCGCCACGGAGGTGGAGCGCACCACGCTATACTCCCTGCGGGGCATCTATGCCGCCCGGATGACCCTCTTCGCCGGGGTGGATTTGATTCTATTGTCCGCCTTCTTCGCCCTCAGCTCGGTGCTGACCAGAGTGACGGTATGGGAGATGCTGACCCAGTTTCTGCTGCCCTTCAACGTCACCAGCGTCATCTGCCTGAGCACCCTCTACAGCCGGAAAATCAACTCCCAGGTCGCGTCCATGCTGCTGTGCCTGGGGTGGACGGCGGTCTGGCTGCTGGTCGTGGGAAAAGAAACCATTTATGACGCCATTTCCGTCCCCGTCTGGGTGCTGGCGCTGGCCGGCTCCTTCTGCGGCCTGACCTGGGCCGTCCTGCGGGGGCAGGAGAAATGGGAAGCGAATTTGGAGGTTAGCCCCATATGGAATTAAAAATCACCAATTTGACCAAGGAATTCTCCGGCACCCGGGCGGTGGATTCCGTGAATGAAACCCTGGGCCGGGGGGTATACGGCCTGCTGGGGGTGAACGGAGCGGGAAAAACCACCCTGATGCGAATGCTCACCACCCTGCTCCGGCCCACCTCCGGCTGCGTTTCCTGGGACGGGGAGGACATCTTCGCCATGGAAGGCCGATTCCGGAACATTCTGGGGTATCTGCCCCAGGACTTCGGGTTCTATCCCAACTTCACCGTGGAGGACTATTTGATGTATATCGCCTCCATCAAGGGCCTGCGCCCGGCGGTGGCCAGGCAGCGGGTGAAGGAGCTGCTGAGCCAGGTGGGTCTGAGCAAGGCCAGGGCCAAGAAGATGAAGAATCTCTCCGGTGGCATGAAGCGCCGGGCGGGAATCGCCCAGGCCATGCTCAACGACCCCAAGCTGCTGATTCTGGACGAGCCCACCGCCGGGCTGGACCCCAACGAGCGGATTCGCTTCCGCAACCTCATCAGCGAATTGTCGGAGGAGCGGGTGGTGCTGCTGTCCACCCACATCGTCTCCGACGTGGAGTACATCGCGGGGAAAATTCTGCTGATGAAGGACGGCCGCATTTCCATCACCGGCACCGCCCAGGAGCTCACCGCCACCATGCCGGAGCGGGTGTGGGCGTGCCAGGTGCCAAAGGAGCATGTGGATGCCTACCTGAAAGCGCTGAAGGTCTCCAACGTGAAAACCACCCCCCAGGGGGCGGAGCTGCGGATTGTCTCGGCGGAGCAGCCCACAGACAATTCCGTCCAGCTGGTGCCCACGCTGGAGGATGTGTTCCTGTGCTATTTCGGCCAGAGAGGAGGGGAAGAAGATGGTGCGCTTTGAGCTGAAAAAGGTGTTCGGCACCGCTGGCGGCAGAATCGCTCTGATCCTCTATGCTGCCCTTCTGGTTCTGTCCTGCTGGCTGTCCGCCACCGGTATGCTGAATCTCGAAATCAAATGGGTCAACGAGCAGGGGGAAGAGGAATCCGGCCCGGCAGCCGTCAGCAGGCTGCGCAGCGCCCAGAAGGAATGGGAGGGCTGGCTGGATCAGGAAAAGCTGACCGCAATGATTCAGGAGAATCAGAGAATCAACGCCACCCCCCAGGCAAAATCGGACAGTGTGCAGCAGCGCGACATCGCCTTCTACTGGAAGCAGGGCTTTAAGCCCATCCGCGAGCTGGTAAATTCCTCCTACGCCAGCGGCTTCCGCTCCTACGACTACTACCTCGTCGACGGGCTTACCGCCATCGACGAAGCCACGTTCTACGCCAACCGGGTGAAGCTGCTAAAGGACTGGCTGTACGACGAATCGGACGTTGGCAATTCCACCTATTCCGAGGCGGAAAAGCAGTACCTCATCGCGCAGTACGAAAGCCTGGAGACGCCCTTCTATTTTGCCTATCATGAGGGCTGGTATCAGCTGCTGGAAAACGCCGGCTTTATCCCCGCCCTGGGAATTCTGATCCTCTGTTTTCCGCTGGCGGGCATCTTCTCCGGCGAATTCAAGTGGAAGGCGGACGCGGTGTATTTTTCGTCCCGCCACGGAAGAACCAAGGCCACCCGGGCCAAGATCAAGGCCGGTTTTCTCATGGTGACGGCACTGTACTGGGGCGCCATGCTGATTTACTGCCTGTTCACCCTGTGCTACCTGGGCTTTGGGGGCGGAAACTGCGTGATTCAGTGGCGGCTGTGGAAGAGCGTCTATTCATTGACCATGTGGCAGGCCGCAGCGCTGTCCCTTGTCGCCGGGTACATCGGAAATCTGTTCCTGGCATTTCTGACCATGTGGATTTCCGCCAAAACCAAAACCGCCGTCTTCGCGGTGACGGCGCCCTTTATCCTGCTTCTGCTGCCGTCCTTTTTGCAGGGACTGGCCGGCTGGCTGGACAAGCTTCTCAGCTTCACGCCCTATAATCTGCTGGAATGCTACCAGCACCTGGGCGCCTTCGACATTCTCACCATCTTCGGCCGGGTTTACCGGACGCTGGATTTGAGCATCCCGCTGTACCTGATCCTCTCTGTCCTGCTGGTGCCCGCCATCTACCACAGCTTCCGCCGCCAGCAGGTTCGCTAAAGCCGGCATATTGCCTTTTCCCGGAAAATATGCTATAGTGATTTTATTCAATTTTAAGGAGGAACCGGTATGAAGGTTTTAATGCTCAACGGAAGCCCCCGGGTGGGCGGCAACACGTCCCTGGCGCTGAAGGAAATGGAAGCCGTCTTTGCCCAGGAGGGAATTGAAACAGAGACCATCCAGGTGGGAAAGCAGAACATCCGGGGCTGCATCGCCTGCCTGAAATGCCACGAGACAGGCAAATGCGTGTTTGACGACATTGTGAACCAGATCGCCCCCAAGCTGGAGGCCGCCGACGGCCTGGTGGTGGCCTCTCCGGTGTACTACGCCTCCGCCAATCCCACCCTGGTGGCCCTGCTGGACCGGCTGTTCTACAGCACCAAATTCGACAAGAGCATGAAGGTGGGAGCCAGCGTGGTCTGCGCCCGCCGGGGCGGCTGCTCCGCCACCTTCGACGAGCTGAACAAATTCTTCACCATCTCCGGAATGCCCATCGCCTCCAGCGTGTACTGGAACAGCATCCACGGCCGTCTGCCCGGAGAGGCCGACCAGGACGAGGAGGGCAAGCTGGTGATGCGCGCCCTGGCCCGGAACATGAGCTTTTTGATGAAGTCCATCGCCCTGGGGAAGCGGGAATACGGTCTTCCCCAGCAGGAGCCCCGGGTGTTCACCAATTTCGTCCGCTAAAATACATCAAGCCGCCTCAAATG
>CAZYWM010000158.1:0-4262 GCA_964651615.1 uncultured Oscillospiraceae bacterium | reverse complement strand
GGGCTGCTGACCAAAATCGTCCCCTATGAGTCGGTGAAGGACACCGCCCATTTCCTGGTGGAGATCATGCCGGTGATGTTTGTCCCCGCGGCGGCGGGGCTGCTGGAATCCTGGGAGCTGATCGCCTCCTCCTGGATTCAGTACCTTCTTCTGACCCTGGTGACGACAGTGGCGGTGATGGGAGTCGCCGGGCGGGTAACGCAGCTGTTCCTGAGGAAGGGGGAGAAGCGCCATGCTGAATGATCTGACCCAGTCCGTCTTCTTCGGGGCGGTGCTTACCCTGGGGGCCTATGAAATCGGCCTGGCCTGCAAAAAGAAGTGGCGTCTTGCCATCTTTAATCCCCTGCTCATTGCCATCATCCTGGTGGTATCGGCCCTGGCCCTGCTGAAAATTCCCAATGAAGTCTACCAGTCCGGGGCAAAATACATCAGCTACCTGCTCACGCCGGCCACGGTGTGCCTGGCGGTGCCTCTTTACGAGCAGCTTTCCCTGCTGAAAAAGAACGCCCTGGCCATCTTCGCCGGGATCTTTGCCGGGGTGCTGACCTCAGTGACCCTGGTGCTGCTGTTCGCGGCGGCGTTCCATTTCTCCCACAGCGAGTACGTCACCTTCCTGCCCAAATCCGTCACCACCGCCATCGGCATGGGGGTCTCGGAGCAGCTGGGGGGCAATGTGCCCATCACCGTGGTGGTCATCATCATCACCGGCGTTCTGGGCAATATCCTGGCGGAGCCCGTCTGTAAAATTCTTGCCATCACCCACCCCATTGCCAAGGGCATTGGCATCGGCTCCGCCTCCCACGCCATCGGCACCGCCAAGGCCATGGAGCTGGGCCAGGTGGAGGGGGCCATGAGCGGCCTGTCCATTGCCGTTTCCGGCATCCTGACGGTGTTCGCCGCGGCGGCGTTCGCCGCGCTGTACTGAGGAGCAGCCATGCTTTTGCACATCTACCACACCAACGACATTCACGCGGATTTTTCTTAGAGAACGAGGAAGCGAAAATGGCATTTGAAAAAGCAGAGAAATATCTGTCCGACCGGGGCTTTGCTGACCGGATTCAGACCTTCCAGGTGTCCAGCGCCACGGTAGAGCTGGCGGCCCAGGCCCTGGGCACGGAGCCGGCCAGGATTGCAAAATCCCTGACCTTTTCCCCGGCCCTGATGGTGGTGTGCGCCGGGGACGTGAAGGTAAACAGCGGCAAATTCAAGCAGGTCTTCGGGGTGAAGGCCAAAATGCTCACCCGTGACCAGGTGCACCAGCTCATCGGCTACGACGTGGGCGGGGTGTGCCCCTTCGGAGTGGAGGCGGGCGTCAGAGTGTATCTGGACGAATCGCTGAAGCGGTTCGAGTATGTATATCCCGCCTGCGGCAGCGACTGTAGCGCCGTAAAGCTGACCCCTCAGGAATTGGAGCAGCTCACCGGCGCCGCCTGGGTGGATGTCTGCGTCCCCATAGAGCCATAAGCGGCATACCGGAGAAGGGAGCGAAAAAATGGTATTGGGTCTGGCCCTGATTTTGTTTGTTTTATCCAGCGGAAGCATTCTCTGTGCGGCAGCCGAAAAGCAGCGGTATGAGCAGATTCTTCCTGTCACCTGTGTCGGCGTTGTGGCCGTCCTGTTCCTATGCGGAATTTTAGGCGGGCTCCGGTATGGAATAACGCTGGTGTTCCTCATTGCCCTGGCATTGTGGGTCTGCGGAGCTGTTATTTTATGCAGGCGCAGAAACCTGAAGGAATTTCTTCGGCGGGTGTTCACGCCGGGCTTTTTCCTGTGGGCCGCCTTTTTGGCGGTTGCCATGTACCACCTGCCAGGAATGCTTTTCTGCAAAACGGATGAATTCTCCCACTGGGGGAGTATCGTAAAGGGAATGTTTTATTTTGACCAGCTGTCCACAGCACCGGTGCTGGAATCCGCCTTTGCCTCCTACCCGCCGGGGCTGGCCGTATTTGAGTATTTCACAGCAAAGGTCATGGCCGCGGCAGCGCATACCGATTTTCAGGAATGGTACGTATATCTGGGCTGGCAATCGCTGGTCTTTTCCATGATGATGCCCTTTACCGCCAAGCTGCGGTTCCGCAATCCGCTGATGATCGCGGCAGTTGGGCTGATTCTGTTCGTTTCCCCCTCGGTGCTTGACGTTTGGATTTACTCCACCGTCTATGCCGACTCCGCGCTGGGGGTATTGCTGGGGGCGGGGCTGGCAATGGTCGCCGTGAACCAACAGAAGGACAGCCGGTGGTATCTGCTGTTTGTGTGCAGCATCTGTTTCCTGCTGGTGCTGACAAAGGATGTGGGGCTGCTGTTTGCCATTATGCTGTGGATCGCTTTTTCGGTGGATTTGGGCGCCCGTCGGAGCTTCCGAAAGAAAGCGCTTGTGCCCATCAGCCTGGCGGGAATAAGCATTGCGCTGCCCAAGCTCCTTTGGAATGGCAGCATTCTGAAAAACCACGCGGTGAAGAACTTCGGTTCCGCATATGACTGGGCCGCGTTCTGGCAGATTCTGACCGGAAAGGATCACACATACCGCGGCGAATGCTGGAGCAATTACTGGAAAGAGCTTTTCGCCACCGGCCAGGAATTTCACGGAATTACGATTCCGTCAGTCCACCTGATGCTGCTTCTGATCTTCCTGCTAATCTGCGTTGTTCTGATCATTGTGGCATGGAAATGGGATCGCGGCCTGCTTCGCTCCGTGGCCATTACCGTTGCGGCCGCCTGGATAAACTGCCTGGTTTACATTGTGGGATTGGCCATCAGCTATCTGTTCAAGTTCTCGCAGCCGGAGGCCATGGAGCTGGCTTCCTTCAATCGGTATCTGAGAATCGTCCACCTGTCCATATGGCTTTATCTGGTGTGCACAGGAGCCTGGATATTCACAAAGAGCTTCCAGGGAAACCGTCTGCTCTGCGCCGGTGTGCTGTGCCTGGCGCTGGTGATGGTTCCCATCTCCACTTTCAAAAACTGCATCACCAGAAGCGATGTGGCCCATTCTGTTGATTTCCGCGCGCCCTATCAGGAGCTCTTCCAGCTGGCGAGGGAAGCGGTTCCAGCGGATGAACGAATTCTGGTCATTCAAGAAGGCGATATGCTGGGACTTGAGATTTCCTGCGGCCTTCTTCCCGCCCACACGGATCTCTTCCAGGAGGGCCAGAACCTGGATGGATACGACTATGTTCTGCTGCTCACCGACCAGCTCCCCTTTGACGGGGAGACCGCGGCACTGTTTGACCATGTGGAGGCGAATTCCCTTTACCGGAAAATGGGCGGCCGCTTTGTCCGGTGCGGCTAGCGGCAGGATGGCCAAAGGGGCTCGGAAAACAGCTGGTATAATGGATTCTATCCGGTGAAGTCATAGGTCAGGAGGGACTGAAATGGGACAAGAGAAAAAACAAAAGAACAAACAAGAGCGTAAAAAGATACAGCCGTACAAAAACAAAACCACCCTGACGGTGTATCTGGTACTGCGGGCGCTGATCATCTTCACCCTGGTTCGGGCAGTGTTTCGGCGGGAATACCAGAGCGTGTTCCTGTGCGCCCTGTCCTTAGGGCTGCTGGTGCTGCCCAGCATCATCTCCAAGCGGCTCAAAATCGTGCTGCCCAGTACATTGGAGATCATCATTATGCTGTTCATTTACGCGGCGGAAATTCTGGGGGAAATCAACAGCTTCTATGTCCGGGTGCCCCACTGGGATACCATGCTCCACACCATCAATGGCTTCCTCTGCGCCGCCATCGGGTTCTGCCTGGTGGACATGATGAACCGGAGCGACCGGTTCTCCTTCCAGCTGTCGCCGCTGTATCTGGCCATTGTGTCCTTCTGCTTCTCCATGACCGTGGGGGTGCTGTGGGAGTTCTTTGAGTTTTCGGCGGATCGCTTCCTGGGAATGGATATGCAGAAGGATACGGTGGTAAACGTCATCCATTCCGTGAACCTGGACCCCACCCTCACCAATACGGTGATCCACATCCGGGACATTGTGGACACCATCCTGGTCCACTCCGACGGCACCCAGGAATCCCTGGGCCTGGGGGGCTATCTGGACATCGGTATCATCGACACCATGAAGGATTTGTTCGTGAACTTCATCGGCGCGGTGGTGTTCTCCATCATCGGCTTCTTCTATGTAAAACGGAAGGGCAAGGGCAAGGTGGCCCACCGCTTCATCCCCCAGGTGGAGCAGTCCAATCCCGGTCAAAACAAATAAACGCCCGCACAGGGGAGATATGAGATATGGGATACAAGATAGGAGATAATTAGGAAT
>CAZYWM010000157.1:0-4340 GCA_964651615.1 uncultured Oscillospiraceae bacterium | reverse complement strand
TGACTTGCGAAACCGGAACTTTCTACCATTCAACGGAACACCCAGGCGTCCAACCTGGCGGGAGGCTAATAGCCTCCCCTACGGCCACTTATCTATTCTTTATTATCTCTTATCTCTCCCCCCGTTCTGCCCGCAGCGTCTCCATCAGGCCCACGTTTTCGGGGAAGCTCTGGGCCAGCTCGGCGATGCCGTTCTGCACCGTCCAGAATACCATGGCCCCCTCCCGGCAGAATCTCCTCTTGGGCACGGCGATCACCTCCGCGCCCCCCTCGTAAAGCTCCACCCTGGGCACCCGACGGAGCATCCCCTGCTCATACAGCCGCTCCACCGCCCGGCCCAGGGTGCAGGCCAGGGCGCTCACCCCGGCGCACACCAAGTCCTGCCCCTTGGGGCCCGCCCCCGCATGGCCGGAGAGCACCATGTGCAGGCTGCCCTCTCCGCCCCGGTAGAATTTTGCCTCAACCATTTTCTGCCTCCCTAAACCGGCGACGTGGACTCCGCCACCCGCTGCCGGGCCTTCCGGGCGGCGTAGTGCTCCTGCTTCTGCTTGGGAAGCGACGCCTTTCCCTGCTGCTTTTTCTGGCCCTCATCCGGCAGCTCCAGCTCCGCCAGGGTAAGCTGATACTGCTGGCCGTTCCGGGCAATCTGCTGCATCACCATGTCCTTCCGGTCAAAGTCCATCATGTCCATGCAGAGCAGGGCCTGCTGGGCGTTCCGGGGGTCAAAGAACCCGGCGGAATAGAATTGCAGGGCCATCTCGTTCTGGCTCATCCGGGAATAGGCGCTCTGCTTCTGGGCGGACACGCTGATGTCGAACAGGGGCACCCGGCTGCCCAGGGCCACGCCCATCTGGGTGCCCTGATCCTGGGGGAGCAGCCCGGCGTTGGAATACTGGATGAACTCCTGGGTGCCCTGCTCCCCCATGACGCGGAAGCACCGGGGCAGGGTGTAGAACTGGCGAATCAGCTCGATGATCATCAGGCACACCTTCCGGAAGGCCCGGTAGGCCGCCTTGTTGCTGTCCCGGCTGAGCTTGCTTCCCGCCTCCTGCATGGCGGCGATGGCGGAGGCGGCGGTGACGCCGCTGGAGGTGCCGCCGGTGGAAATGTCCCGGTTGCCAGTGACCTCCTTGAGCTCGTCCACCTTCTGGTTGAGCACCGATAAATACACCTCGCTCAGGCCGGTGCTCTGGATGGGCAGGATGCTGTCCTGGCCCAGCCCGCCCTCCACGTGGACAAAGTCCCTTGTCAGGTCGCCGTACTCCTCCTCGTTGACGCTGCCGTCGCTGCGGATGAAGTGCCGGGGCCGGGCGTTGACCAGCAAATTCATGAGGATGGCCTGGTTGCCCCGGTCGATGTACTCCTGGGCGCTTTTGGCCACATCGATGTAGCCGAAGCCGCAGGGGGTGCCCGCCGTGCGGAACAGCGGGTCAAAGACGAAGGGATACAGCCCATGGTCATACCATCCCCGCTGGGCGTATTCCGGCTCATTCTCCGTGGCGAAGAGCACCTGGTCGCCCACATACTTGCAGTAGTGGAGCACCGTCCGCCCCCCGACCTGGCGCTTGTAGTACCAGTCCACCACGGCGGACTTGTCGGTGGTGTCCACCCGGTCGTCGTAGAGGTATTTGCTGCCCACCTCCTCGGCGGGGGGCCCGGCGAATTTCAGATGGGGGTACTGGGCCGCCAGCGCCTCGTTGCTTTGGAGCTCCACATGGAAGACGTTGGCGGAGCGCTGAATGTCCGTGATGCCGCTCTCCCAGAAGAGGTTCAGAATGTCCACCTTCCGCACGGCCACGTCCCCCAACCCGCCGCAGGCGCTGGCATCCCAGAACACGCCGTAGATGCCGGTGCCGGCCTTGAGCTTGTAGTCATTCACCTCGTCGTATACCTGCTCAAATTCCCCCTGCTCCAAAATCACGGGGAGGATGGCGCTAAGCAGCTTTGCCTCCGCCCGGTCCCCCTCCTCCCGGGGCAGCACGTTGGGGCTGGGGAAATTGTCCATCACGTCGGCGTGCTTGCTGGCGATGGCGTTGAACAGCCAGGCGGACGCGGGCTCTACCTGGCTTTTCCCATGGCCCCGCATGCATTCCCAGTGGCGCAGCTTGTACCACTGCTCGTTGTCCACCACCCGGCGCTCCAGATTGGCCTTGCCCTCCTTGTAGCGGTTCAGAATCATCTGGGCCCGCCGAACCTCCGCCGCGCCCACCGCCGGTTCCAATTTTTCTTCTTTATTCATTGATGATCTCCATTCCCGGCCTTTTGGGGGCCGCAGTTATTTGTTCCCTGGGAATATCCAGGAAGAGCTTCAGGGGAGAGCTGTCGTACCCGTCCCCGGCGCTTACCACCCTGGGCTTGATGGGCCGGGACATGCAGAAGTAGCGTGTTTCGTCGGCCACATGGTCCTCTCCGTCGGTGTCCAGGTCCTCGGGGTTTGTCCGGTCGTATTGGAGCAGGGGAAGGGTGCGGATGAAGGCCCGGCAGTTTTTGAACACATAGAGCATGGCGTAGCCCCGCTCGTCCATGCTCAGCCGGTAGTGCACCTGCATCCAGCCGGGCAGCCGCTTGTGGTCGGCGGGCTGGAAGTACACCTGATGCCTTGCCGCGGTTTGGGCGATGCTCTCTCCCGTCTCGCCGTCCCAGATGGCCGGGTCGGCGATGCCCTGAATCCGCTTTCCCCGGAGCCACCGGTGCTCCGACTCAATCTGCCGGATTTTGGTAAACACCTGCTCCGGCGTCCACCGCACCCCCTGGTTGGGGGTCTCGGTGCAGCCGTAGAGCTCCAGAATCCGGTAGGCCACCCCGTCGTAGTCCACCGCCCACCAGCCGCAGGAGAAGGGCCGGTGATAGCCCCAGTCGAAGGAGCGGTAGATTTTCCACTCCGGGGGGATTTCAAAGGGGTCGATGACGTGGGTGTGCCGCCGGTCCCGGTAGTGCTCCGGCCGGTCCAGAAACTCCTCGAAGAACTGCCCCTCGTATACGTCCCAGCGGCCCTCCAGCCAGGCGGCCCGGAGCTTGGGGGGCAGCTTTTGAAGCTGGCGCAGATATTCCGGCTGGGTCTGCATCAAGGCCTGATTGTCGGTGCACAGGGCCTGGATAAAGGCGTAGTCCTCCGGGTACTCGTCCTCCGTGAACCGGCGGTCGATGAAGAGCCTTTTGAAATAGCCGTGGCTGGGGCCGCCGGGGTTCAGGGTGTAGTAGGTGCGCTTGGGGAAACCATTGGTGCCCCGGACGCAGGCGTCGATCTGGGTCAGCCAGTCCTCCTGGAACTGCCCCGCCTCGTCGGCGAACCACACGTCGTACTCCGCCCCCTGGTATTGCCCCAGGTCGGTGTCGGCATCGCAGTAGCCGAAGGAAATGGTGCTGCCGTTGGGGAAGAAGAAAATTTTGTCCCCCTTGTTGTAGCAGGCCGCCCCGGCCAGCAGCGAGAGCAGGGGAGCGATGTGGTTGTTGTACAGCTCCCGGTAGGTCCGGCGGGTGATGAGGATTTTGATTCCCGGGTAGCGCAGGCACAGCAGCACCGCCTTCCACCGGACGAACCAGCTCTTCCCGCCGCCTCTGGCGCCGCCGTAGCCCACGTAGCGGTGCCGCTCCCTCAGGGCCTGGCGCTGCTTGGGGTTGGGCCGGGGCATCACCAGCTTTTTACCCGGCATAAGTTTCCGCCTCCCCCTCCAGAATCACGGTGACGGACTCCGCCTCCGGCTTCGCTTGCAGCTCCTGCTCCAGCTTTTGCAGCTTCATCTGCCGCTCTTTGGCGTCCAGGGAGCCGTCCCGGGAGAGGATGTCCTGCAAATCCTTCAGCACCCCGGTCAGCTGCTTGAGCCCCGCCCGGTCCACCACGCCCTTGCGCCGGGCCTTCACCACCTCGATGGTTTCCTCCCCGTTGGGGGTCTTCACCTTTTCCCGCACCGTCACGGTGCCCTTGTCCAGCTCCTCCACCGCCTGCTCCAGCCGGTCCAGCAGCCTCCCCGCCGCCAAACGCAGCCGGTCAGTTTCTTCCATTGCGCTACCCCCAGAAAAAAGATATAAGATATGGGATACGAGATATGAGATATAAGGTGTGAGATATTGGCAGGCAGCTGCCATTCGCTGGAACCCGATGCGAATACGTAACACCCCACCGCCCAATCCCATTCAACGGGTCGCGGGGCAAATGCCAATCTACCCTTGACCGATACAAGCCGAAATACGCACTATCTTGTATCTCGTATCCTATATCTCATATCTCAATTTCCACCATCCGCTCATTCACGCACTCCTCGCACAGGCAGCTTCCGTCCTCCAGGGGGAAATACCGCTCCCCGGCGATGTGCCTGCCGCAATCCGCGCACACCGGCCGCC
>CAZYWM010000156.1:0-4353 GCA_964651615.1 uncultured Oscillospiraceae bacterium | reverse complement strand
AAAAATCTTTTTGGGGACGCAATGACCGACGATCATTTTACGCCTATACAAGTGAAACCCTAAAATAGAAAACTGGAGGTGATTCCTTGGAGGATCAAGGTATCATTCAGCTGTTCTTTGATCGGTCGGAACAGGCCATCGAGGAAACAGACAAGAAATACGGCGGGCTGTGCTTCAGCATCGCCTATAACGTCCTGGACAACCGGGAGGATTCAGAGGAAAGCGTCAGCGATACATATTTGGCGGCCTGGAATACCATCCCGCCCCGGCGGCCTAATTTCCTGAACGCTTTTCTTGCCAAAATGACCCGGCACATTTCCATTGACCGCTGGCGCAAGCGCAGCGCCAAAAAGCGGGGCGGGGGAGAGATTATCCTTGCGCTGGAGGAACTGGAGGACTGCGTGGATGCCCAGAGCGTGGAGACTGAATTTGCGAAAAAGGAATTGACAAGGGTTCTCAACCAATTCCTGCTGTCCCTGCCGGAGACGGAGCGAAATGTGTTTCTGTGCCGGTACTGGTATCTGGATTCCATCCAGACCATTTCCCAGGTTTCCGGCTTTAGCCAGAGCAAGGTCACATCCATGCTCTACCGGCTGCGGGGCAGACTTCGGAAAACACTCACCGAGGAGGGGTATCTATGAACGCGTTGGATTTGCTGATGAGCTTTGGAAATGTAAAAGATTCCCTTGTGATCGGCGCGGCGGAATTCCGCCAGGGAAGGCGGCGGGCCAAACGGCTGCACGCCAAACGGGTTTGGCTGGTTGCGGCCATCATCGCCTTGATGCTCCTGCTGGTGGGCTGTGCGGTGGTATATGTGCTGAGCCTGCAGGATATGAAGATCGGCGAGGAAGTCATCACGGAAGAGGCGTGGACCGGACCGTCAGGAGAGTATGTGCCGCCCACGGAGTGGGTCAGTACACTGCTATCTCTGCAAGGGTACAACGGGAGCCCGGAGCAGAAGGCTCTGCGGGAGTGGCTGGATTTCAAAGAGCAGTATGACCCGGAGGGAATTCTGCTGAAAGAAAACAACATGAACGAATCCGGTGTCCCAGCGCAGTTCAATATCACCTATGACTGCTATACTTTTGAGATGATGGACAAGCTCAACGAAATCTTGGACAAGTACCATCTGAAGCCTTTGGGCGAATGGCTCCATTTTGATCAATGGGAAACGCAGCTCTTCTACAAGGCGCTGCAAATCGACAGCCTGTGCCGCCCGGATTCAAATGTAGAGAGAATGGCTGGTTATTTCTCCCCGGAGGGCTCCTTCAAAGCGGAATTTCAGCAAACGCTGGAAGAAGAGCAGACAGCCCGAATTGTTACCTATATTTACGCAAAAAAGCAGTATTTTTATCCCTATTATTCCGCAATCCGAAATATTGAGCTTTGGGAGCAGTGGCATTATACTACCGCGGAAGGAGCAGACGTTCTTCTCGCCACATACGAGAATGCTCTGCTCATCATCTGTGACTGCGAGGATGGGTTTATCCACATTTCCACAGAGAATAAACCGCTGAATCCCCCGTATGACAACTCTGCCGAGGCAATGACCAAAGAAAAGGCGGAAAAAATCGCGGATTCCTTCCATTATTCCATCCGCCCTCAGCCCTGTGACCCTGCCGAGGTGGAGACCCTGCGCGCGGACTATCCGGAGCCGGAAAGGCCAAAAGAGTTTATGGTGGGGTTTAGTTACAGTATGGATAATCCAGAATTATGGTTTCCACCGGAGGGGATCGATGATAGCTTCGAGCACTATATTTCCTATATCCTGGAAACCGGAGGGGCAATTGGCAACCGTGCCCCTGACCAGCTGGATTATTGCTTTGTGGATTTGAACCAGGATGGGCAGCAGGAAATCCTCCTGAGGTATCGGGATACCGGAAAATATCGGGAAATTATTCAAATGGCTGATGATCCGGATTCCCAGGGGCAGCGTGTTTCCATCCGCTATATCAATGGTTACTTGTATGAGGGCCCTATATTTGAACGAATAGCGGATTCTACGAAGTGGGAAGGCCTTATTTATTATGAGTATAAGGATTTTTCCTGGAATAATGTTGCCTGCCTGCGATATGACCCAGAAGCAAAAACGTGGGCTCAAAGCAGCACCCATGGAAACACCTCTGACGCAGTATGGGAAGCTGTTTCGGAAGCTGAGGTCAAGGCCATTCAGGATTCCTATACGCCAATTTCCTTTGACATGAAACCCCTCAGCCAGTTTCCGATGAATGGCTAAAGCAGGGAAGGGGTGACGCGATTAAGACTTCCTTAATTTTGCGGGGTTTCAGTGGCATTCTGACGGATTGTGTGCTATGATGGTGAAACAATACCCAGAGAAAGGAAGTTACCCATATATGAAACGAAAATCCGCAATGGCCGCCAGCGCCCTGCTTTTGGCCGCACTGCTGTGTGCCTGCGCGCCGCAGCAAGTGAATATTCCGGAAACCACGACGCAGGCGACCGAGGCATCGGAAACCATGACAGAAACCACCCAACCCGCCGCAATTCAGCAGGAATTCAGGTGGCAGGATACGCCGGCCCACAATGCGTTCCGCAAGACATTGAAAATCATCCACGATGAGCTCTATCTTCCCCTTCCCAATGCGTCCTATAAGCAGGAAATTGAGTTGTTTGAGCCGGGCACCATTGAGGACGAAAATTTTGCGGTGCTGGATGTGGACGCAGACGGAGAGGACGAGCTGCTGGTCACTATTGCCAACACCTATACTGCCGGAACGTGCACGGTGGTCTATGACTACGATGCGGACACCGACGATGTACGGGAGGAAGCTTGTACCGGCCTTGCGGCAAAATTCTATCCGGGCATGATTCGGGTAAATGCCTCCCATAATCAAGGCCATGCAGGGGACGTGCTTTGGCCCTACGCCATCCTGACCTATGATCAGGAGAAGGATGTCTACGCAGATACCTTCTATGTAGATGCCTGGAGCAGGGAAATTGCCGATTACGACAGTTATCTGGAAATGTCCTATCCAGAGGATGTCGATACAGAGCATGACGGATTCGTTTATCTGATTACGGAAAACGGCCAGCAGCGAGTCATCAACCGAAAGGATTATGAAAGCTGGGAGGCGGAATTGTTTGCCCAGAAGGAACCGCTGACCGTATCCTGGCAGAAGATCACTCCGGAAAATATTTGACCGCAAATAGCATTTAAAATGGCACTGAATCCTTCTCGGGTTCAGTGCCATTACCATTTTATGAAATTGGAAGCGTGCGTTTAAATTCAGCCGCAGCGGCTGCTGTAATAGAGAAGGGGAGAGACAGTTTAGATTCCGGTCATGGCGGCAAGAACATCCACTTCCATCTGCTGGATGCCCTTCTTCATGGCAAGACCTTCATCGATGTCCACATCGGAGAAAGAGCCATCATGGGTGCAGATGATCCGGTTGGTTTTGCCGGCCAGCAGCAGTTCCACAGCCAGATAACCCATTTTGGTGGCATTGACACGGTCACGGCCGGTGGGTGTGCCACCACGCTGAATATGACCCAGCACCGTCACACGGGGGTCCAAATCAATGGCGTCCTTGATTTTTGCGGCAATATCCGCGGCAGAACCGGCACCCTCGGCAACGACGATCATGTAGTGAGTGAAACCGTTGAAACGGGCCTGACGAATCTTTTCAATGACATCCCGCTCAAAATCAATGGGCTCTTCCGGGACCAGTACGGCAGTAGCACCACAGGCCAGGCCCACGTACATGGCAAGGTATCCGGCATTGCGCCCCATAACCTCTACAACAGAGCAGCGCTCGTGGGACTGCATGGTGTCACGCAATTTATCGATGCACTCAATGGCAGTGTTGGCGGCAGTGTCAAAGCCAATGCAGTAATTGGTGCAGCTGATGTCGTTATCAATGGTGCCAGGGATACCAATCACGTTGATGCCGTACTTGCTCAAGGCTCTGGCGCCGCGGAAGGTGCCATCGCCGCCGATGGCAATGATGCTGTCCAGGCCCAGAAACTTGCAGGTGGAGACGGCTTTACGCTGGCCTTCTTCAGTCATGAATTCCTTACTTCGGGCAGTGTAGAGAATGGTGCCGCCCCGATTGATGGTGTGGCCGACGCTTTTTTCATCCAGCCGGATAATATCGCCGGTAATCAAGCCATTCCAGCCCCGGCGGATGCCATAGCACTCAATGCCATGATAGATTGCGGTTCTGACAACGGCACGGACACAGGGATTCATACCGGGTGCGTCTCCGCCGCTGGTAAGTACACCAATTCTTTTTACGCTCATGATGTTTACCTCCCGAATTCAAAATTTGGATAATCCTATTTTACAGTTTGCGACACAAAAAGTAAAGAATAATTTTTGAAACAATGCACTTT
>CAZYWM010000155.1:2423-4407 GCA_964651615.1 uncultured Oscillospiraceae bacterium | reverse complement strand
TCCCGGAAATAGGCCTGCAAAAATTTCAGGTCGTCCAGGTCCATGGCCAGGCCCAGCTTGTCCAGGAGCTTGCCCAGAGCGCTGTCGGTCATTTTGATAAAGCCCTTCACCGTGTCCACGGTTTCGGGAGCGTCGTGCTGGAGGGCCAGGGTCTCCGGCTTTTCCAGGGAGGCCTCTCTGGCCTCCACGGCGTTGATGACGTAGTGCTTGACGGCCTCCACGTCCTTCTTGGTCAGCTTGCCATAGAGGGCATAGACCTTGGCGCTGCGGACGGTGGGCCGCTCCCCCTGGCTTTGCAGCTGGATGCACTGGGCGGCGGAGTCCGCCCGCTGGTCAAACTGGCCGGGCAGGGGCTCCACGGCGAACACCACGTCGGCGTCCGCCAAATCTGCCTCGCCGGATACATTGTCCAGCTGGGGCTCGGAGAATACGGTGGTGCGGGCATAGTCAAACAGCTTCTTGTCGATGCCCTCCACGTCATAGCGGTTCAAAATGCGGACGTTTTCCAGTTTCTTGATGCCGAGAAAGCTCCGGCAGTCGGATAACAGTCCCGCCGCTTCCGGGGCAAGGCCCGGCTTTTTCTCAACGAATACACGGTAAACCATTCTAAAATCCTCCCAATCAGTTCAGGGCCTGCAAGGCCCGCTGGCCGATGTCGCTGCGGCGGTAGGCGTTTTCAAAGTGAACTCCATCCGAAATCCGGTAGGCCTCCCGGATGGCTTCCTCCAGCGTGTCCGCCACGGCAGTGGTGCCGGTGACACGGCCGCCGGAGGTGAGCAGCTTCCCGTCTTCCAGCTTCGCCCCCGCCACATAGGTGTGGGCGGCGGCCTCGGGAGTCATGGTGATCTCAAAGCCCTTCTTGTAGCTGGTGGGATAGCCCTGAGACGCCAGAATCACGCAGCAGGCGTTTTTGTCCGCGAATTTCACTTCGGTCTGCGCCAGGGTGCCGTCAGTGCAGGCGCGCATAATGGTCAGCAGGTCGCTTTCCAGCAGGGGCAGCACCACCTGAGTCTCCGGGTCGCCGAAGCGGCAGTTGTATTCAATGACCTTGGGCCCCTTGGGGGTGAGCATCAGGCCGAAATACAGGCAGCCGGTGAAGCTGCGGCCCTCGGCGTTCATGGCGTGGATGGTGGGCAGGAAAATCTCCTTCATGCACTGCTCCGCAATTTCCGGGGTGTAGTAGGGATTGGGGGCCACGGTGCCCATGCCGCCGGTGTTCAGGCCGGTGTCACCGTCCCCGGCACGCTTGTGGTCCATGGAGGAGACCATGGGCTTTACCACGTGTCCATCGGTGAAGGCCAGCACACTGACCTCCGGGCCGGTGAGAAATTCCTCAATGACAATGTGCTCGCCGCTTTTGCCGAAAATCTTGTCGGCCATCATGGATTTTACGGCGTCCATAGCCTCCTGCCGGGTGAGGGCGATGATCACGCCCTTGCCCAGGGCCAGGCCGTCGGCCTTGATGACCGTGGGAATGGGGGCATCCTCCAGATATTTGAGGGCCGCGTCCATGTCGTCGAACACCTCGTAGGCGGCGGTGGGGATGCCGTATTTCTTCATCAGGTTTTTGGAAAAGACCTTGCTGCCCTCGATGATGGCGGCGTTGGCTCTGGGGCCGAAGCAGGGAATGCCCGCCTCGTTCAGGGCATCCACCGCCCCCAGCACCAGGGGGTCGTCCGGGGCTACCACGGCGTAGTCGATCCGGTGCTCCCGGGCAAAGCCCACGATTCCCGGAATGTCCGTGGCACCGATGCCGACACAGACAGCGTCCGCCGCAATGCCGCCGTTGCCGGGCAGGGCATAGATTTCTTCAATGGATTTGTTTTCTTTCAGCTTCTTGATGATGGCGTGCTCCCGCCCGCCGCCACCGACGACTAATAATTTCATAGGTGATAAATCCCCCTTCTCTCATAGATACAAGATATGGGATATGAGATACAAGATAGGCTATGGAATAAAATGCATCTAATCCAAGCTCACTGCA
>CAZYWM010000155.1:0-2323 GCA_964651615.1 uncultured Oscillospiraceae bacterium | reverse complement strand
CAGCTGTTGAGAAGCTCCAACCAGTAAAGGGTTTCAGAAGCCTCTTTCTGGGCAATTTGCAGCTTGGCAATAAAATCCTTACGACTGCTTCCATAGATCGCTTCGGCAATATTTGCTCCAATACTGGTTCCACTGCGAAGTATCTGCTTTGACATCACATACTCGTGATGTTCCTCGCCCAGATATTGATACAGCCGAATCATTCGCCTGGCAAATGCCATGCTTTTTTGCTTTGCAATGCTGTCCCTGGACATAAGCTTCCCTCTTCATTTATGTGGACACGGCCTGGAGATTTCGCAATATCTCATATCTTATATCATATATCTTATATCTTTATCAGTGGTGGAACAGCCGCATGCCGGTGAAGGCCATCACCACGCCGCGCTTGTTGCATTCCTCGATGACCAGATCGTCCCGGATGGAGCCGCCGGGCTGGGCGATGTAGCTGACGCCGGAGGCACAGGCCCGCTTGATGTTGTCAGCAAAGGGGAAGAAGGCGTCGGAGCCCAGAGAAACGCCGTGAATCTCGGCCAGGAAGGAGCGCTTGTCCTCCTTGGTGAGCCGCTCCGGCTGGCGGGTGAAGTAGTTCTGCCAAATGCCCTCGGCGCACACATCCTCTTCGTTTCCGTTGATGTAGCCGTCGATGACGTTGTCCCGGTTGGGGCGGCCCAGATCCTCCCGGAACGGAAGGGCCAGGGTCTTGGGATGCTGGCGCAGGAACCAAGTGTCGGCCTTGGAGCCTGCCAGCCGGGTGCAGTGGATTCTGGACTGCTGGCCCGCTCCCACGCCGATGGCCTGGCCGTCATAGGCAAAGCACACGGAATTGGACTGGGTGTATTTCAGGGTGATGAGGGAGACGATGAGATCGATCTTGGCGCTCTCGGGCAGCTGCTTCTTCTCCGTCACCAGGTTTTCCAGCAGATGGGCCCCGATCTTAAAATTGTTCCGGCCCTGCTGGAAGGTCACGCCGAAGACCTGCTTGGTCTCCTGCTCGGCGGGGACATAGCTGGGGTCAATGGCCACGATGTTATAGTTTCCCTTGCGCTTGGTTTTCAGGATGGCCAGGGCCTCGTCGGTATAGCCGGGGGCAATCACGCCGTCGGAGACCTCCCGGGCAATCAGCTTGGCGGTGGTCACATCGCACACGTCGCTGAGGGCCACCCAGTCGCCGAAGGAGCACATCCGGTCGGTGCCCCGGGCCCGGGCATAGGCGCAGGCCAGAGGGCTTTCGTCCAGCTCGGGGACATCGTCCACAAAGCAGGCCTTTTTCAGGGTGTCAGGCAGCACCTTGCCCACGGCGGCGGAGGTGGGAGAAACATGCTTGAAGGAGGTGACAGCGCAAAGGCCGGTGGCCTCCTTCAATTCCTTCACCAGCTGCCAGGAGTTCAGGGCATCCAGGAAGTTGATATAGCCCGGCCGGCCGTTCAGAATGGTGATGGGCAGGTCGCTGCCGTCGGCCATGTAGATGGAGGCGGGCTTCTGGTTGGGGTTGCAGCCGTATTTCAGCTCAAAATTCTTCATTTTCTATTCCTCCTCAGCGGTGTTTGTTGAGAATCCGCTGCTCTACCTGGCGGGTTTCCAGGTCGGTGTAGCGAACGAACAGGGAAATCTTGTTATTTTCATCCAGACTGTCCCACAGCTCCCGGGTGAAATCGTCGATGTTCTCCGGGATACAGACCCGCTCCGGCTCCCCCTGGAAGGTGGGAATCACAGGGTTGCCGTCGCAGACATAGGTGTGGAGGAAATGGCCCACACCGGCCACGGCAGGGTACTCCCAGAAGAACCGGGCGCAGCCCCGGCCCTCGGGGTCGGCGGCCTTCAGAATGGACAGCTTGTAGGAGCCGTCGGCGCCCTGCAGGCCGGAAATCCGGGGGGTCCAGTTGGGGCCGTCGTCCTCAAACTGCCGGGTGCGCAGGGCAGCCTCCCAGCTTTCGCCCCGGGCCAGGTACTCCCAGATGGTGTCGGTCTGGTCGCCGTTGGTGACGATGAGGCCGTTGCCCAGCTCCCGGACGGGATGATAGATAATCAGGTGAGGGTCCTTCATCAGAGCAGGGTCGTGGGCCTGGGTGCGGATGCCGTCGGGCTCCTCAAGAAATACCCGGTTCCGGGAGTTGACGCTGCGGCCCATGATGAAGTAGGCGGCCACAGCCTTTTTGCTATCGGGGGTAATGCCAAGCACAATGCCCCGGCCGGGATAGGTGTTGCCCTCCAGCCGGGCTGCCATGGACTTTGTTTCGTAGACGTTCATAATGACGCTCCTTCTTTTGAATTAGGAATTAGGAGTTAGAAATTTAGTAAATTGTAATTTATCGGGCAGGTACGG
>CAZYWM010000154.1:0-4419 GCA_964651615.1 uncultured Oscillospiraceae bacterium | reverse complement strand
CCTGTTTCCTCTAATGTACGCACCCCCTCGCCACCGGGCGAGGGGGTGTTTTTATCTTTTACCGGACTTCAAAGCTTTGGAAATCCATAGCGCCCTCCCCCTGGAAGGTAAAGAACAGGGGGAGCGTCCCATGAAGGGCCGGGAAGGAAATCCGGGATTCCGACCAGCTTTCACTGGGGGCAATGGGAATTCGGGCGAAGGGCGGCTCCTTCCTGCCGGTGGAAACCAGCAGCTCCCCATTGCCGGTGCCCCGGGTGGTGACCGTCATAGAAGTCTGCCCGTGGAAATCAAAATACTTAAAGCCGCACCAGGCCCCCTGGCTCATGTTGGCAATGTATTGGTCGGGGCTCCCCTCCCGGTCACAGCCGCTCTGGGTGAAATAGGGGTGCAGGGTGTCCGGCTCATGGGCGGCGATGTAGCCGAAGCTGGGCTCCCGGAAGCCCAGGTTGCAGGCAATTCTGGCTTCATAACAGCCGGTTCCAGCCAGAGGCCCCCCGTTCAGACCGCAGCTGGTGACCTCCACCTGGGGGATAGAGCCATCCGGGCGGATGGTGATGGGCTCGGCGCAGCCCTGCCGGGCACAGCACTGCTTATTGGTCTGCCGGTGGTAGAAGATGTACCATTGGCCCCCCAGCTCCACCATGCCGCCGTGGGTGTTGCCGGTGTAGTTCACCGCCTCCCGGTTGCCATCCAGGCCCAGGTCGCCGATGCTCACCAAAGTGCCCCCAAAGCGGAAATCCCCGTTCGGGCGCTGGCTCACGGCGTAGCACAGCTCGTGGCTGAGAATGGAGGAATAGACGAAATAATAGCGCTCCCCGATCTTTCGGATGCTGCTGGCCTCAAAGAAGGCGTGGCCCTCAAATCCGGTGCCCGCCTCCCGCCACACGCTGGGGGCGATCAGCACCGGCTCCCGGCGCACCGTCTTCATGTCTGGCTCCAGCTGTGTGCAGTAGGCCCCCTCCATCCGGCGGTGGGACTGCGAGAGCATATCATACAGCCAGCCCGGGCCGGGGGCAAAGCCGGTGTACAGATATACCTGTTCTCCATCCACCAGAACGCCTGGGTCAAAGCTGCTCACGTCGCCCTCCCGGGCACCGTAGGGGGTGCCGTCGGGACGCTGGACATAGCCATAGAACCGGAAGTCCCCGGCGGGGGTGTCGCACACCGCCACGGAGACCACTGTGGAGCCATTGAGGGAATAGTACAGGTAGTACCGGCCATCCGGCCCCCGCACCGCATCCGGGGCGAAGAGCTGCATCTTCCCCTCCGGGTTTATAGGGTCCCGGTTTGCCGGATAAATGACCCCTTCATAGCGCCAGTCCCCCAGGTCGTCTACCGGGGCGGACCAGCATACATAGTCCCCCTCGCAGAAGCGATCACCGCCGAACCGGTCATGGCTTCCATAGACATAAACCCGGTTCCCAAACACCCGGGGCTCCCCGTCGGGGACATATTCATAACTTGGCAGGTAGGGATTATAAGCTTGTTTCTTCATAGGTATTATCCTCTCTTTTTCCGTTAATGTACGGCGCTTCCCCAGGATTCCGCCGGGCCCAGATAGGACTGAGGCAGCTGGGCCTCCCAGGGGGAAATGACGATCTTTTCCAGCACCACCCCCGGCTCCAGGGGGGAGAGGGTGAGGGTGTGGATGCCCCGGTCGAAGCGGAAGCGGGTTTCGGCGGTGTGGATATGGTCCAGCACGCCGGCGCACCAGCGGGGGTCGCTGTTCTCTCCACCCCGGAAATCCGGGGGAATGAGCTCCACCTTCCGGGTTTCCCCGCCGCTTTCCGCCAGCAGGTGGACGGCGCTTCCCAGCTCCACCGGATTGTTGGGGGCGGTGAGCAGCTCCACCCGGTAGTCCCCCGGGCGGTCAACGCGGAAGCGATAGGTTAGGGACGGGCGCTCCCCATCCTCCCGGAAAGCGGCGGTGGAGGGGGCGACCTTCATGCCGCTGCCGTATTTGCCGTAGTCCGCGATGCGGTAGAAGGCGCCGCCGGGCACGTCCGTCTTTTCGGCGTAGTGCTCCGCCAGGATGGACACCACATCCTTTTGGGGCACAAAGGTCATGGGGTCCTCCGCCGGCCAGGCCTTTCCGGCGACCTCCACCGCCACCACCGTGCTTCCATCCGTCAGATGCAAACGGAGGCGCTGGGTTTCCCGGGGCAGCCGACTAGGGTAACAGCGGAGGGAAACCGTCACCTGATCGATGACCTCTCCCTCCCGGGGCTCCGCCTCCAGCCAGGCGGGCAGCTCCCCCTCCAGCCGGAAATGGAAGGGCATTCCTCCCGTGGCCACCTCCAGATCGACCTGGGTGCAGCCGGGGCAGGCAAAGTCCTCCACCTGGATGACCATGGGGCCGCCGTAGTTTTTGGTGGCAAACTCCTGGGAATCCGCCCGGGAAACCTTCATTTCCGGCTTCCGCACCGGGGTCACATGGCAGAGCACCGGGTAGCGGCAGTCGTCCTCGTTCCATTTGGTGAAGCCGATGTGGGGGGCCAGCTCCATTCCCGCCCATTTTCCGTCCCGGAAGGCGGCAAATTCCGACCCCAGCGCCAAATCCCGGGCCATGCAGTCCTGTGCCAGGGCGGCGTACCGGTTGGCGGCCACCTTGCCCTGGTCGGCGTAGTGCTGATTCTTCCCGGCGTACAGGTGCATTTTCAGCAGATTGGCCGAGGCCATGGCGGAGAAGTGAATCATGCTGTAGTAGGCGTCCCGCTCCCGGGGGCAGAGGGAGGCCATCAGGGCGGTGGAGCGGGCCTGAATACTTTCCGCCAGGGCGAGCATCCGGTCCGTCTCCCCCTGGTGGCAGGGATGGTACACTCCGGCGTGGAGGGCCTCCGGGCGGCGCAGGCTGTTCATGGCCACATAATCCCGGAACACAGCGGCGATCTGCTCCCGCTGAGCCCCGCTTGCCTCCGGGAAGGTCCGCTCCGTCCACTGGGCCAGATATTGGGCGGGGCTTGCCGGGTTCCCGGTGCCCCATTTCTCAAAATCATAGGCCAGGGCCATGAAGTAAGTCAGGGGCACCTCGTGGAGCTTCAAATCCCCCACGTTGACAATCCACAGCTCCCGGATGCCGTAGTCCCAGGCCTGGGTCATGGCCTCCCAGGTCTGGGCCAGGGGGGTGGAGTCCAGCCACTCGTAGGAGACGGGGCCGCCGTGATAGTCGAAATGGTAGTACATGCCCCAGCCGCCGGGGTGATCCACCAGGTTTCTGGGGGGCACGGTGCGCAGCTGGCCGTGGTTGTCTTCGCAGAGCAGAAAGAGCACGTCCTTCAGCGCGTCCCAGTCCTTGAGGCCGGGGGTATCTTCGTCCCCGTAAAAATACCGCTCCACCTCTTTATAAAGGGCCAGCAGGGTTCTGGGCTTCCGGGGAACGTGCTTCGCAATCAGCCGCTGCTGGTTTGTGATGATCTTTTTCAGCAGGGAGATGTTTTCCGCCAGGGTGGAATCGTCCCCCAGCATGGAGCTGTCCCGCTCCCCCCGCATGCCGATGGTGATGATGTTTTCATATTTGCCGCTGCGCTTCAGGGAGTCCTCCCAGTAGCGGAGCAGGCCCTGCTCATTGGTGTAATAATTCCAGGCGTTGCCATAGACGCTGTTTTCGCCCCGGACCTTGTCCCACTCCTCGCTGGCCCGGAGGCAGGGCTCGTGGTGGGAGTAGCCCATCACCACGCCGTAGAGGTCGGCCAGCTCCTCGTTGGCGCTGCCGGGGCCGTCCAGGGGGAAGGAGGACTTCCACATGGCAGGCCAAAGGTAATTGCCCTTCATCCGCAGCAAAAACTCAAAAATATGGTCGTAGCACTGGGCATTTACGTCGCCGAAGCGATTGGTGGCCCAGGTGCCGAAGCAGGGCCACTCGTCGTTGATGAAGAAGCCCCGGTATTTCACGCTGGGCTCTTTGGAGATGGTCTGGATGTCCTCCCCAATGGTCAGGCTTTCCCGCTTCCGGGGGGCGGCGTCGCCAAAGAAGCACAGGGGGCTGACGCCGATGTACTCCGACAGGGCGAAGATGCCGTAGATGGTGCCCCGCTTGTCGCTGCCGAAGATCACCAGGGCCTTTTCTCCCTCCAGCTCGGTCAGAAGAAGTTGGTAGACCTCCCGCTTCCCGGCAAGGTCCGAAAGGGCCCCCTGCTCCAGCAGCTTCCGGGCCAGGGGGCTTTTCCCCAAGGTGGCGCAGAGGATCATCTGCCCCGGGCGTTTTTCACGAACCACCGGGGGACGGATTCCGGTGACGGCCTCAAAGTCCTGGGCCGCCTTTTCGGCAATCCGCCGGACGCCCTCGAAGCCCTCCGGCTCCACATAAAAATAGGTTTTTTCTCCAAACTGAATTTCCATGATTTTCCTCCTGAGAAAGTCCAAATGCAAGGGGAGGAATCCCTCCTCCCCGAAAACGATATGTTCCGGCCCCGCAAAATT
>CAZYWM010000153.1:0-4428 GCA_964651615.1 uncultured Oscillospiraceae bacterium | reverse complement strand
AAAGAGATAGAGTAAAGAGATAGAGACAGATCATACACCGCGGACAAGTCATGAAGATGGCCGGAACCATCATGGAACCATGTTGGAACCACAGTATAGCATAGCATAGCATAGCATAGCATAGCATAGATAAGAATAACCCATACAAACCGAGAAAAGACCCGCGGACAAGCCGCGTGGGTGTGTTGGTGGGCTTTAAACCTGAAGAAAGTTGGATCGAGTTCTGCTAAGAAAGCTTTCAGCCACGCAAAAGGCTGAAACACTCCTGACCGCAACTAAGTGGCAGAAGTGCAGCATCCAATGGAGTAAGGCTTTGAGCCATTCAGCCCTCTGCGCAAAGGCCGTCGCTTGGCTATTTTTCGTCGGTCCGCTCTCCCCTGCCCACGGCCATCACATCATAGGGCACCGTCTGGTAGACAATGTAGTTCAGCCAGTTGGAAAACAGCAGGTTGGCGTGTCCCCGCCAGGTGACTCTGGGGGGCTGGGTTTCATCGTCGTTGGGAAAGTAATTCTCCGGCACACGGATGGGCTTTCCGGCGTTTTTGTCCCGGAGGTATTCCAGCTTCAGCGTATCGGCGTCGTATTCGGAATGCCCGGTGATGAACAGCTGATGGCCATACTGGGTGGACATGGCATAGAGCCCCGCCTGCTCCGAGCCTGCCAGGATTTTGATTTCCGGGATGGCCGCCACATCCTCCCACCGGACGGTGGTGTGCCGGGAGTGGGGCACCCAGAATTCATCGTCAAAGCCCCGCAGTAAGATGGGATTCTTATAGAGCACCCGGTGGGGAAATACGCCGAAAAGCTTCTCCTTCAGGGGAATCTTCTCCACCCCATAGTGGTAGTACAGCGCCGCCTGGGCGCCCCAGCAGATGTGCAGAGTGCTGTGGACATGGGTCTTGGTCCACTCCATAATCCGGCACAGCTCCTGCCAGTATTCCACCTGCTCAAAGGGCAGCTGCTCCACCGGCGCGCCGGTGATGATGAAGCCGTCAAAATACTCCTCTTTGATCTCCTCAAAGGTCTGGTAGAAGGCGATCATGTGCTCCTGGGGGGTATTTTTGGGCTGATGGGAGGAAACCTGAATCAAAAACAGCTCCACTTGCAGCGGCGTGTTTCCCAAGAGCCGGGACAGCTGGGTTTCCGTGGTGATCTTGGTGGGCATCAGATTCAGCAGGCCGATGCGAAGGGGGCGGATCTGCTGGGACTCTGCCCGGGCCTGGGTCATGACAAAGATGTTCTCCCCCTCCAGAACGCCTCTGGCCGGGAGATTGTTGGGAATACGAATTGGCATTGGGGGCTCTCCTTTGTATCAGATCAGTTCAGCTGCCCCAGGGGAACCTCTGAATAATTCGCCTGCGGCTGAACAGCGGGTCTTTTGCCCCACCCGTGCAGTATCAAAATTGGGAAATACACAAAGTATTCCCGCAATTTTGATACTTTCGGTTGAGCCAAAATCCCTCGCTGTCAGCTCTTGCCGAATTAATCAGAGGTTCCCTAGGGCCTGCTTCAAATCCTGGATGATGTCCCGGACATCCTCGATGCCCACGGAGAAGCGGATGAACTCAGGCCCAATGCCGGAGTCCGCCAGCTGCTGATCGGAGAGCTGCCGGTGGGTGGTGCTGGCAGGATGGAGCACACAGGTTCGGGCATCCGCCACATGCACCACAATCTGGGCCAGGCGCAGACTGTTCATCAGCTTCATGGCCGCCTCCCTGCCCCCCTTCACGCCGAAGGAGACAACGCCGGAGGCGCCCAGGGGCAGATATTTTTCGGCCAGGGCATGGTAGGGGCTGGAGGGAAGCGCCGGATAGTTGACCCAGAGCACCTGGGGCTGGGTTTCCAGGAATTTGGCCACCTCCAAAGCGTTTTCGCTGTGCCTGCGAACCCGCAGGGCCATGGATTCCAGGCCCAGATTCAAAAGGTAGGCGGAAATGGGGGCCATAGTGCAGCCGAAGTCCCGCAGCAGCTGCACCCTCGCCTTGGTGACATAGGCCGCCCGGCCGAACTGCTTGGTATACACCACGCCGTGGTAGCTCTCGTCGGGGGTGGTGAGCTCCGGGAATTTGCCGGAGGCCTCCCAGTCAAAGCTGCCGCCGTCGATCACCGCGCCGCCCAGCACATTGGCGTGGCCGTCCATGTATTTGCTGGTGGAATGGGTCACAATATCCGCCCCATGCTCAAAGGGACGGCAGAGGCAGGGCGTGGCAAAGGTGTTGTCCACAATCAGGGGAACCTGATGCCGGTGGGCAATGGCGGCGAACCTGGAAATGTCGAACACCGTCAGGGCGGGGTTTGCAATGGTCTCGCCAAAGACCAGGCGGGTGTTTTCATCAAAAAGCGCCTCCACCTCTTCATCGGTCATTTTGTCGCTGGCATAGCGCACCTCAATGCCCATTCTCGCCATGGTCACGGACAGCAGATTGATGGTGCCGCCATAGATGTTGTTCATGGCGATCAGATTCTGGCCGGCGGAGCAGATGTTGAACACCGCCAGCAGATTTGCCGACTGGCCGGAGGAAACCAGCATCGCGCCCACGCCGCCTTCCAAATCCGAAAGCTTCTCCTCTACCGCCGCCAGGGTGGGATTGGAAATCCGGGAGTACATATGCCCCTCGGCCTTCAGGTCAAACAGCTTTCCCAGGGCGTCGGCATCATCGTATTTATAGGTGGTGCTCTGGTAAATGGGCAGCGTCCGGGGCTGGGAATTGCCGGGCTTGTAGCCGGACTGGATGCACTTGGTGTCAAATTGGTAATCGGACATATCGCTTTCCTCCCAAATCAGTCAATCAGCAGTGGCGCCGCATCCGCGGTATTTTTTAGTATATCACATCCGGCAGCAGAAGTCACGTAAAATCCACATTTTCCGGACTTTGATTGGGCTCTCTCGCCGAGAACCCTTGTCCTATTATGGGGTGCTGCCCTAAATATATCATTTTGCGGTTCCATTTGCAACCCAATGGATTTCTATCCCTTGCATTTGGAAGGAAATTCGGGTATACTGGTTTCAAACAGAAAAAGGAGGCCAAATGAATGAGCCTGATCAAAGCAATTCTGAAAGTGGGTGTGCCCGTCGCCCTGACGGCGGCGGCCTACGCCGTGGCAAAGATGCGGGAGCTTGCCCTTCCCTCCAAGGAGAAGCCTCACGGCGACGCACCCATCATCGTGGCGCTGGGCGACAGCATTACCTTCGGCGCCGGTGTGATCAAAACCAGGACCAGCGACAGCTGGGAAGCCAAGCTGGAAAAGCTCCTGAGCGGAAGCTACCAGGTGCTCAACTACGGCATCTCCGGCGCCACGCTGCAAAATGAGGGAGACTGCCCCTATTGGAACACGACGGTAAAAGCGTTGCAGGGCTATGCGGAAGCCGCTCTGGCCCTGAATCCGGAAATCCTCATTCTGATGCTGGGAACCAACGATTCCAAGCCCTACAACTGGAACCAGGAGCGCTTCGAGGCCCAGCTGGACCAGCGGGTGAAGGAACTCAAGCCGGCTGTGAAGCGCCTGATTCTCATGTGCCCGCCCTTCACCTGCCCCGCCAACGGCAGCGACGTGGTGGCCTTCGACATCCAGAATGAAATCATCCGGGACAAGATCGGCCCCGCTGTGAAGAAGTGCGCCGCCGAAAATGGGGTAGAGTGCATCGACCTCTATTCCCTCACCGAAGGGCACGGGGAATACTTTATGGATGGCGTCCACCCCAACAGCTTCGGCAACCGGATCATTGCCGCGGAAATCCACCGGCATCTCACCGCGTCTCCTGTGAACGCTTCCGACGCGCAGTAACGGCTGTTTCTGAAAGAATCGCCCCCATGCCTCAAAAAATTTGGCGGCATGGGGGCAGGCTGTTTGTGTTGGCTTTGTCAGCGGCTCTTTAAGCACTGCAAAATCGGCTCAATGTACTTTTTGTCAGAAATATCGTAGGACGAGGAAATCATCTTGATCATCGTCTGCTCCTGCTGGGTCTTGTCCTTTTTGGCCTTGAGGGTTTTCAGGAACATTTTCATCATCAGTTTAGAGGGGACGGACATTTTTTCATAGTTGAACCCTCCCGGGCAGTAAAAAACCTCCACCCTTTTCCGCTCCGACTCGCTGAAATTCCGGTTCAGAGCGGCTTCAACATCCGGGCTTTCCATTGGGCTTCCCCCAACGCAGAACGCAATCAGCTTCTTGCCTTCCCACTGATCGATCTTCCCCTTAAACCAGCCAATTTTGCTGATGCCGCCCCCGCAGGCCCAGCCCCCGAAAACGATTGCCTCATAGGGGCTCAAATCCTCCTTTTTGGCATCCGATAATTCCAGGCAGTCGGCCCCCGCCGCTTCCGCGATCCACGCGGCATAGCGCTTTGTGAAGCCTGTCTGTGAATTGTAAATGACCACTGTTTTCATATTCGTGACCTCCCTATTTTGGCAATGTCGTCAACCTAAT
>CAZYWM010000152.1:0-4428 GCA_964651615.1 uncultured Oscillospiraceae bacterium | reverse complement strand
CATCGGAAAGCTTGCATATATTACCACTCCCCGCCCCGTTTGTCAACCCCTTTTTTATCTTTTCTTCAAAAATTTTTAGCCTTCCCTCCCCGCGGACCTTTGTCCGTGGGGAGGGTACTTTGGGGGCGTCATCCCAGTGTTCTTATTCTCCCCGGTTTTTGAAAAATAATACCTTTTTTAGATCTAAACAGCTTACAATAACAGATTATGGCAAACCCGAGTCACCAGGCAGGGATTCCCGGGGCGGAAGAGCACCGTGTCCCCGGTCTTCGGATGAACCCCCGGCGCCGCCGCGGCATCCAGGGTCAGCTCCCAATAGGCCAGGGTGAGCTTCTCCCCTTCCGCCCGGGCAACCGTGGCAAACCGGCAGTCGTAGATTTGCAGGAACCCCTCCTGAATCTTGATTTTGGGATAGGCCGGGCACTCCGCCTCCATTTGCGCCAGCAGGGCCGGGTCGTCGCACCCGGCAAACAGAGGGCTCTCGTAAAATTTGCCGTGGAGGTCGGCGCTTTCGTCCAGAGGATAGACCATCAGCGCATCATGCTGATTTCCCTCCGGGTCGGTGATGCCGTAATCCCGGCAGCTGCGGAAGCCCAGTTTGGGATAATACTCCGGCTCTCCCAGGATGCACACTCCCGGGTATCCCGCCTGCCTGGCCAGGGGCAGGGTTTCCTCCAGGAGTCTGCGCCCGATCCCCTTTCCCTGAGCCGTGGGCTCCACCGCCAGTGGACCGAAGCAGGCAATGTCCAGGCTGCCGCCCTCGCGCACCAGCTTGGCCTTGGTATAATAGATGGCTCCCACGATCCTCCCGTCCAGCTCCGCCACCCGGCTGAGCTGGGGCAGATAATCCGCGCTCTGCCGAATCAGCCGCAGCAGGGCGTGCTCGTTGCAGCCGGGGCCGTGGATGTTCCAGAAGGCCCGCTGAACCATGATCTCCGCAGCCCGGTAGTCATCGGCTGTCTCCGGGCGAATTTTCAAATTGGGCATAGAAATCCCCCTCCGATTGTGTTGTTCCAATCATAACACAACCGAAGGGGGAAAACAACAATATTAAAATGTGCAGGCGGGGGCAAGCCCCCAACTCCTAATTCCTAATTCTGTCAGGCGTAGAAATCCCGAATCTTCTTGGCCCGGCTGGGGTGACGGAGCTTCCGGATGGCCTTGTTTTCAATCTGGCGGATTCGCTCCCGGGTAACGCCAAAAATCTGGCCCACCTCTTCCAGGGTGTGAGTGCGGCCGTCGTACATGCCGAAGCGCATCCGCAGCACGTCGGCCTCCCGCTCGGTGAGGGTGCCCAGAATTTCCTTCAGTGCCTCGGCAAGCAGGGCGTTGGAGGTGGCGTCGGCAGGGCCGGGGGTGCGCTCGTCCTCCACGAAGGAGCCGATGGAGGTATCCTCTTCGTCACCCACAGGGGTGTCCAGGCTCAATGTGTCGGCGGCGGTGCGGTTGGCCTCGATGATCTTTTCCACCGGCAGGCCCAATTCCTTGGCGATTTCCTCCACGGTGGGCTCCCGGCCCAGCTCCTGAACCAGCTTCCGGTTGCAGCGGGTGGCCTTGTTGATAACCTCCACCATATGCACCGGGACCCGGATGGTCCTTGCCTGGTCGGCGATGGCCCGAGTGATGGCCTGCCGAATCCACCAGGTGGCATATGTAGAGAATTTGTTTCCCTTTGTCCAGTCGAATTTGTCCACGGCGCGGATCAGGCCCGTGTTGCCCTCCTGGATCAAATCCAGGATGTGCAGCCCCCGGCCGGAGTATTTCTTGGCGATGGAGACCACCAGCCGCAGGTTGGCCTCGGTGAGCTTGTTTTTGGCCTCCTGATCTCCCTCGGAGATGCGCTTGGCCAGCTCCACCTCTTCCTCGGCGGAGAGCAGCTTCACCTGACCGATTTCCTTCAGATACATGCGCACCGGATCGTCCAGGCTGTACTCGGCAGCCAGGTCCACCGGGTCCACCAGGTCTTCCTCTTCCACGCCCCGCAGGTCAATGTCGCCGTCCAGGCCGTCTCCCAGGATGCCCAGGCCGTCTCCCAGCCCGTCATCCAGAGCGTCCAGGCTTTCGTCCAGGGCGTCCAGGTCGGAGGTGGTGATCTGGATGTTCATGGCCTCAAAGCGGTCATAAACCTCTTCGATTTTCTCCGGCGACAGGTTCATCTTGGACAGGACGGCATTCAGATCGGTGTCCCGAATCATGCCCTCCTTCTTGCCCTGGGTAATCAGGGCTTGCAGGGAGGCCTGAACATCTTCCATTTTTCCGTTTTTCTTCGCAGTGCTCATGAATGTACCCCTTTTTTCAATCTATCCGTTCTTATGAATTTCTCACGCTGTAAGACTATACCCCTTTTTCAGCGGAACGGCAAGGGGTTTTTGAATTTTTTTCCGAACATTTTGCCGACCCCGCCGCTTTTTTCAGGCAAATTTAGTTTTCTCCCGGTTTTCCGAAAACATACGGTTTACTTTTCCGGAAAGTTTCGCTATAATTGGAAAAAAGAATGGTGAAGTGGGCCCTTTCCGCCCTGCCGAGGAAATCCCTTTGCCTGCACGAAGCGCGTAAAACAATCCCAACATCGAGGAGCAAATCATATGACCGACCTTTCCCATATCCGTAATTTTTCCATCATCGCCCACATCGACCACGGCAAGTCCACCCTGGCGGACCGGCTGATGGAGCAGTGCGACGCCATCGACCTGCGCCAGCGGGCGGAGCAGCTGCTGGACTCCATGGACCTGGAGCGGGAGCGGGGCATCACCATCAAGGCCACGGCGGTGCAGCTGAATTATACCGCCGATGACGGGGAAAGCTATGCCCTGAACCTGATCGACACCCCGGGCCACGTGGACTTCAACTACGAGGTCTCCCGCAGCCTGGCCGCCTGCGAGGGCGCCGTGCTGGTGGTGGACGCCAGCCAGGGGGTGGAGGCCCAGACCCTGGCCAACACCTATCTCGCCGTAGACGCCGGGCTGGAGGTGTTGCCAGTGGTGAATAAAATCGACCTGCCCTCCGCCCGGCCCGCCGAGGTGAAGGCGGAGATTGAGGACATCATCGGCATCCCCGCCCAGGACAGCCCGGAAATTTCCGCCAAGAATGGCATCAACATCCACGCCGTGCTGGAAATGATTGTGGACCAGGTGCCCGCCCCCACCGGAGACCGGAACGCCCCCCTGCAGGCGCTGATCTTCGACAGCCAATACGACAGCTACCGGGGCGTCATCGTCTACACCCGGGTGAAGCAAGGCACGGTCCGTCCCGGCATGGACATCAAGATGATGGCCACCGGCGCCGTATACAAGGTGGTGGAGGTTGGCACTATGCACCCCCTGGGCCTGAACCCCCGGGACGCTCTGGGCGCCGGAGAGGTGGGCTACATCACCGCCTCCATCAAAACCGTCTCCGACACCCGGGTGGGCGACACCATCACCGGGGTCGAGAACCCCGCCTCCGAGCCTCTGCCCGGCTACCGGCAGGTGCAGCCCATGGTCTACTCCGGCATCTACCCCGCCGACGGGGCCAAGTATCAGGATTTGCGGGAGGCCCTGGAAAAGCTGAAGCTGAACGACGCCTCCATGAGCTATGAGCCGGAAAGCTCCATTGCCCTGGGCTTTGGCTTCCGCTGCGGCTTTTTGGGGCTGCTGCACATGGAGATCATCCAGGAGCGGCTGGAGCGGGAATACAATCTGGACTTGATCACCACCGCCCCCAACGTCATCTACCGGGTGACGAAGAACGACGGCACCGTGCTGCTGGTGGACAACCCCCTGGACTACCCCAACCCGGACGAGATTCAGCTGGCGGAGGAGCCCTATGTGAAGGCCAGCCTCATTGCCCCCCAGGACTATGTGGGAAACATCATGGATTTGTGCCAGCAGCGCCGGGGCGAATTCAAGGACATGGTGTATCTGGACGCCAGCCGGGTGGAGCTGCACTACGAGATGCCCCTGAACGAGATCATCTATGATTTCTTTGACGCTCTGAAATCCCGCACCCGGGGCTACGGCAGCCTGGACTATGAGTTCATCGGCTACCGGCCCAGCCGCCTGGTGAAGCTGGACATTCTGCTCAATGGCGACATTGTGGACGCCCTGAGCTTCATTCTCTTCGCGGACAACGCCTACCCCCGGGCCCGGAAAATCTGCGAGAAGCTGAAAGAGAACATCCCCCGCGCCCAGTTTGAGATTCCCGTCCAGGCGGCCATCGGCGGCAAGATCATTGCCCGGGAGACCATCAAGGCCCTGCGCAAGGACGTGCTGGCCAAGTGCTACGGCGGCGACATCACCCGAAAGAAGAAGCTGCTGGAAAAGCAGAAGGAGGGCAAAAAGCGGATGCGTACCTTCGGCACCGTTTCCGTCCCCTCCGAGGCCTTCATGGCCGTACTGAAGCTGGACGAAGATTGACAAGGAGGCTGCTATGTCGATTTTTTCAAGACGA
>CAZYWM010000151.1:0-4453 GCA_964651615.1 uncultured Oscillospiraceae bacterium | reverse complement strand
ATCAGAAATATGTAAATAGCAGTATCGAAGAATCTCCGGATAGTATTTCCGGATAAACCCCTCGGCTGCCTGGGCGTCCCCATTTTTGATCTGATGAATGGTCAGGAAATCCAAGTCCATATTTCACCATCCCTTCTTACAGAAAGCACTTTCTATTTGGTATAACGATTGGGAAGCGGAAATTACCACACCGGAGGAAAAAATTTTTCAAAAAACGTCCCGGCGCAGGTGTCCAATGAAAAAAGCAGAGGCTCCCGTGGGCCTCTGCCTGATTTCAGGGTTTCCCCAATTTTTCTCTGATGTATTCTCCGATGCTCCCGGCGCTGATTTGCAGGGAGAAGGAGAATTCCTGCTCGATGATGCTCTCCACCTTCCGCAGTGTATCCCGGTCGCCGGTGGACAGCCCCTTGGCCATCAGCTGCCGGTGGAGGCAGCTGGCCAGAAGCATCAGCTCCCGTTCATCCCTACGGGAGATGATCTCCTGAAAACGGGCCTGCCGGGCCTTGCGATCCAGGGGTCAGGGAATCTCCTCATCCCCGACGCTTCGGATGACGGAGTCGATTTCCGCCTGGGTGAGAATGGGGCGCATCCGGTCCGCGCTTTTGGGGCTGTCCACCGGCAGATAAATGGTGGCGCTGCCCGGGGCGATGGGCTGGATGACATAGTAGTCCTGTTCCCCGCTGCCGGTGTGGAAATTCATCCGCCGAATGTCCTCGATTTTACAGATACCATGGGCCGCATAGTTGATATAGCTATTCTTTTGATACATCGCTGCTCATCCTTTTCCTTTTGGGTGCAATATTTCCAAGATAATTGTACCAAAAAGAGGATGGTCTTTTCAAAGGCGATTTTGCCCAAAGATTTCCAAAGGATTTTTGTTGAAAAAGCCCTTTGCATTTTGAAGCGGGAAAAATTATAATATTCTCGTGACGAGTGGCATATTTGCGTAAATCCAGTTACGCAAATATGCCATTTCTTTCGATATTGAGGAGGAAGACTTATGGAACGAATCAAGGCAGCCTGCATTTGCCAGACGCTCCATTTCATGCTGAAGGACGGCGTGGAGCACGACTTCGCGGTGAAAATGGTAAAAGAGGAAGTGGCAGGCTACAAAAAGAAGCTGGAGCTGAACAGAACCCAGTACAAAATTCTGGAGGAAACCCAGCAGAGCGACGGCTCCATCATCATCAAGATCATCAAGCAGCACAACACCGCCCCCGTGGGGGATTATCTGAACTAACCGAAAAGCCCGGGGCCTCCGCTGGAAGCCCCGGGTAAAACTTTCTTTAGATGTTCAGCAGGTCGCTGTAGACCTTCAGAGCGCCGTCGCAGTCATGGGCCAGGACCTTCTTGGCCAGAATCTTGCCCAGCTGGACACCCTCCTGGTCGAAGGAGTTGACGTTCCACACAAAGCCCTGGAACATAACCTTGTTCTCAAAATGGGCCAGCAGCGCGCCCACCGCCTGGGGGGTCAGCTTTTCACCGATGATGATGCTGGAAGGACGGCCGCCGTTGAACTTCTTGTTCAGGTTCTCATCATCCTTGCCGCAGGCGAAGGCCACAATCTGAGCGGCCACATTGGCGCAGAGCTTCTGCTGGCTGGTGCTGCCCTGGATCACCACGTCGGTGTCCATCTGGCTGTGGCGGAAGCCAACAAACTGCAGCGGAACCAGATCGGTGCCTTGGTGGAGCAGCTGATAGAAGGAGTGCTGACCGTTGGTGCCGGGCTCGCCGAAAATCACGGGGCCGGTGGCATAGTGAATGCGCTGGCCGTAGCGGTTCACGGACTTGCCGTTGGACTCCATATCCAGCTGCTGCAGGTGGGCCGGGAAGCGGCTCAGGGCCTGGGAATAGGGCAGCACGGCAGTGGTGGGATAGCCCAGGACATTGCGCTCATAGACGCCGATCAGGGCATCCAGCATGGCGGGGTTCTCAGTGAGCTTCTGATTTCTTGCCAGCTTGTCCGCCTCGGCGGCGCCGTCCAGGAACTGGGCGAACACCTCCGGGCCAAAGGCCAGCGACAGCACCGCGCCGCCCACGCCGGAGGAAGAGGAGAACCGGCCGCCGATGTAGTCATCCATGAAGAAGGCGGCAAGATAGTCTTCGCTTTTGGCCAGAGGAGAAGTCTCGCTGGTCACGGCGATCATGTGTTTGGAGGGGTTCAGCCCGGCCTTTTTCAGAGCGTCCTTCACAAAGGACTCATTGGTCAGGGTTTCCAGGGTGGTGCCGGACTTGGAGACCAGGATGAACAGGGAGTGGGCCAAATCCAGATTGCTCAGCACGCCGGCGGCATCGTCGGGATCCACATTGGAGATGAAGGCGGCCTTCATTTTCAGCTTGCCGTTGACCTTGGCCCAGTTTTCCAGAGCCAGGTAGATGGCACGGGGGCCCAGGTCGGAGCCGCCGATGCCGATCTGGCAGACGGTGGTGAATTTTTCTCCGGCGGCGTTGGCAATCTCACCGGAGTGAACCTTGCGGGCGAAGTCGGCAATCTTCTTCTGCTCGCCCAGGTAGAACTCCCGCTTGTTCACCCCGTCGGCGATCACGTCCTGGCCCAGCTGGCCCCGGCACAGGTGGTGCAGCACCAGCCGCTTCTCGCCGGTGTTGATGACCTCGCCGTTGTAGAGGGCGGCAAACTTGTCGGTGAGCTGGGCCTCCCTGGCGAAATCGGAGAGGACGGAGAGAATCTCATCGTCCACCGGTCTGGCGCCGTAGTTGAAGGCCATCCCGGTCCCCATGGGGACGCTGTAACGCTTCACCCGCTGGGCGCCGCTCTCGCCGGACATGGCGCAAGCCAGGTTCACCCGCTTTACATTTTGAAGCTTCTCGTAGGAAGCCAGGGAATCCATGTTTTTCCAAGCAATCATGGTTGTTTCCTCCTTATATGCAGATCAGTTTTCAGTGTTATCCAATCCGGGATATTATACAACGTTTTTCAAAGGATTTCAACCGCAATACGATGATTTCCCGAAAAGTTCCTTGTCGGAGCCGTCATTTGAAGGAAACCAGCAGGGGCGCATTGTCCTCCCCGCTGAGGGCCAGGTAATAGTACCTCGTAATCCCCTCCGGGTCCACAAAGCTGATGCCCCGGGTGGGAATCAGGCCGTCCAGATTCGTCTCCACCACCACCAGGTCACTGGGGGTTATTTTTTCCAGGGAATAAAGCTCCTCTGATTCGGCGCTGTGAAATGCCCCGGTGGAATCGAAGGTGCCGTTCAGCCGGAGGAAGCGGAATTGGGTAACGTCCGTGTCAAAGGTCAACGCTATCTGGCAGGCATTTTTACTTCTGTCACTATAAAAGAAGTGATCCGGCCGCTGGGACGGGAGCCCGGCAAAGGCTGCCGAGACATTGGTGACGGGGTTGTCCTGCTTTTGGTTCCAGACGCTGCCGTCGTCACAGGTCCAGGTATCCACCCCGTCAAAGGTAAAATAATGATCCTCATGGTTTAAGTACCGGCCATCGTCCAGCTTGTAAACCGTGGTGGTATTCCCCTCCGGGTTTACAAGCTCCACCACGTCCTGGAAGGTCTGGGCGGACGGCTGGGTGACTGTGGGCTCATCCAAGATCTCGTCGAGCTGTTCCAACGGCGCGGTGGCCTCCGGGGCCTGCCCCGGCTCCCGGACATCACAGGCGGAAAGGGCAATCGCCAGCGGCACGGCGAAAAGTATCCATTTGTGATATTTCATTTTGATCTCCTCTTTGGTTGGGAAAAACGGTTCTGCGGCACCGCATTCAAAACGGTGAGGAAATTATATCCAGCGATTTGGGGGAAGTCAATGATACTAAGAAAATCTTAAAGATGGGACAAAAAAACTTTACATTTACTTTCCGGCCTGCAAAGACTATAATAACGCCATCGGATTGCAAAGGAGAGCAATGTATGATTGAGACAAAGATCATCGATGCCGCCCACAAAGGGGACATTCGCGTGAAAAACGACCCCTTCCCCCTCTGGGGCAGACTGGTTCCCAGCTATCAAAACCGCGTCTGGGGATATGGCATCGAAGAATTCGCTCCGGAGAAGCGGGGGGAAATGTGCTTCCCCGACGAACCCTATGACTATGACAAAATGGCGCCCAGCACCTTCTTCGTGGGCGCCTATGAGGATGGGCAGTGCGTGGGGCTGGCGGTGCTGGAACGCTCTTTTTTCAAATACCTGTACCTCTCGGATTTGAAGGTCAGCGCCTCCCACCGGGGCCGGGGCATTGGAAAAATGCTGATTGAAAAATGTATGGAGATTGCGGCGGCGGAACACATGCGGGGCGTGAGCCTCCAGGCCCAGGACAACAATCTCTCCGCCTGCCTGTTCTACCTGAAAACAGGCTTTCGCATCGGCGGGCTGGATACCGAGGGGTACAACGGCACCAGCCAGGAGGGCAAGGCGGACATCAGCTTCTATCGGGATGTTTAAAATGATGTTTGACCGCGCACCCCCTGTAGGGGCGGGTCTTG
>CAZYWM010000150.1:0-4479 GCA_964651615.1 uncultured Oscillospiraceae bacterium | reverse complement strand
TTGACCTCATCAAAAATCTTTCCGGCGAGTCCACGGTGAAACTGTGTGATGGGGACAGTATTGGTAATAGCGCGCATAACAGAAGCCATAATCACCAACTCCGTTCTGCAATTGCACTATAGCATCTGCTGACAAGAATATCAACGGATAAATTGAGAATTTCACCGAAAAATACATCCTATGCAGAAACCGAGATTTAGATGCGCGGAAAGCCCATTTCGCCCTGTGTGCGTTGGAATACGAAAAAAACTGTCTTGCGCATCTGCGAACTTGCTATTTGAAGGGAACAATGGTAAAATCAAATGACGAGGCATTCCGGGAATACAACAGTCTGCAAAATCCGAGGAATAAAAGAAAATCTTTTTGATTGATGTTAAATGGGAGGGTGAAACAAAATGCAATCCAATCTCTTTACAGCTTCTCCTTCCGTTCAGTCCTCCCGTATTCTTTATACCCCGTCGCCCTTTGCCAGAGCCTCGCTGCTTCATCTCCAGGAGGCCGGTTCCCTGACAGCCATCCAGCCCCATACCAGCAAGCGTGAGAAACTGCAATCTTACCTCTGCTTTGTGGTAGAGGATGGAGAGGGAGCGCTGGCCTATGAAGGGAAATGGTATCATCTGAGCGCTGGAGATGTGGTTTTCATCGACTGCCGGAAAACATATAGCCACTGCACGGGAGAAAAGGATGGAGACAAATTGTGGTCCCTCCGTTGGTGCCATTTCTACGGCCCATCGATGTCGGCGATCTACGCAAAATACTGTGAACGCGGTGGTTTGCCGGTAATCCATGGAGCCGATGCGTCCCAATACACCGCCATTCTGACGGACATCTATGCCTTGGCTGCTTCATCTGACTACATCCGGGATATGCGAATCAACGGAAAATTAAACGATCTTCTGACGCTCCTGATGGAATCCTCCTGGCACCAGGAAAGGTGCTCCAATGCGCCGAAGAAGATGGAAGTTTCGTGTGTGAAATCCTTTCTGGACGAGCATTACAGCGAGAAGCTGTCGCTGGAGGGTGTGGCCAGCCGATTCTTCATTGACAAGCACTATCTGGCCCGGCTGTTCAAAGCGCAATATGGGGTGACATTGGTCACTTATTTGCAGCAGGTGCGGATTACCTACGCGAAACGGATGCTCCGGTTTACGGATAAAAGCATCGAGGAAATTGGCCTGGAATGCGGAATGGGGGACCTGCACTATTTCAGCCGGGTGTTCAAAAAGCTGGAGGGGGTCAGCCCCAGCGAGTTTCGGAAAATGTGGTAGACAAAAGTCAATATTGTGCAAACGGAAGCTGCTTCTGTGGATTCAGGTTTGTTTTGCATCCTGCTAAAATGCTCTTGACGTGATAATGAAAACCCTCGTCAAGAGCTATTTTTTGGATTTATATGGAGGATCAATATGAAAAAGGCACTCATCACCGGTATCACCGGTCAGGACGGTTCCTATCTGGCGGAGTTCCTGCTGGAGAAGGGCTACGAGGTTCACGGCATTGTCCGCCGTGCCTCCATCTCCAACACCGCCCGCATTGACCATATCATGGACAGGATTACCCTGCACGACGGCGACCTGTCCGACTCCTCCGGCTTGATTCGCATTATCGGCGAGATCGAGCCGGATGAGATTTACAATCTGGCGGCGCAGAGCCATGTTCAGGTTTCCTTTGATGCCCCGGAGTATTCCGGAGATGTGGACGCTCTGGGCGTTCTGCGCATCCTGGAGGCGGTGCGTGTCTGCAAGCTCATCAAGAAGACCAGGGTCTATCAGGCGTCCACCTCTGAGCTCTATGGCAAGGTGGAGGAGGTGCCCCAGCGGGAGACCACGCCCTTCCATCCCTACAGTCCCTATGCGGTAGCCAAGCAGTATGGCTTCTGGATGGTCAAGGAGTACCGCGACGCTTACGGCATGTTTGCGGTCAACGGCATCCTGTTCAATCACGAGTCCGAGCGCCGGGGCGAGAATTTTGTGACACGGAAGATTACTCTGGCGGCTGGTCGGATTGCCGAGGGTTTGCAGGACCATCTGGAGCTGGGCAATATGGATTCCCTCCGGGACTGGGGCTACGCCAAGGACTATGTGGAGTGCATGTGGCTGATTATGCAGCAGGACAAGCCGGATGACTTTGTGATTGCCACCGGCGTCCAGCACACCGTCCGTGACTTCACGGAGAAGGCCTTCGCTGCCAACGGCATCACCATCCGCTGGGAGGGCATGGGACTGGATGAAAAGGGCTATGACGCGGCCACCGGCAAGATGCTGGTCTGCGTGAACCCGGCGTGGTTCCGCCCCACCGATGTGGACAACCTCTGGGGCGACCCCACCAAGGCAAAGACCGTCCTCGGCTGGAATCCTCAGACGACGACCTATGAGCAGCTGGTGGAGATCATGGCCAAGCATGACCGGAAGCTGGCCAAGCGTGAAAAAGCAATGCGGGAGGCGGATTGACTATGATGGAGAAAAACGCGAAAATCTATGTGGCCGGTCATCGCGGCATGGTAGGCTCCGCAATCGTCCGGGAGCTGGAGCGCCAGGGCTATCACAATATTGTCACCCGCACCCATAAGGAGCTGGATTTGACCCGGCAGGACGATGTGGAGAAGTTCTTCGCCCAGGAAAAGCCCGAATATGTGTTCCTTGCCGCGGCAAAGGTTGGCGGCATTGTGGCCAACCAGGAGGCGTTGGCCGACTTCATGTGGTTCAATATGACCCTGGAGATGAATGTGATCCACTCCGCATGGCAGAACGGCTGCAAAAAGCTGGAGTTCCTGGGCTCCTCCTGCATCTACCCCCGGATGGCCCCCCAGCCCATGAAGGAGAGCTGCCTGCTGACCTCTGAGCTGGAGAAGAGCAATGAGGCCTATGCGCTGGCAAAGATTTCCGGCCTGAAATACTGCGAGTTCCTGAACCGCCAGTACGGCACGGATTACATCAGCGTCATGCCCACCAATCTCTACGGGCCCAACGATAACTACCATCCCACCCACAGCCATGTGCTGCCCGCCCTGATCCGCCGCTTCCATGAGGCGAAGGTCGAGGGAAAGCCCAGCGTCACCTGCTGGGGCGACGGCAGCCCACTGCGTGAATTTTTGTATGTGGACGATCTGGCCAACCTCTGCGTGTTTCTGATGAACAACTACAGCGGCAACGAGACCGTCAATGCGGGCACCGGCAAGGAACTGACCATCAAGGAGCTGACGGAGCTGGTGGCGAAGGTGGTGGGCTACACCGGACGGATTGAGTGGGACACCTCCAAGCCCAACGGCACCCCCCGCAAGCTGCTGGACGTCTCCAAGGCCACCAATCTGGGCTGGACCTACAAAACCGAGCTGGAAGAGGGAATCCGCCTGTCCTATGAGGATTTCCTGAACAACCCCATGCGCGCAGAACGATAAGAGAAAGAGGCCGTGTGTCCTCAGCAGGATCACGGCCTTTTCAAGATGAATGAGGATACAACGATGAATATTGTTTTATTATCCGGTGGTTCCGGCAAGCGCCTGTGGCCGCTGTCGAATGATGTACGCTCCAAGCAGTTTATCAAAATTTTCAAAACCGAAGACGGCGGCTATGAGTCCATGGTGCAGCGCGTCTATCGCCAAATCAAGAAGGTAGACGCGGATGCTACCGTGACCATTGCCACCAGCAAGACCCAGGTTTCTGCAATCCATAACCAGCTGGGAGATGAAGTGGGGATTTCTATCGAGCCCTGCCGCAGGGACACCTTCCCGGCCATTGCGCTGGCAACTGCCTATCTGGTGGACGTGCAGCACATTGACCCGGAGGAGCCTGTGGTGGTCTGCCCGGTGGACCCTTATGCGGAGGACGATTACTTTGAGGCATTGAAAGGATTGTCCGTTCAGGCGGAGAGGGGAGAGGCGAACCTTGTCCTCATGGGCATCGAGCCCACCTATCCCAGCGAGAAATACGGCTATATCATCCCCGAAAGCGCCGGCCATACCGCGGCGGTCAAGACGTTCAAGGAAAAGCCCACGGCAGATGTGGCCCAAGCGTATATTGCCCAGGGGGCGCTGTGGAACGGCGGCGTGTTCGCCTATAAGCTGAAATATGTGATGGACATTGCCCACCGGCTGATTGACTTTACCGACTATTATGACTTGTTCGCGAAGTATGAAACGCTTACCAAAATCTCCTTTGACTATGCTGTGGTTGAGAAGGAGAAGAAGATACAGGTTCAGCGGTTTGCAGGCCAGTGGAAGGACCTGGGTACATGGAACACCCTGACCGAGGCAATGGAGGAACCTGTGGTCGGCAAGGGCGAGATGAACGACACCTGCACCGGTGTCCACATTGTCAACGAGATGGACGTCCCCGTGCTGGCCATGGGGCTGCACGATGTGGTGATCTCGGCCTCCCCGGAGGGAATTCTGGTCTCCGACAAGGAGCAGAGCAGCTATATCAAGCCCTTTGTGGACAGGTTCGAGCAGCAGATCATGTTTGCGGAAAAGAGCTGGGGCAGCTT
>CAZYWM010000149.1:0-4496 GCA_964651615.1 uncultured Oscillospiraceae bacterium | reverse complement strand
TCAGAACAGGCTCCCCAAGGTCAGCTCGTGGGCCTGCTTCACCGCCAGAATGCGGCGGGCCAAATCCTGGCAGGCGGCCCGGAATTCCGTCTTCTCCCGCTGGTCGCTGTAGGTCTTCAGCATGGCGAAGAGACTCTCGATCTCCTCCAGAGGCTGGTGGTCCGCCAGAGAGGCCACAAAGGTGCGGTTTTCCTCCCAGCCGCGCTGGGCTTGGGCAGCCATTTCGGCGGCCTGCGCCCAATCCTCCTTGGCGGCGTATGCCTCCGCCTGGGTCACGGCCTGGGCGATGGGGGTTTGAATGGCGCTCAGGCGCAGCTGGGCCCAGACGCACAGCCCCAGCAGCACTGCCAGCAGCACCGCGCCAATCCGAAAACGGTTCATGATTTCCCCTCCATCCCCACATAGAGCACCTGCTGCCCCATCAGCGCCAGCAGGAAGGTGTCTTCCACCTTGGCGTCGTGCTCTTTGAGGGTATTCATTACCCAGGGAATGTCCTTGCCGGAGAGGGACAGATTCTCCCGCAGCAGCACCCCGTCCTCCACGATGGTCACAGGCAGCCGGGCAGGCTTCACCGCCACCCCCGCGTCCCTGGCGGTGGGGGGAGAATGCTCCGGGTAGGGGAAGACGGACAGGGTGCCGTTGGTTTCCAGAATGGCAAACTGCACATCCAGGGGATTGAGTATATCCTTCTGCCGCAGATGGCCCATCAGCTCGTCCAGGGTGATCCGGGTCTGGCGGAGCTGGTGCTGCAAAATTCTGCCGTTTTCAATGAGAATCACCGGCTTCCCGCATAGCACCCGCCGGAACCACAGGCTCCGCAGGGTGCCCCAGGACAGCACCAGCTCCAGCCCCAGCACGGTAAGAATGGGCACCAGGCCGGAAAACAGGGGGATGCCCCCGTCCTGCATGGGGATGGCGGCCAGATTGGCCACCAGCATGGTCACTACGAATTCCGCCGGCTCCATCTCTCCAATCTGCCGCTTGCCCATGAGCCGAACCACCAGAATCAGCATCAGATAGAGAATCAGGGTGCGAAAATAGGACAAAATCACGTTTTTCACCTCAAAAAGGATTATCCCCCATTTGCCAAAGCGTAAACATATTCCCGGCCGCGGGAACATAGTTTTGGACAAAAGGGGGATTTGCTATGAGAAAACGGGACTGGGTCATTTTGATTTTTGCACTGGCGCTGGCATTGGCGGCGGCCGTTGGCGTGATTCAGGGCACGGTGCTGGAAACCGGCTCCTGGGGCCTGAGCTTCCGGGAGTCCGGCGCCGCCCCCATCGGCAACGCGGGGGTGGATCAGCTGCAAAAGTACGACGCCGCCTATCTGGGCAGCACATCCGAGAAGGTGCTCTATCTCACCTTTGACGCGGGCTATGAAAACGGCTGCACGGCCCAGATTCTGGATGTGCTGAAAAAGCACAATGTCCCCGCCGCCTTCTTCCTGGTGGGCAACTACATTGAAAAAAACGCCGACCTGGTGCGCCGGATGGTGGAGGAGGGGCATACCGTGGGCAACCACACCATGCACCACTATGACATGAGCAAAATCTCCGACCCCGCCGCCTTCCGGAAGGAATTGGAGGATTTGGAGCAGCTCTACCAGCAGACCGTGGGGCAGCCCATGGCCAAATACTACCGGCCCCCCCAGGGAATCTACAGCGAGGAAAATCTGCGCCAGGCAAAGGAGCTGGGGTATCGGACGGTATTTTGGAGCCTTGCCTATGTGGACTGGAAAAACGACGACCAGCCCACCGTCCAGACGGCCTTCAATAAGCTCCTGCCCCGAACCCACCCGGGGGCGGTGGTGCTGCTCCACTCCACCAGCAAAACCAACGCCGCCATCCTCGATGAGCTCCTGAGCCAATGGGAGGAGCAGGGCTATCGGTTTGCCCCGATTTCGGAGCTGTTTCAGCAGCGCTCAGAGGAGTGACTTAGCCATTGAATGAAGGCGGTTTTGTCGGTGCTGTTGTAGCCCGCGTTTTTGTAGAAGCGAAGGGTCGCCTCTTCCTTGGAGCCGGTGAGCAGCATCATTTTGTAGCAATTCTCTTTCCGCGCGATTTCTCTTGCGTAATTCAGGCACGCTGTGGCGTATCCTTTTCCACGGTAATCCCCGTGGGTGACAACATTCTCAACGAAGGCGTAGGGCCTGACATTCCTTGTTAAATTGGGAATGATGACGCAGACGCAGGAGGCAACGATTTTGCCGTCAATCTCATTGACAAGAATGTGATGATTCTCGTCATGGAGAATTTGCTCCCAGGCGCGGCGCAGATGCTGATTTTTCTCCGGGATGGCGTCTTCGTGCAGATATAAATACAGCGCCAGCAGGCTGTCCAATTCGTTTTCGGCAATTTCCCGAACCATAAGCGCCTCCTATTGCTCCCGGTTCAGCCGGTAGAGCAGGGCCAGGCCCTTGCGGGTCATCTGGGGGTCAAAGACGTGCCGGTGGCGCAAAAAAGCGGTGACGTATTTCCCGCCGCCGCCGGTGAGCAGCAGGGTGACGGGGGTGCCCAGGTCTTCCTCAATGGATGCGACCAGACCGTCCAGCATGGCGGCGGTGCCGATGACGGAGCCGGAGAGCATACATTCCTCCGTGGTTTTCCCCACCAGACGCTCCGGATGCCGAACCTCCAGCTGGGGCAGCTGGGCCGCCCGCTGATGCAGGGCGTTCAGACTGGTCTGCAGACCGGCGCAGATCATGCCGCCGGCGAAGACCTTCCCCGGGAGCACCAGATTCAGCGTGGTGGCGGTGCCCAAATCCGCGGTGACGGCGGGGAGGGGAAAATGCTCCGCCGCCCAGGCCGCGTCCACCAGCCGGTCCCGGCCCACCTGCTCCGGGCAGGGGACGCCCATGGTCAGGCCGGTTTTCGTCTCCGGGCCCACCAGCATGGGGGCCACGCCCAGAAGCTCCTGCGCTGCCTGGAGCATGGCCTGGGTGATCTGGGGCACCACGCTGGAGAGAATGGCCCCCTGGCACTGCCGCCCCTGCAAAATCGGCCGCAGCAGGCGGGTGTATTCCGGCGCGCCGTAGCTCCGGTTGGTCTCCACCTCGCCGGTGAACACCACCTCGTCCTCTTCAATTCCGGCCAGTACCGCCGTGCTGTTGCCAATGTCGATAACAATAATCATATCCAATCAGAGCTTCCTTTTTTATCCGTCTGCAATGTCGCTATTATAACCCCAAAGGGCGCAGAAAAGCAAATACTTTTCTTGCAAATGCACAAAAAATCTGCTATACTTTCGGTGAAAATAACGGTGAACGTGAAAGGCGGATGAAAAAATGGAAAAGCTATTGGGAAAAACGGTGGTTTTGGGGATCACTGGGGGAATTGCCGCCTATAAGATGGCAAATGTGGCCAGCGCCCTTCGGAAGACCGGGGCGGAGGTCCATGTGATTATGACGAAAAACGCCACCGAGTTCATCACCCCCCTGACCTTTGAGGTGCTGACCAACCACCGGTGCATTGTGGATACCTTCGACCGGAATTTCCAGTATGATGTGGCCCATGTGTCCCTGGCCAAGGCGGCGGATTTGATGCTCATCGCTCCGGCCACGGCCAATGTGATCGCCAAGCTCTCCCACGGGCTGGCGGATGACATGCTGACCACCACCGCGCTGGCGGCGAAATGCAAAAAGCTTGTGGCCCCGGCCATGAACACCGCCATGCTGGAAAATCCCATCACCCAGGAAAACATCAAAACATTGGAGCGCTTCGGCTTTGGCATCATCCAGCCCGCCGTGGGAATGCTGGCCTGCAAGGATGTGGGCAGCGGCAAGCTGCCGGAGCCGGAGGAGCTGGTGGACGCGGTGGTTCGGGAGCTGGCCCGGCAGAAGGATATGGCGGGGGTCCATGTCACCGTCACCGCCGGGCCCACCCAGGAGAGCCTGGACCCGGTGCGGTTTTTGACCAACCATTCCTCCGGGAAGATGGGCTATGCCATCGCCCGGGAGGCCATGCTCCGGGGGGCGGAGGTGACGCTGATTTCCGGGCCGGTGAGCCTGAAGCCGCCCGCCGGGGTGAAGCTGGTGAACATCACCACCGCCCGGGATATGCTGGAGGCGGTGGGGGAAGCCCTGCCGGAGACGGACATCCTCATCAAGGCCGCCGCTGTGGCGGATTACCGCCCAGCCACGGTGGCAGAGGAGAAAATGAAGAAGAAGGACGGGGAGCTGTCCATTCCTTTGGAGCGCACCGGGGACATTCTGGCCTGGGTCAGCGAGCACCGGCATGAGGGGCTGTTCGTCTGCGGCTTCTCCATGGAGACGGAGAACATGGTGGAAAACAGCCGGAGGAAGCTGACCGCCAAGAACCTGGACATGATCGTGGCCAACAATCTGAAAACCCAGGGCGCGGGCTTCGGCGTGGAGACCAATGTGGTCACGCTCATCACCCGGGATGGAATTCAGGAGCTGCCCCTGATGGGCAAGGACGCGGTGGCGGAGCGACTGCTGGACGAAATACAAGATATGAGATACAGGATATAAGATA
>CAZYWM010000148.1:0-4546 GCA_964651615.1 uncultured Oscillospiraceae bacterium | reverse complement strand
CTCCCCGGGCGCAATAATACCGAGCCTTCCTCCGAAGATACGGAGCCCATCCCCAGCATTGTAACGACAGAGCCCACGACGGTCACTACCACCGCTCCGACCACTGTCCCCACCACCGCGCCCAGGGACAATATTGCCATAGTGAAGGAGGAGATCAACCTCCGCTCCGGCCCCAGCACCGGCGCCCGTGTCATCACCAGTGTGGACGCGGGGGACGAGCTGGAGATTCTGCGCCTTGAGTCCATCGGAAACGTCAACTGGGCTTATGTCAGCTACGAGGCCGTGAACCTCGCAGGCTGGGTAACAACCGATATGCTGGATATGAGCAATGTTACCATGACCGCCGGCGGCACCAACACCCCCGGCAGCGACAATCCCACCACCCCCACAACTCCCACCAATCCCACCAATCCCACTACCTCCACAACCAATCCCACCACCCCCACCGTTGACAACATCACCGGCACCGGCACTCCTGCGGGTTCTAAAAAGGGTGTGGTGACAGCCAGCGAGCTGAACATCCGCCGCACCGCCAGCCAGAGCGCCGACCGAGTGGGCAGCTACACCTATGGCGACCGGATCACCATTCTGGAGAGCAGCAACGGCTGGGGCCGCACGGATAAGGGCTGGATCAGCCTGTCGTATGTGTATGTGGACGGCGATGTGGGCACCAACTCCGTCTACGGCACCGTCACCGCGACCCAGCTGAACGTCCGCAGCGGCCCGGGTCAGAACTATGATCGGATCAAGTCCCTGAACCAGAATGACCGGGTGCAGATTATGCAGCAGATCAAGGTCGGCAACACCAACTGGGGCTATACCAGCGGTGGCTGGGTCTCCATGGACTATATCAGTGTGGACGGCAGCACCGGTGGTAACACCGGCGGCAATAACGGCGGCGGAACGACTACTGGCCAAACCGGTGTTGTCACCGGCAATACCGTGAACATCCGGGCAGGCGCTGGCACCAATTACGACATCGTAGGCAGCAAGTCCTCCGGCAATATTGTCACCATTCTGGAAACCGCAGCCGCCAACGACGGCCGCATCTGGGGCAGAATCGACCTGGGCTGGATTTGCATGGACTTCGTGAGACTGAACTGATTACCCGTAAATAGTGACTTTGGGGTCAGGCGATATGCCTGACCCCAAATTTTTTGCATTTCTCATCGAACCGGCAGCTGTACCCACGCTGGCTGATTTCGCCATGTCCGCGTCAATTCATATGGGAATGACAGTTCATTGCGCAGTGGGCGCAGCAGCCGCCACAGGCGGATTTTCCCTTCTTCCGATCCCGGAGCACACTCACAATCGCCACCGCAACAACGGCGGCAAGCACCCCGCAGACCAGAATAGTGCCAATATGACTCATCATCCAATCAAGCATTTTCCTTCCTCCTGTTATTTTGCAATTTTTCGAGTTTCCCGGTCTGCCCATGGGGCTTGAAAATCATATATCCCATCAGTCCAAGAAGGATCAGGGCCGCAATGACGCCAGGCACATTCCCATCCCCGGCAAAGAGCATTCCAAACTGATAGATCATCAAAGAAACGGCATAGGCAAAGCAGCACTGATAGCCTACCGCGAACAAGGTCCATCTGGCGCTGTTCATCTCCCGCCGGATGGCGCCGATGGCGGCAAAGCAGGGAGCGCAGAGCAGGTTGAATACCAGGAAGGAATAGGCGGCAGCACCGCTGAACGCGGCAGCCAGATTCTGGTAGACCCCGGTGTCTCCCCCGCCATAGAGGATGCCCATGGTGCCCACGATATTCTCCTTGGCAACAAGACCGGTGATGGAGGCCACCGCAGCCTGCCAGTTCCCCCAGCCCAGGGGCCTAAACAGCCAGGCAATCGCCCCGCCGATGGCGGCCAGAATGGAGTGGTCAATTTCCGCCTCGGTCAGCATCCGCAGCCCGCCGTCCACCACACCAAAGTAGGTGGCAAACCACACCAGGATGGTGGACAGCAAAATAATCGTACCAGCCTTTTTTATAAAGCTCCAGCCCCGCTCCCACATGGAGCGCAGGACATTTCCCAGCGTCGGCAAATGGTAAGCGGGCAGCTCCATCACGAAGGGAGCCGGGTCGCCTGCAAAGGGCCTCGTCTTTTTCAGCATGATGCCGGATATGATGATGGCCGCCATGCCAATGAAATAGGCGGAGGTGGCCACCCAGGCACTGCCGCCGAAGATCGCCCCCGCAACCATGGAGATGAAGGGCACCTTGGCGCCACAGGGAATGAAGGTGGTGGTGATGATGGTCATACGGCGGTCCCGCTCATTTTCAATGGTGCGGCTGGCCATAATGCCAGGGACGCCGCAGCCGGTGCCAATGAGCATGGGGATAAAGGACTTGCCAGACAGGCCGAACTTGCGGAAAATCCGGTCGAGGACGAAGGCGATTCTCGCCATGTAGCCGCAGGCTTCCAGGAAGGCCAGCAGCAAAAACAGCACCAGCATCTGGGGCACAAAGCCCAGCACCGCGCCCACACCGGCCATAATGCCGTCATTAATCAGTCCGGCCAGCCAGTGGGCGGCCCCGATGGCTTCCAGACCATTGCCCACAAGCACGGGAATGCCGGGCAACCATATGCCGTAATCCGCGGGGTCGGGGGCTTCAAAGCCATTTTCTTCCAGATAGGCGACGGCATCCAGGTAGGTCATGGCTACGGTGGTCTCCTCGTCGAAACCGGCGGGAATGGCGTCGTAGTAGGCGATCATGGTGGTCACGGAAAGGTTTTCCTCGTCCACCACATCGATGGTGGCCGTCTTCTCCTTTGGCTGAAATTCTTTCAGCTGGGCCAGGTCGGAAGCGAAGTCCTCCGTATCGATTCCCGTAAAGGCGCCCACCGCCTGCATGGCGGCGGTGTGTTCCTTGCTTGCTTCCTCGTAGGCGGCGGCGCCGATGCCAAACAGGTGCCAGCCGTCGCCGAACAGCCCGTCATTGGCCCAGTCCGTGGCCGCCGTTCCCACTGTCACCATGGAAATGTAATACACCAGGAACATGATTGCCGCAAAAATCGGCAGACCCAGACAGCGGTTGGTGACGATCCGGTCGATTTTATCCGAAGAGGACAGCCTCCCTGCCGATTTCTTCTGATAGCAGCCCTTGATGATTTCCCCGATGTACACATAGCGCTCCCCTGTGATGATGGACTCGGCATCGTCGTCCATCTCCTCCTCAGCGGCTTTGATGTCCTTTTCAATGTGGGAACGGGTATCGCCGTCCAGTTTCACCTGCTCCAAAACCTTTTCGTCCCGCTCAAAAATCTTGATGGCATACCAGCGCTGCTGCTCCTCCGGCATACTGTGTACCGCCGCCTCCTCAATGTGGGCCAGAGCATGCTCTACCACGCCGGAGAAGGTGTGCATGGGGATGGTTTTTCCGCTCTTCGCCGCATCAATGGCAGCCTCGGCGGCCTCCATGATGCCGGTGCCCTTCAAGGCGGAAATTTCCACAACCTTGCAGCCCAGGGCCCTGGACAGCTCAGCTGTGTTGATTTTGTCGCCGTTCTTTTTCACAATGTCCATCATATTGACGGCTGCCACCACCGGAATTCCCAGCTCGGTCAGCTGGGTGGTGAGATACAGGTTCCTCTCCAGGTTCGTGCCGTCGATGATGTTCAGGATGGCATCGGGCCGCTCCGTAATCAGGTAGTTTCTCGCCACCACCTCTTCCAGAGTGTAGGGGGACAGGGAGTAGATGCCCGGCAGGTCGGTGATGATGACGCCGTCGTGCTTTTTCAGTTTCCCCTCCTTCTTCTCCACCGTGACCCCGGGCCAGTTGCCAACAAACTGATTGGAACCGGTCAGAGCGTTAAACAGGGTGGTCTTTCCGCAGTTGGGGTTGCCCGCCAGGGCAATGCGCAGTTCCATGTTACGTTCCTCACTTTCTTAATTAGCATATGCTAACTATCATTCTAAACAATAGGGGGACTCTCCCCCAGGTGTTCCCGCTTATTCCACTTCGACCATCTCGGCGTCGGCCTTCCGGAGGGAGAGCTCATAGCCCCGAACCGTGACCTCAATGGGGTCTCCCAGCGGGGCAACCCTGCGCACCGTGACCGCCACGCCCTTGGTCAGCCCCATGTCCATCATCCGGCGCTTGACAGCGCCCTCTCCGTGGAGCTTCACCACCTTGAGGGTATCTCCGATTTTTGCCGTTTTCAATGTTTTCATGATCATTCTCCTCCTTCAAATCATAATCTTCTGGGCCATTTCCCGGCTGATGGCAATGCGGGCGTCCTTCACATTGACAATAATGTCGCCGCCCATGGCGCTGACGATGGTCACGGCTCCTCCCACAACAAAACCAAGGGTCTGCAAATGGGCTTTCACCTCCTGCTTTCCCCCGATGCGTTTGATGATGTTTTCCGCTCCCACTTCCGCAAAGGCAAGGGGTATCATGACTTTCACCTTCCTCTCTAGGTTAGCTTCCGCTAACCAAAGCGTTCATTTTTTGGTTAGCCATAGCTAACCTTCTCGTATTATATCCATTCACTTCCAATTTGTCAAGATATTTTTTGATGTGCTTATCGGTACAAGTC
>CAZYWM010000147.1:0-4550 GCA_964651615.1 uncultured Oscillospiraceae bacterium | reverse complement strand
TGAACACCGACGCCCTGGCCGAGGCCATCCAGGCAGTCAAGGCTGCTGAATAACATATTCTCGCTTTCCCCGCCATGAAGCCACTGGCAGAGCGTTTTCCCAAAGTCAGGGCGCTCTGCCATGGACAACCAGGGATGATTGCAGGTGATTTGTATTGAAATACCGGGAAGAACTCCTGTGGATTCTGGATAAGCCGGGAACAACCATTCAAAACCTGGATGAAAAATTCCGGGAGAATATCGACTTTGTACATTCTCTTGGCTTGAAATGCGACAGTGTTGGATGGTGCAGGCTGGATTTATCCGACAGCAGAACCCCGGAACGATTTGAAAAAATAGCCGCGTTCTGCAAGGAAAACGCCTGGAGGTCAAGATGTATTTATACAAGGCAGTACGTCGATTTTGAAAGCGATTGGTATGAGCTGGTTCCTGAGATATTCCGGGAGAACACGGTCGCTAGTCAGATGAAGACGTCTGAGCATATCAACACTCTGACGATCCGGGCGTTTCATGAATTGAGCCCCACGCCGAAAGCCTGGGGCAATGACCTGTACGTCCCGGAGCGCTTCCGTGATTTTTGCATCGGGAAAAACTGGGAGGATTTGGATTTCTGCTGGGTGAGAGACAAAGGAAAATATGAAGCGGAGCAATATTTCCAAATTTTCGGGAAAAAGCGGATTCCCCGGCTTGTGGTCGATTTCGAGATCGAGGCAAACGGAAAACGAATCTCGGAGGCGGGCGGCTGGCTCCCTGGCATTGCACGGACGTTCAGCACATTGCAGCAGATCAATCTTCCGGACTGCTACCTGAGGGAAGATTTGCCGGAGGGTGGAATTGCGTATGGATACATTCCCTCCACATTCCTGAATCCGAGAAAACACACCATCCTGATTCACAAGGATAGGGCCTGTGAGCTTCTTAAAGAAAAAATCATCCCTGCCAAAGCATTGCGGCCCGCACCTGTGGTGGAGAAAGTGCCGGGGGGATATACGCTGAGAAAAACGCAGCCGATTCAACGTCCCACGGATTCTTTTGTGGAATCGATGCGGCGCGAATATGACGCGCTGAAAGCAGCCTCCCGACCGGCCTATAAGGTATCTGAAAAAGAGGCGCTGTCATTTCTTCGCAGAGTCAAAAAAGAGCGCGGAGATGATTTTCGGAAAGGACTGCCCAGGGCCAAAGCTGGGGAATTGACGGAATCGGAGCATAGCCGCCTTCTGCCGTATTATCTGATATGTGATGGCGGGGATTTGTCAGACGAGTACAGGCTGCTTTCCTATGAAGAGTCGATTCTTGAAAGCAAGGCGTTTTTCGATTGCCTGAAGGCAGAAGAGCTGCTGGAGGGAAAGCCGGATGGAATCGTCATTGCGAAATGCCCGGATGGAGATCCTGTCCTTTTGTGCCCGGACGATGGGGTGATTCGGTTCAGCCATGAAGCGCCGGAGACAATTGAGCAATGGCCGGGTTTGGCCTCGTTTGTTGTTGATGCAATTGAATCATAAAAGATGCAGGCTCAGAAGCGTACATGCGCTCCTGAGCCTGTGGCTTATTTGCAGAAAATTTCGATTGCGTCGTGGGCAAATTGGGCGGTTCCGGCCCCGCCTGCCTGGTCGATGTTTTCGGTCATGCTGTCACCGGCAATATACATCTGCCCCAGACCTTGGAGAATCTGTTTGGTGCAGGTGTAGTAGTGGTCGGTGATGAATGCTTGCAGCTTCGCCACAAGAGCCTGGGCTTCCTGGGAGGCGGGGGATGAGCGGCGGATAGCGCCAAGCTGGGCGAAAATATCCATTAGCTCGCCGCCGGTGGCTTGAAGCGCTGCATCGGTCTGCCCGGCGGTTTTCTGCTGGAACTGCTGCCAGGCCTCTGTTTTGCCCCATTTTGCCTTTGCCTCGGCGGTGTATTTGTCGATTTCCGCGGTATCAAAGGTGGAAAAATCCATTGGAATCACTCCTGTCGTCTGAATTTTGCGGGCATGGGAAATCAGCTTTTCCAGATGCTTTTTCTGCAATTCCAGCAGGTGAATCTGCGCCTGCAGAGCTTCCATTGGGTCAAAGCCCGGGGCATCCAGAATTTCCTTGATTTCCTTTAAGGGAAATTGGAGCTGACGGAACAGCAGAATGGTTTGCAGCCGCCGCAGGGCCGTATCGTCATACAGCCGATAGCCTGCCTCCGTCACCCGGGTGGGCCTCAGCAGGCCGATGGCATCATAGTGGTGGAGCGTGCGCACACTCACACCGGTAATCTGGCTGACTGTCTTTACTGTTTTCATTTCTTTCCCTCCCGACGAGAGCATTATAGACCATGACGTACGGTGAGAGTCAAGAGGTTTTGAAAAAATATTTGACGAAATACGGAATTCATCTATAATAGAGAATGTGCTTATCGGGGTTCATCAAATTATAAATTGGCAGGCAGGTACGGGTGTGCGGCAAATCGTCAAACACCAATTTGCTGGACGACTGGGCAAAAGCGATGGGCACCGCAGAGAACATTTTTTAATACAATCAGGAGAAATTTATGACGCTCAGAAGCTTCTTGAAAACAGATTGCCCCTCGCTGGCGGAGCTTTTCTATGAAACCGTCCACACTGTAAATGCCAGGGATTATACGCCGGAGCAGCTGGATGCCTGGGCCACCGGGAGGGTTGACCTGGAAGCCTGGGCCAGGTCCTTTCAGGAGCATCGCACTTTGGTGGCGGAGCTGGACGGAACCATTGCCGGCTTCGGTGACATGGATGAAACCGGCTACTTAGACCGGCTTTATGTCCACCGGGATTACCAGCGCCGGGGCGTGGCAACAGCGATTTGTGACGCGCTGGAGCAAAACACCAAAGCCCCGGAGTTCACCACCCACGCCTCCATCACCGCAAGGCCGTTCTTTGAGCAGCGGGGCTACCGCGTTGTCAGAGAGCAGCAGGTGGAGCGCGGAGGGGTGCTGCTGACAAATTTCGTGATGAAAAAAGGAAAAATCCAATGACAAGAGAGATTTACGAGCTGATTGAAAATTACATGCTTTCCTGCATGGAAGACAGCGCCCATGACTGCGAGCACATCTACCGGGTTTTGTACAATGCGCTGGAAATTGCCCAGGCAGAAGAGAGGGTAGACTTCGATGTGCTGATTGCCGCCTGCCTGCTCCATGACATTGGGCGGAAGGAGCAGTTTGATCATCCGGCGCTGTGCCACGCCATGGTGGGCGGGGAGAAGGCATACAGGTTTCTGACGGAGCATGGGTTTGACGACGCGTTTTCCGGAAAAGTCCGGCACTGCATCCAAACCCACCGGTTCCGCAGAAATATGCAGCCGGAGTCCATGGAGGCGAAAATCCTGTTTGACGCGGACAAGCTGGACGCCGCCGGCGCCCTGGGCATTGCCCGGACGCTGATGTACAAGGGGAATGTGGCGGAGCCGATTTACACCAGATTGGCGGATGGCAGCATTTCCGATGGCACTGGGGATACCGCCTCCTCTTTCTTCCAGGAGTATCATCATAAGCTGGAAAAGCTGTACGGCAATTTCTACACCGCCCGGGGCGCCCAGCTCGCTCAGGAGCGCCGCACGATTGCGGCGGCGTTTTATGAAAGCCTCTACCGGGAGGTAAGCAGCGGCTATTTGTCCGGCGGAGCGCTGCTGGGAGAATTGACAGGGAAGGGAGAATGATGGACAATGGTACAGGGGACAATCATCCCATATGATGAAAAGTACCGGGACGATATGATCTTCATGGTTCTGGAAGCCAAGGATGCCCTGGGACGCATTCCCAGACTGAATGAGGATTTACTGGACGTTCGGAAAAATTATCTGGACACCGGTGATATGTTCTGGCTGGCAATCGACGAGCATGACCGTGTGATCGGCTGTGTTGGCTATCACTCCATCCCCGGTACTACCGAAGTGAAGCTCCATCGGCTCTATGTGAAGGCGGCACGGAAGCACCAGGGCATTGGGACACGATTGCTCCAAACGGTGGAGCTGCACTTGCGGGAGCAAGGCAAAACCGCAGTCCATGTCCACCTGGGCGGCAAGGAATACTTTGAATCCCGTTGCTTCTACCCGAAACACGGGTACAAGGAGCACGCCCCCAGCATGATGAAGAAGGAGCTGCAACCATGAACATCAAAGGGTTTTGGGATGCCGTTGCGCGGCAGGATGGGGATGCCATCCGAGAATACTTCCACCCCGACGCCTGGGTGAACTGGCATAACACCAACGAGCATTTCACCGTGGAGGAATTTATCCGGGCCAACTGCGAATATCCCGGGCAGTGGGATGGGGAGGTGGAGAGAATCATCACCACCGATACCACAATCGTTACTGCCACCCATGTGTACAGCAGGGATGGGAAGCTGTCCTTCCATGCCACATCCTTCATCCGGGTGGTGGATGGGAAAATCGCTTCCATCGAGGAATACTGGGGCGATGACGGCGAGGCGCCCCAGTGGCGGCAGGAGAAGCACATTGGAAGGAAAATCAGGGAGTAAAAATTATGGCAACAGCTCCCAGTACGCACTGCTGTCATAAGCCGACACGCTTTGAGGAAATGAAATGA
>CAZYWM010000146.1:0-4626 GCA_964651615.1 uncultured Oscillospiraceae bacterium | reverse complement strand
TTTTTTATGATGACTGGACAATTTCGCCCGGGATGATATATAATATATAGAATTGAATTCAGGAAGCGTAAAATTCAACCAGTAAGAGGGTGCGTTATGAAAAAGGATCGCAAGTGGTTTTCTGCCGCGGTGAAAATTCTTCTGGCGGTTCTCGCCGCTGTGGTGGTGTGGCAGTGCGCCGGGCATTTTTCCCCTGCCCAGGCCAAGGAAAAGGAGCGGGGTGAAAAAGAGATTATCCGGGAGATCGTCTACACCTACTATCGGAACCAGGACATTTCCTCCAAGCAGATGCTCTCCCTCCTTGAGGAGCTGGAAGGGGAAAACCAGGAATCTGCCAGCAAGTGGCGCGGCATTCTGGACTGCTGGAAGGAGGCCACCAGCCAGATGAGCGTGCATTACGGGCCCCTGGCCGACGGGCTGGAGCAGGGAGATGGGCTCTGCCTGATTGTCCTGGGCTTTCAGCTGAATCCCGACGGCTCCATGCGCAAGGAGCTGATCAACCGGCTGGAAATCGCTCTGGAAAGCGCCGAAAAATACCCCCAGGCTCTCATTTTGTGCACCGGCGGCGGCACTGCTGAAGCGTCGAACGCCACGGAGGCCCAGGTCATGGCCCAGTGGCTGGAGGATCGGGGCATTGAAAAGGAGCGGCTCATTGTGGAAAACCGCTCCCTCACCACCACCCAGAACGCAATCCTTTCCTACCGGATTCTCTCGGAGGAATACCCCCAGATCACCCAGGCTGCCATCATATCCAGCGACTACCATCTCCCCTGGGCCGTGCTCCTGTTCCAGACCCAGTTCATTCTGGGCGAACACCCGATCACTGTGGTATCCAACGCCGCCTGCCGGGGCGGCAGAGTTCTCAGCAATCGGAACCTGCTCCAGCTCCAGCTCAGCGGCATTCTGGAAATTGCCGGAATCACTTAATAAATCAATCTCCCCGCCCTTGGCGGGGAGATTGATTCTATTTATGGGAGCCGATCACGGACACAAGATAGAAGGGCACGGCATCATTCTCATGGGCCTCCACAATGGTGATTTCCACCTTGTGGCGTTTCCGCTCCCCATGGAAGAGGCAGGTGTCGATGTACAAGCAGTCTCCCCAGTCCTCGGTGAAATTGGCGTCCAGAAGCTGCAGGTCGCAGTCGTCCACCACCACCCTCGCGATGGGGGCGGGCTTGCGGATGGATTTGCGATACTGCACCGCCACGCCGGTGCCCTCCACCCAGAAGGTAATCCGGTCGCCCCGGCGCCAGGCGGTGAAGCCCCGGCGGAACATCTGGGTGATGTGCTCCAGGGGCCGTTCGTCCGGCTGGAACCCCTCCAGAACCGGGGCGGAATTGAAAACCTGATGGCGGACGCTGTGCTCATACTGGTTTTCCGTCAAGGGCCAGGGCAGGTTGGGAAGCGCTTCGTCCTTCTTCTCTGCCTGAAGGATTTTTTCCAGGAAAGCATTGATCACATCTGCCACCATCCGGTGCCCCCGGTCATTGGGGTGGAGATCGTCCGGGGTGATCTGCCGGTTTTCCACCTCCCCGGAGGCCACCAGGGGATAGATGGTGCTCCTCATACTGACACAGGGCAGCTGATAGTGCCTGCCGATGGGCAGATGGACATCCTCGGCGCTGGCCATATTGTCGTAGCGGACATTGTGAATCAGCATCACCGCCGGACAGTCGGAGAGAATCCGGCGCACCAGGCCCTCATAGGTTTCCTGAAAGAAGGGAGTCGCGTCGTCGTTGACGCTGAACTCCACAAAAACAACATCCGGGCGATGGCGGAGCAAATCCTCCTCTGCCCTTGCCACCCCGAATTGGGAGGTGGTGCCGCCGATGCCGGCGTTGATCAGTTTCACTCTGGGGAAGTGGGCGCGCCACCACTGGTACACCAGGGAGGCATAGCAGTTTTCCTGACAGGATGCCAGACACCCCTGGGTGATGGAGCCGCCGAGAAAGCCCAGGGTGATCTCCTCCCCCCGGGCCGCCCGCTCCATCACGGACGCAATGGCATGCCAATTGCCCCGGTTGACCATTCCTTTTTCGTAATCGATCATATTACCCTCCCCATCCAAAAACGCAATGCTCTTTTTCCTCATACTGTGATTTCAATCAGATTTCCCTCGAAGCCCGCCAGGCAGCTTTCATAATATCCGTCCCCGGTGGTGCGCGGGCCGCTGATCAGCTCATAGCCGTCCTCTTTCAGCCGGTATGTCAGGCTGTCCACCGCCTCCGGGCTTCCCACGCCAAAGGCCAGGTGGGCATAGCCGCGGCGGTTCGCATCCAGGTTCCCCGGCTCCAAATTCTCTCTGGTCATCAGCTCCAGCCGGGAACCGTCCTCAAAGCGCAGAAAGTAGGAACGGAATGTGGTTTTGGGATTATAATAGCCCTGGTTGGAGACGCCGCCAAAGTATTTCTGAAAGAACTCCCTGGCCCCCTCCAAATCCTGAACATACAGGGCAATGTGATCCATTCTCAAGGATACCCCTCCTTTTCAGATCGCCAGAAAACGCACTGTTTTCATCATCATACCATCCGGAAGAAGTCAAATCAAGCGTTTTCTCTCATCCGGAGACCGGCCAGCTGAGGCGGCTGCGGCAGTACGGCAGGCCATACTCCGTTTGAGAGAGCATCCGGTTGGCCACGAACTGGAAGCCTCCGTCCTCCCGGGGCCGGACAGTCACCTCATGGGAGAACAGGCAGTCGGTCTTCAAATCCGTGGAGAGGACCTGGACGGTGAGGATGAGGGTGCCGTCGTCCTCTAAGCGGCTGGCGATAACCTCCGGCTCCATGGTGTAGTAGTGGAGGATGGACACCAGCTCATTGCTCTGAATCTGCCGCCAGGGATAGGCATCCGCCTCCGGGTCGTATTCGGCCAGGGTGCGGAGAGTCTGGCGGTCAATGTCAAAGTAGGACAAAATCACCGTCTCAAATTCCCGGGCGGGTATCTCAAAGCAATGGTCATCGGCACGATAGTCATATCCCTCCGGGCTGAACTGGGTGCCATAGGCATCACGGTAGAGGTATTCCCAGAGGTCATTGAAGCACAGTCCGGAAAAATCCTCCTCCGTCCAGTCCGTCAGGAAAAGGTTGGAGCCCACGTATCCCCCGGCCCAGATATACTTCCGGGTCTGCTCCCAAAGAGCAGGGTCCGGTTTTTCCAGGCGGATCAGAGCATAGTCCGCATAGTGGCCGTCTCCCATGGGGCGAATCCGGTAGTAGAAATTGCCCCGGTCCGTCAGCTCCCAGTCCAGAACCTGGTGGAGCTCATAATTGGGGTCCTCCCCGGTGTCCAGTGGGGCAACCATGCTGTGGACAAACAGCTCCCCGTCCTGGCAGGTGAACAGCCGATAGCCCAGCGTCCCGGAGGGCCGGAGGGAAAGCACCTCCTGCCGGGCAGTCTCCCCCCGGGAGAGCCGCTCCAAAAAGCCACGGAAATTGCCCCCGGTGGGCAGATATTCCACCCCCTGGAAATCCAGCACATCCAGCCCCGCCGCCCGGAGCCTGTTCTCCATGGCGTCCAGGTCGGTCTGGGCCAGGCTGGGGGTATCCCAGCGGGTTTCCGGCACTTCTTTTTGGGCGGTAGCGTAAATATCCTGATAGAGGCCCACAATCTCCTCGCACCGCTTTTCCACCTTATCCTGGGTCTCCCCCTCCCCGCCGCAGGCGGCCAGGGTGAACAGGAGCAGCAGCACGGGCAGCAGCTTATTCCACTTCATAGAGAATTACTCCTTTTTCTTCAAAATTCTTCAGCTGCTCCTGGGTCACAGGAATGACGCAGAAGCGCTGCCAATCCCCAATGGCAAAATAGGGGTAGACACCCACCCCGTCCCGATGGTATATTCCCCGGGGAAGGGCGTCGTCTCCATACCAGGCATTGCTTTCAAACACATTTTCATTCCCAAAGCGGATGATCCGGTCCGCCAGGTCGGAGGCCTCCTGCTTTGATAAATCCGCAAAGAACACCCGCAGGGTATCCGCGCAAAGCTGCCGGAACCGCTGAAAGCCTGCCTCGGTATAGCTGTGTTCGTCAAAATTCAGGGTCAGCTCCTGAATCCGGTGATCCTCCATGGGGGTATACACCGTGACCGTGGGCAGGGAATACACCGCTTCATCCTCCGAAAAGCGAAACTGCCGCACAGGATACGGGGTGTGAATGCCCCTGCCCAGGCTTGTGCTGTTCCAGCGGCCGACATCCGGGAAATAATCCCGGTCATTGTCCTGCTGGTACAGGCTGTTGAAGCAGCGGATGAAATCATCCAAAGAGGCGGCGAATACCGGCTCCGCCCCATGGCAGCTTTGGATTGCCGCATCCATGCGCTCCGCCTCCTGAAAGGTCGCCGCCTCCGGCGCCTGGGTCCCCTGACTGCGAAACCACAGCCAGCAGAATATCCCCAGAAGCCCCGCCAGGCAGCAAAGGGCAGCAAGCTTTCTTCCCATTCCCTTCTCCCCTCTTGTCACAATGATTTTGCTATTATACCATATTTTTCCGGAGGCTGCATTTATAAATTCTTTAAGATTGCATTTTTTCTTCCAATGCTTGCAAATTTTCCGTTCCTGCGGTATAATGGAGAAACTTAACTGCCCAAAGGAAACAAAGGAGAAGGAATGAAATGAAATTAGGTATCGT
>CAZYWM010000145.1:0-4646 GCA_964651615.1 uncultured Oscillospiraceae bacterium | reverse complement strand
AAATTACAATTTATCTGCCTGCGGGGGAGGACCGTTAAGTATCTCCCATTTTACCATGGCGATGCTCAAAATGCAATCGCCTTGTTGAAAACAGTAAAATATTCGATATAAATTCAAAAAATATTGTGCTTTTTGGACTGGAAAAGGCCGCCTCCCATATCGGGAAGCGGCCTGGCGCTTATTTCAGGAATCCATTTACAATCTGCTCCTCGGCCTCCTGCTCGGTCAGGCCCAGGGTCATCAGCTTGATGATCTGCTCCCCCGCGATCTTGCCGATGGCGGCCTCGTGAATCAGAGCGGCGTCGATGTTGTTGGCCTCCAGCTGGGGCACCGCCAGAATCCGGGCATCATCCATGATGATGGCGTCGCACTCGGTGTGGCCGGTGCAGGCGGCGTTTCCGGTGATCCGGGAGTCAAAGCGCTGGTAGGACTGGTCCTTTGCCACGCTCCGGGAGACCACATCCGCCCGGGCGCCGTCGCCGTTGAGCTCGGTGGTATAGACGCTCTCGGCCCGCTGGGTGCCGTGGGTCATCAGCCGCTCCCGGACAACCAGGGATGCCCCCGCCGCCAGGGTGGCCCTGGTGGTGCGGACGGTGGAGTCCACGCCCTTGATCTGCACCATCTCCATCTCCATGGAGCTTCCTTCCTCCATGGTGACTTCGGTGACGGGGTTGAGAATCCGCTTGCCGGTGCCGTCCCCCTCGCCGTAGTGCTTCTCCACATATTTGACCTTGGCGTTCTTTCCCACAAAGAACCGGTGGATGCCGTCGTGCTGGGAGTCCTGCACGCCGCAGTTGTGGATGCCGCAGCCTGCCACGATGACCACATCGGAATCCTCTCCAATATAGAAATCGTTGTAAACCGTCTCCTTCAGGCCGCTTTCCGAGAGAACCACGGGGATGTGGACGCTCTCGTTTTTGGTGCCGGGCTTGATGTGAATGTCAATGCCTGTGCCGTCGTCCTTGGAGGTGATGTCAATGTTGGCGGTGGAGTTTCTGCCTGCCAGGGCGCTGTTGGAGCGGATGTTGTAGGCCCCTTCGGGGACGGTGTGCAGGTCGGCAATCTCCTGGAGCAGCCGAATCTGAATTTCATCCAATGCCATGATTACATCCCTCCCTCTTCGATTTTGGAGCAGCCTCTGGCAAGGTTGGTTCCCTGCATCAGCGCGGGCATGATCTCTTCCTTGGTGCCCCGGCTCTGGATGCCGCCCTGGGTCAGGACCACGATTTCGTCGGCAATGTCCAAAATCCGCTCCTGATGGGAGATGATGAGGATGGAGCCGTGGATGGTATCGCGCATATGGCGAAATACCTTGATGAGGCTCTGGAAGCTCCACAGGTCGATGCCCGCCTCCGGCTCGTCGAAAATGGACAGCCGGGTGCCCCGGGCCAGCACGGTGGCAATCTCAATGCGCTTGAGCTCGCCGCCGGAGAGGGAGGCGTTGACCTCACGGTTGACATAATCCTTGGCGCACAGGCCCACCTCGGACAGATAGTTGCAGGCCTCGCCCACGCTCAGCCGCTTCTTTGCCGCCAGACGGAGCAGGTCCAGCACGGTGATGCCCTTGAACCGCACCGGCTGCTGCAAGGCAAAGCTGATGCCCAGGTTTGCCCGCTCGGTGATGGAGCAGCCTGTAATATCCTTGCCGTCAAAGAAAATCTGGCCGCTGGTGGGCTTTTCGATGCCCGCAATGAGCTTGGCCAGGGTGGATTTGCCGCTGCCGTTGGGGCCGGTGATGACCACGAACTTGCCCTCATCCACGTCAAAATTCAAATCCTGAATAATCTGCTTCTGCCCCTTGTCGTCGGTGACGTCGAAGGACAGATTCTTGATTTCTAGCATATGGTATCGTTCCTCCATGCGAAATTGCGCTGATGCTTTCAGCTGGTTATTGTACACCATTTTTCCCGGGGATTCAACTGGATTTCCCAAAATTGCCGGGAAACTTTTCCGAAAATCTGTTGCGTCCCTAAAAACCTTATGATAAAATAATGTTGAACGAATATTTTGGAGGAGTGCCCGCCATGAACGAGTTGGAGATTATCTGCCACAGCCGGATTCCGGGAATGAGCGTGTTCTTTGATACTGTGGATTACCGCACCCCCCATTTTCACCCGGAGTGGGAGCTGATCTGGCTGGTGGACAATTCCATGACGGTCAGCTGCGGCGGAGGGAATTTTCAGGCAGACCGGGGGGACCTGCTGCTGTTCCAGCCCAATGAGCCCCATGAGTTTCATAAAATCCAGGAAAACTGCACCTTTTTGTGCCTCCAGGTCGCGCCGGAGCTGCTGCGGCTGGAAAACGACCTGGTGATGGATGCCGTCCGCCTGAATCCCTTCCTGGGGGAGCAGGTGAGCGCCATCCGGGAAATGCTGCTGGAAATCGGGGACGCCTACCTGAACCCGGAGCGGTTCAGCAATCTGTTCTGCGTCGGCCAGGTGTTTCTGGTGTTCCATCGGATTCTGGGGGCAGTGCCCGTCCGGGCCATCACCCGGGAGGAGCGGATCAGCCAGGAGAAGCGGAACAAGCGCCTGGCCTCCCTGATTCGGTTTGTGGATGAGAATTACATGCACAAAATCCGCCTGTCGGACTTCGCGGAGGCAGAGGGCTTTTCCATGAGCTACCTGTCCCATTTTATCAAGAGCACCCTGAATCAGAGCTTCCAGGAATACGTGAATTCCGTCCGGGTCAACTGCGCCTGCAAGCTGATCTCCGGGGGAGAGGAGAAGCTCACCGCCGTGTGCATGGCCTCCGGCTTTTCCGACTACCGCTATTTTTCCTCTGCCTTCAAGCGGCAGTTCGGCATGACGCCGGAGCAATATAAGCTTTCCCTGAAAAAACCGGAAAATGCGGTGATTCACCATAGTATCCATTCTCTGGAACGGTTTTATACCGACGAGCAGAGCCGGGCCATCCTGGCGGAGCTCCACCGATGACCGCTTTTTGCACAAGAACGCCGCCAGAAAAATAGGCGAATCGACGAAAAAGAAGAAAAAGCAAATTTGTATAATGAAAAACCTGACCAGGCTCTTGCGCGGGGAGAGGAACTGTATTAAACTTTAGTCATGAAAACATTTGAGGAGGCATTTTCCATGCAATATTTTATTGGTATTGACCTGGGTACTTCCGCCGTCAAGCTGCTGCTGGTGGACGCCGAAGGCAGGATCGCGGCCACGGTTTCCCGGGATTATCCCCTGATGTTCCCCCATCCCGGCTGGTCCGAGCAGAACCCGGAGGACTGGTGGACCGCCGTGCGGGATGGCTTAAAGGAGCTGACCGCGGGCATTGACGTCAATGATGTGGCCGGTATCGGCTGCGGCGGCCAGATGCACGGCCTGGTGATTCTGGACGAGAACGACAACGTGATCCGCCCCGCCATTTTGTGGAACGACGGCCGTACCTATAAAGAGGTGGAGTATCTCAACGGCGTCATCGGCAAGAAGAAGCTGTCCCAGCTTACCGCCAACATCGCCTTCGCCGGCTTCACCGCCCCCAAGCTGCTGTGGGTTCAGAAGAACGAGCCGGAGAACTTTAAGAGAATCTCCAAGATCATGCTGCCCAAGGACTTCATCAACTATAAGCTCACCGGCGTCCATGCCTGTGACTATTCCGATGCCTCCGGTATGCTGCTGCTGGACGTGGAGCACAAGTGCTGGTCCCGGGAAATGCTGGACATCTGCGGCGTCAGTGAAAGCCAGATGCCCAAGCTCTTCGAGAGCTTCCAGGTGATCGGCAATGTGACCGCCGACATTGGCCTGCCCAAGAGCGCCAAGGTGGTGGGCGGCGCCGGTGACAATGCCGCCGCTGCCGTGGGCACCGGCACCGTGGGCGACGGCGCCTGCAACATCAGCCTGGGCACCTCCGGCACGGTGTTCATCTCCTCCGAGAAGTTCGGCGTGGACTCCACCAACGGTCTGCACGCCTTTGCCCACGCCGACGGCCGGTTCCATCTCATGGGCTGCATGCTCTCCGCCGCCAGCTGCAACAAGTGGCTGTGCGACGAGATTCTGAAAACCAAGGACTACCCCGCCGAGCAGAAGGACATCACCGATGAAAAGCTGGGCGCCAACCGGGTCTACTTCCTGCCCTACCTGATGGGCGAGCGCAGTCCCATCAACGACACCAACGCCCGGGCCACCTTCATGGGCATGACCATGGACTCCACCCGCTCCGACATGGTTCAGGCGGTGCTGGAGGGCGTTGCCTTCGCCATCCGGGACAGCTTCGAGGTGGCGAAGTCTCTGGGGCTGCACATTGAGCGCTCCAAGATCTGCGGCGGCGGCGCCAAGAGCCCCCTGTGGCGGAAGATTTTTGCCAATGTGCTGAACCTGCCCCTGGACATCCCCCAGACCGAGGAGGGCCCCGGCTACGGCGGCGCCATGCTGGCTATGGTGGGCTGCGGCCTGTTTGACAGCGTGAAGTCCTGCGCCGACGCCCTGGTCACTGTCCGGGAGACCGTCCAGCCCGACCCCGAAATTGCCGCCCGGTACGAGAAGCGATACCAGTATTTCAAGCAGATTTACCCCACTTTGAAGGGCCTCTTCGCCCAGCTCCAGGAGGAGTAAGACAATACATTCCAAGCAGCTGCTGCCATCCCGGCGGCAGCTGTTTTGCGTCCGCTAGGGATTTTTCAAACAGACAAATTG
>CAZYWM010000144.1:0-4670 GCA_964651615.1 uncultured Oscillospiraceae bacterium | reverse complement strand
GAGAAGCTCATAAGACAGTTAAAACGGCGTGACGAAAGCGGTCACGCCGTTTTTTATACTATTTTCCAAACAAATCACTGTGCGTTCCGGTGCGGGCCAATGTGAGTACCAGGACATCATCCTCAATGCGGTATACCAGGAGCCAATCCGGCTGAATATGGCATTCTCTGTGCTGGGCCCAATCCCCTGTCAGAGCATGATCTTTATTTTTCTCCGGCAGCGTCTCTCCACGGGACAAGCTTCTAATAATGTTATCCAGCAGTTCAATATCCAGATGACGCTTCAGTGCCAGTTTATAATCTTTTTTGAACTGCGTCGTCCAAACAATGCTGCGGTTCATCTTTTGAGCTCCCGAAGCGCTTCTTCCACATCGGAGTAATGCTTGACGCTGGGGTCTTTTGCAATTCTTTCCGCTTCCAGCATGGCGGCGATGGTTTCCTTATTCGGCTGATCCAGCCTGACCTCAAAGGGGAATCCGCCTACCCGGAGGGACTGCCGCAGGAAAACATTGATTGCAGTGGTCAGATTCATACCCAATTCCCCATAAAGGGTTTCACACTGCTTTTTAATATCGCTGTCCATACGGACACTGAAATTTGTACTGGCCATCATAACAGCTCCTTTGCAATTCTTTGTATCCATATTATATGCTGTTTGCATTGCAAAGTCAATTCAATAGACGTAAATTATTTGCAAACAAAAACAGGCGCCTGCGTATGTATCTCAGGCACCTGCTTGTTGTTTCAAAAACTATTTTACGAATACCCACCGAAGAGGGCAATGTCATCAACCATTCCGTAGGGGCGGGTCTTGTGTCCCGCCCGTTGAGGCATGTCAATAATCGTTGGGCAGCGGGCGAGTCAAGACTCGCCCCTACAGGGGAATCCTATTGGCTGAAAAGGTGTACTTTTATACGTGCAGAAGCAGCTTGGCGAAGAAGAAATAGAGCAGCAGGCTCATGGCGTCCACAATGGTGGTGATGAAGGGGGAGGCCATGACGGCGGGGTCGAAGCCCAGGCGCTTGGCGATCAGGGGCAGGGAGCAGCCCACGATTTTGGCAACCAAAACGGTGACGCCCAGGGTCAGGCACACGGTCAGATCCACCCAGACCGTCACGCTGGTATTGCCCATGAGCAGCCGGTCCACCAGCATCACCTTGGCGAAGCAGAGCACCGCCAGCACCAGGCCGCACAGGGCGGCGGTGCGCAGCTCCTTCCAGATGACGCTGAAAATATCCCTGAATTTCAGCTCATCCAGGCTCAGGGCGCGGATGATGGTGACGGAGGACTGGGAGCCGCTGTTGCCGCCGGTGTCCATCAGCATGGGGATGAACACGGTGAGGACGGGCAGGGCGCCCAGGGAGCTCTCGAAGGAGCTGATGATCATGCCGGTGAAGGTGGCGGACACCATCAGCAGCATCAGCCAGGGGATGCGGTGCTTGAACAGCTCGAAGGGGGAGCTGCTCATGTAGCTCTTCTCCGAGGGGGTGATGGCGGCCATGATCTCCATATCCTCGGTGGCCTCGTCCTGCATGACGTCCATGGCGTCGTCGAAGGTGACGATGCCCACCATCCGGTTCTCCTTGTCCACCACGGGCAGGGCCAGGAAATTGTATTTGGAGAACATCCGGGCCACTTCTTCCTGGTCGTCCTGAGTGGTGACGGAGATCAGGTTTGTCATCATAATGTCGTTGATTTTTACGTTATCGTCATCGCACAGCAGCAAATCCTTCACCGTGACCAGGCCCAGCAGGGTCCGGTCGGTGTCGATGACGTAGCAGGTGTAGATGGTCTCCTTGTCCACCCCCTGGCGGCGGATGCGGAGGATGGACTCCTCCACGGTCATGGTGGGCCGCAGGGCCACATACTCCGTGGTCATGATGGAACCGGCGGAGTTTTCGGGATACCGGAGAATCTGGTTGATGGAGCTGCGCATTTCCGGGTCGGCCTGCTCCAGGATTCGGCGCACCACCGTGGCGGGCATCTCCTCCACCAGGTCGGCGGCGTCGTCCACATACAGCTCGCTGAGCACTTCCTTCAGCTCATTGTCGGAGAAGCCCTGAATCAGCAGCGCCTGGGTATCGGGCTCCATTTCCACAAAGGTCTCCGCCGCCAGCTCCTTGGGCAGCAGGCGGAACATCAGGGGGACCTGCTTTTCTTCCAGATCGTTGAAAATTCCGGCCACGTCGCTGGGGTTCATGGTGATGAGAATATCCCGCAGCGTGGTATACTTCTTGTTCTCCAGCATTTGCAGGAGGGTTCTTTCCACAATTTCAAAACGTTCTGCCATAATTTACCTCCTTATAAATTTTCAGATAGGGGAGGCAAAATACGGGGCATCAGAGGGTCGGGCCTGCCACGGAAGCAGACCGCATCCTACTTCGGCCCGGTATATTGCCACTACCGCCGGCATCCATGGTATTCCCTCCTTTTCTTTCGCATAGATAAATCTATTTTACCCAATTCTTCTGCCGTTGTCAAACCCATTTTCTGATTTTTCCCCTTTGGCGCGGCCGGTGGCATGGGGATTTTCCGCTCCCGCCGCATATGGATGAATTTTTTCTTGACATTCCGGCGGGATGCAAGTAAAATAACCTTGGTATGTTGTACACTGGCCCGGGGGCATCCGTGCCCGGGTTTTGTATTTGTAACCGGAATCTGGCCGGGAACCGCGTTTATCGCCACATGGCGTTTTCATGCTGACTGCCGGGGCGTCTGCCCTGGTTTTGCAAAAAAATTGAGGGAATCTCTGATCAATTGTCCGGACAGCAGGCCGTTTCGCCCAACCGTGGGGGGTTAGAAGCAGCGTTTCGCCGCTTTTGAAGCCTTCGCCGGAAGGGGAATTTCGCGCTGCCGTCTGCTTTGATTGGAGCTCCCTGAACATGGGCTTTGACGCACACTCCTGGCCGCAATTTTTTGGAAGGAGGTGTGCTGTAAGAATTATGGAATGGTTGATTACCGTTGTTGTCGCCATCCTGACCGCTGCTCTGGGCTTTGGGGGCGGCATCCTCTACCGCAAGAAGGTGGCCGAGCGGGCCATCGGCTCCGCGGAGGAAGAGGCCACCAGGCTCCTCAATGAGGCCATCCGCACCGGTGAGAACCGGAAGAAGGAAATGCTGGTAGAGGCCAAGGATGAAATCCATAAATCTCGCACAGAACACGACAAAGAAGTCAAAGAGCGCCGTGCGGAGCTGACCAAGCAGGAGCGCCGCCTGGAGCAGAAGGAATCCGCCCTGGACAAGAAGACGGAAGCCTTCGAGCGCAAGGAAGAGGAACTGAACAGACGTCTGGCCAACGTGGCCCAGACCCAGGCCCAGGCGGAGGAAATCCGCAGCCAGCAGCTGGCCACCCTGGAGCAGATTTCCGGTCTGACCCAGGACCAGGCAAAGCAGTATCTGCTGGATTCCATCGAGCAGGACGTGCGCCACGACGCCGCCCAGAAGATCAAGGAAATCGAGCAGCAGATGAAGGATGAGGCCGAGGAGAAGGGCCGCGAGATCATCGCCACTGCCATCCAGCGCTGCGCCGCCGACCACGCCGCCGAGACCACCGTCTCCGTGGTCACGCTGCCCAACGACGAGATGAAGGGCCGCATCATCGGCAGAGAGGGCCGGAACATCCGCACCCTGGAGACCATCACCGGTGTGGACCTGATTATCGACGACACCCCCGAGGCCATCACCGTCAGCTCCTTCGACCCCGTCCGCCGGGAGGTTGCCCGGCTGGCCCTGGAGAAGCTGATCGTGGACGGCCGTATCCACCCCACCCGCATCGAGGACATGGTGGAGAAGGCCCGGAAGGAAGTGGACCGCACCATCCGGGAGGAGGGCGAGCGGGCCTGCTACGAGACCGGCGTTCACAACCTGAACCCGGAGCTCATCAAGATTCTGGGCCGTCAGAAGTACCGCACGTCCTATGGCCAGAACGTGCTGAACCACTCCATTGAGGTGGCCCACATCGCCGGGCTCATGGCCGCCGAGCTGGGCGTGGATGTGGCCATGGCAAAGCGGGCCGGCCTGTTGCATGATTTGGGCAAGTCCATCGACCACGAGGTGGAGGGCAGCCATGTGCAGCTGGGCGCCGACCTGGCCCGGAAGTTCAAGGAGAACCCCGTCATCGTCAACGCCATCGAGGCCCACCACGGAGACGTGGAGCCCAAAACCGTCATCGCCGTGCTGGTTCAGGCCGCCGATGCCATCTCCGCCGCCCGTCCCGGCGCCCGGAGAGAGAATGTGGAGAATTATATTCGCCGTCTGCAAAAGCTGGAGGAGCTCACCGGCTCCTACCCCGGTGTGGACAAGGCCTACGCCATCCAGGCAGGCCGGGAGGTCCGCATCATGGTCAAGCCCGAGGAGGTAACAGAGGACAGCATGATCCTCCTGGCTCGGGACATTGCCAAGAAGATCGAGGCGGAGCTGGAATACCCCGGCCAGATCAAGGTCAACGTGATCCGGGAGACCAAGGCCATCGAATACGCGAAATAATCGGAACCCACCAGAGAGTAATCCCTGGTGGGTTTTTGTGTCACCGGTTTTTTGACAATCGGGATATTCTGTGCTACAATCGAAAGGCAGAAGAAATCCACGATGCACCCGGCGGGCGGGGCCCGCAGCCAATTCGCACGGGGCTGGACTGTCATCGCTTTTTCCCTGACCCGCCCGGTAACGCTTT
>CAZYWM010000143.1:0-4723 GCA_964651615.1 uncultured Oscillospiraceae bacterium | reverse complement strand
CTCCGCATCCCCGTAGGGGCCGGTCTTGACCGGCCCGCTGCCCAAGGAGTGACGCTCTGCAAAGGCTTTTTGCCATGAAAAAAATGAGGCTCTGCAAAGAGGCTCATTTTTTGTGAGATATTCGGTTCCCGTTCCTGACTATATAGGTGAAACGGAAAGGAAGTGGTCAAGCATGGAGGATCAGGCAATCATTGCTCTGTTTTTGGAGCGCTCAGAGCGGGGCATTGCGGCGCTGATTTCCAAATACGGCAGGGCGGTGACGAAAGTCATCGGCAATATTCTGGCGGACCCTCTGGACGCGGAGGAATGCGCCAACGATACCTATCTGGGGGTGTGGAATTCCATTCCCCCAAACATCCCAATGTCCCTGGGGGCCTACTGCTGCGGCATTGCCCGGAATCAGGCCCTGAGCCGCTATCAGTTCAGCACCGCGAAGAAACGCAATTCCCATTTTGACGCGGCCCTGGACGAGCTGGAGGATACCCTCCCGGCCCTGGGCACCGTGGAATCGGAGCTGGAAGCCAAGGAGCTGGCCGACTACGTCAGCAAATTTCTGGAGGGGCTGCCCTATGACGACCGGTACGCTTTCCTCCGGCGCTACTATTACGCCGATTCCATCACGGACATTGCCCAAACCCTGGGGAAAACGCCCCACCGTATCTCCGTGCGGCTGTTCCGCATCCGTGAAAATCTCAAAAAATACTTACGGAAAGAAGGGATGCTTCCATGAGCCGGAACCAAATCATCGAAATTCTCAATGAGCTCGACCCCGCCCTTGTGGAGGAATGCGCCGAATATCGCCTCCCTTCGGAAAGGAACGGTATGAAAAAGCTGAATAAACGCCGGTTGGCGGCTATCATCCTGGCCGCCTGCCTGGTGGTGGCCCTGGCGGCCACCGCCTATGCCACAGGGGCCATCCAATCCCTCATCGGCAAATATTGGAGCAGTTACAGCTACACCACCCCGGACGATGCCCTCCGGGAGGAACGCCCGGACTACGCCGCCTGGCTGGACGAGCAGCGGGAAACCCAGGCCATGATGCTGGCCGTGGGAGAGAAAGCCGTCCAGACCCAGGTGGACTACCCCATCCCCGGGTTGACCGGGGCAGGGGTGACGCTGCTGGAATACTACTACGACGGAGAGAAAATCGCCCTGGCCTGCCAGTTCCACGCCCCGGAGCAGCCGGTGGATTTTGACTTTGATCCCAGCGCCTACCCCAATCTCCCCTTCGAGGCCCTGAAACCCGGCGGCTACCCCGACTACCACGGCAAGGTGAAGGACGAGGCGTCCTTGCAGGCCATCGAGGAGCGGCTGCAAAAGCAGGGCCGGGTGAGCTTTTTGGTTTACGAGTCCCACATGTCCGACGGGGTCTACGCAGAGGGTGAGAATCTGGCCCCCTGCGGCGACCTGGACGAAAACGGGATTTTCACCGTTGACCCCATCGCCACAGACCTGAACAATGGGCAGATTCCGGAGAAGTGCCGGAATCTGGCTGAAATCACCGTGTCCCTGACCTACCGGGTGAGCGTCTACGCCTACCAGCTGGAAGCAGATACGGTTCAGTACGCCGCCGTGGGCCGGATGGACTTCCCGGTGAGCTTCACCGTCCCCAATCTGGACCCCGCCTCCATCCCCGCCAAGTGGAGCCCGGAGAGCGACTTTACGGAAAGCATCGACGTGACCCAGCGGGTGCGGGGCACCAGCCTTACCATCCACGCCCCGGTTCCCGCTGTGAGCGAGCAGCAGTTCCATTCCCTGGGCAACGTCAAAATGGAGGGCGATGTCCAGCTTTGGGAGAAGATGGGCCGGGAGCTGCTGGTGGAGCGCTACCCCCAGCTGGAAGCGGAGCTGAACAGCGGAAACACAGACATCTTCCTCTCCGACCCGGAGCCCTATCGGCCCCTGCTTAGTTTCAGCTGCTCGGCGACCGGGGTTGGCCAGCTATACTTTGACGACTACCTGCTGGAAATGGGCGGCCGTGACCTGGACGAAGCCGGGACTCACCACCAGCCCCACTACATCACCTCCATCATCCCCGATGGAATGACCATGACGGGAGAGGAGGCGGGCCAGGCAGTGGCAGAGTTGATGTCGAATTACTCCTGCTTCCAGTTCACCCCCTGGAACGTGCAGGCAAATTTCGACAGCGAAAAGCAGCAGGGCTACTACTACATTCTTTTGCAGCCGGAATACCAGGGAATCCCCGTTTACGAAACCATCCCCAATGCCTATTACTCGAACCAGGGGCTCTTTGCCAGCCAGGGGCTGATGATGCTGAAGGAAACGGGCTGGGAGCCGCTTTCCTCCTCCCTCTCCCTGGAGCAGGCCGTGGCCTCGGTTGTCAACAACATTCCGGAGGCATCCTTCTGCGACAGCATCCAATGCGACATCGTCCGCCTGGGCTACGTGAAGCAGGAGCAGGAAGGGGCAGTGACCCTCACCCCCGCCTGGGTGTTTGAATGCTCCGGAACCCAGTCCGGCCAGGAGCACGTCCACTATTTCAACATCTACGTATCCCTGGAAACCGGAAAGCTGGGCTACATCTACAACATGGATTTGGTCTGGATGGACCCGGCATAACCGTAAAAAAGCATCTCCCACCCGGGCTTTACCCCGGATGGGAGATTGTTTTTATGCCAAAATGGGCTTCAGCGCCTGGGCCAGCTGGTCCTTCTGGGCCTGGGCCTGGGCCAGGTCCTTGCCCAGGGTGGTGAAGTAGGTCTTGATCTTGGGCTCGGTGCCGGAGGGACGAACCACCACGGTGGCGCCGCCCTCCAGGGAGAAGATCAGCACATTGGCGGCGGGGAGGCCCGTTTCCTCGGGCTTTTTGTAGTCGGTGACCTTCTGAACCGGGTAGCCTGCAATCTCCTTGGGGGGATTGCTTCGCAGGGACTCCATAATGCCCGCCATCTTGTCCATGCCGGAAAGGCCGGGGAACTCAAAGGAATCCACCTTGTTCAGGTAGCGGCCGAACTTGGCGTAAATTTCTTCCAGACGCTCCTTGATGGAGGAGCCGATGGAGCGGTAGTAGGCGGCCATTTCGCAGATGAGCATGGAGCCGATGATGGCGTCCTTGTCCCGGACATAGGGGCCGGCCAGATACCCATAGCTCTCCTCAAAGCCGAAGATGAACCGATCCACCTCTCCGGCGGCCTCCAGATTCGCGATCTGGTCGCCGATCCACTTGAAGCCGGTGAGCACGCTGCGCATTTCCACGCCGTAGCTTTCCGCCACCGCGTCGGCCAGGGGGGTGGAGACGATGGACTTCACCGCCACGGGTTTTTCAGGCATGGTGCCCTTCTCAATCCGCCCGGCGCAGATGTAGTCTAAGAGCAGCACGCCAACCTCGTTGCCGGACACCAGCTCATAGGAGCCGTCGGGGCACTTGATGGCGATGCCCACCCGGTCGGCGTCCGGGTCGGTGGCCAGCATCAGGTCGGCCCCGGACTTCTTGGCCAGCTCCAGGCCCAGCCGCAGCGCCTCGAAAATTTCGGGGTTGGGATAGGGGCAGGTGGGGAAATTGCCGTCGGGATACTGCTGCTCGGGGACGATGGTAATGTCGTCGATGCCAATGTCATGGAGCACCCGGGTCACGGGCACCAGGCCGGAGCCGTTCAGGGGGGAGTAGACCAGCTTCAGCCCCGCGGTCTTGCACAGGCCCGGGCGGACGGAGCGGGCCTTGATGGCGTCGTACAGCGCCTCCTTGCAGTCCTCGCCCACATACTCGATCAGGCCGGAGGCAAGCCCCTCTTCAAAGGAGATGAGCCTGGCTCCATCCAGAATATCGGTCTTCTGGATTTCGGCGTAGACAATGGCGGCGGCATCGTCGGTCATCTGGCAGCCGTCGGGGCCGTAGGCCTTGTAGCCGTTGTACTTGGCGGGGTTGTGGGAGGCTGTTACCATAATACCGGCATTGGCCCCATAGAATCTGGTGGCGAAGGACAGGGCGGGCACGGGCATCAGCGCGTCGTAAATCCGAACCTTGATGCCGTTGGCGGCCAGCACACAGGCAGCGGTTTTGGCGAAGACATCGGAATTGATCCGGCTGTCGTAGGAGATGGCCACCAATTGATTGCCGCCCTGGGTCTTCACCCAGTTGGCCAGGCCCTGGGTGGCCTGACGGACCACGTAAATGTTCATCCGGTTGGAGCCCGCTCCCAGCACGCCCCGCAGACCGGCGGTGCCGAATTTCAGCGCCACGGCGAAGCGGTCCTTGATCTCGTCTTCCTTTCCGGCAATTTTTTTCAGTTCCTCCGTCAGCGCCGGATCCTCCAGCTCGGCAGAGGCCCAGCGCTTGTAATCATCCATGTACATGTTGATTCACCCATCCTTTTATATGATATAGATTGAATTTACACAAAGCAGCTACGAATACTATAAAACATTTTGTCTTAAATGTCAATGTCGCAAATGCGGTTGCGGGCAGAATCCGGGAAATCCTCCCGGTTGACAGGGCCGGAATGGGCTGGTAAAATGGATGGGATGAAATGTGCCTATCGGGCAGGGAAGATATAAGATATAGGATACGAGATAGTCAGAAATTTAACGGGATGCCCGTAGGGGACGCTATTAGCCTCCCGCCAGGTTAAACGCCTGAGCGTTCCGGTGAACGGAACCAGGTAACGGCTTCTGGGTCATGGCTCCTGTGTAAAGGGAGGAAGGGGGGCATGACTTGCAAACCGGAACATGCAGCCATTCAACGGAGCACTCAGGCGTTTGACCT
>CAZYWM010000142.1:0-4726 GCA_964651615.1 uncultured Oscillospiraceae bacterium | reverse complement strand
CTCCCCTGGCCCTTCCCGGCGCGCACTTGGGAGCAAAGAGAAAGCTTTCAGAAAAATTTACCGCAAAAGCGTTACCGGGCGGGTCAGGGAAAAAGCGATGACAGACCAGCCCCGTGCGAAATTGGCTCCCGGCCCTGCCGGGCAAATTACAATTTGCCGGGGAAGAGTCATATTGTGTGCAATACAAAGGAGAAGAAAACAATGACACCAAAAGAAATGATCGACCTGGCGGTGGAGTCGGGGTTTGCCGGGGCAGAGGTGATTGGCACGGAGCAAATCGTCTTCGACCCCATGTTTCGCCCCTTCTGCGAGGAAAATCTCTGCGGCCAGTACGGGGCAAATCATTCCTGCCCGCCGGACTGCGGCACGCCGGAGCAGATGAAGCAGCGAATCATCAGCCATAAAAAGGCTCTGGTGCTGCAAACCATCTGGCAGATTCCGGACTATGAGGACAAGGATTCCATCAAGGCCGCCAAGCTGGGCCACAACACCGCCGCCATCCGCCTGATGAAGCAGCTGCGGCAGCGGGATTGCCCGGGCTTCCTGGTGGGAGCCAGCGGCTGCGCCCTGTGCGCCCCCTGCGCCCGGAAGGAGGGAAAGCCCTGCGCCTTCCCGGAGCTCCAGTATTCCTGCATGTCCGCCTACTGCATTTTTGTGAAAAAATTAGCGGACGCGGCGGGACTGGAGTACAGCCCCGGAGAGGGCCTGGTGGCGTTTTTTGGAATGTATGTGTTTGACGATTGATTTTTGCGGCTGGGTATGGTAGAATAACCCGGTAAAAACATACCGATAAGGAGCAATGTATTTATGAAAAAGCTGATTTCTGTTGTCCTCTGCCTGGCCCTGGCGCTGAGCCTGGGAGCTGTGGCTTTCGCCCAGGAGCCGGAAACCGTCTGGGACGAAAACCATGAGACCATTCTGCTGGAAAACGGCGCGGCCTATGGCGAGGGTGAAACCACCTTCTCCTTTGCGGTGGAGTGCCAGAATGAGACTGCCCTGGTTACTGTCTCCACCGATGCCGACACCGTGGGCGCTGCCCTGGCGGAGCTGAGCATCATCGCGGGCGACGACAGCGAGTGGGGCCTGTATGTGAAGAGCGTTAACGGCATCACCGCCGACTACGACACCGACGGCAGCTACTGGGCCTTCTACATCGACGGCGAGTACGCCATGACCAGTGTGGATTCCACCAAGATTGACGAAAACGCCCTGTATCTGATGAAGGTGGATGGCAGGGAGCTGGAAGAGGGGCAGACCATCACCCTGAAGGAAGGCAAGCACTACGGCTTCGGCGAGAAGATGTTCACCTTCCAGGTCACGGATGCCGAGGAGAACACCGTCACCGTTACCGTCTCCACCGACGCCGACACCGTGGGCGCTGCCCTGGCGGAGCTGAGCATCATCGCGGGCGACGACAGCGAGTGGGGCCTGTATGTGAAGAGCGTTAACGGCATCACCGCCGACTACGACACCGACGGCAGCTACTGGGCCTTCTACATCGACGGCGAGTACGCCATGACCGGCGTGGACGCCACGGAAATTGACACGGAAGCCACCTACTGCTTTGTGATTTCCAAATAATCCGGACAAAACAGCAGCCGACATCCTTTTGGGTGTCGGCTTTTGCTATCGGTCGCTTTCCTCGTGTTTCTTGCAAATCCAATCGTAAATCCACAGTCCCGCTCCGCTGACAGCCAGGGTCAGGGCGAAAATCATGGCGGCGGATGCGTAGCTTCGGGTGCCCAGGGCCGCTCCGCCCACGGTGGAGGTGACAACCGAGGGAACCCGGCCCAGGGTGCAGATCAGGCAGAACACCGGGAAGGGAATGTCTGTCAGTCCGGCGAAATATCCCAGCAGATCCTTGGGGGTGCCGGGGGTCATATAGACGAGGAGGAAGAGAAAGCGGCGCTTTTTGTTGGTTTTGAGAAATTTCACAGAGTTGATCTGCTCCTCGCTGAAAAAGACCCGCACCAGCCTCATACCGAAGCGCCGCACCAGCCAGAAGGTGATGACGCTGCCCAGGGCCGCCCCGGCGATGGACAGGAGGGTGCCCTCCAGAGCGCCGAAGGCAAAGCCTGCCGCAATTTCAAAAGGCTCCCCGGGAATCACCGCCACGATCACCTGGAAAATCACCATTCCCAGGAAAACCAGACGGCTGTACCACCCGTGGGCCTCCACCCACGCCCGGAAGGAGGCGGGATCGGAGATCAGCTTCATCGCCGGCTTTCCCATGTACCGCCAGAGACCAAAAACCAGGGCCGCCAGAAGCAGCAGGGCAATCCATATTTTTTTCTTTTTTCGCTGTTCCATCAGGGCTCACCCCAGCTTTCTGCATAAAACGTGGCTATCATACCGCAGCGCGGCCCGCTTGTCAACGACGCAGCCGGGAGATTCTGGCTTTGTTTACGAAATGTTTGAAATTTGGAGCTTGTCTGTCACTGGTAAAGCGGGGCAGTGCCGCGGCGCAGGAACCCCATCGGGAAGGCCTTGCGCGCTCCGATTCCGTATGGTTTGGCTCGATGGGCGCATGATCTTGCGGCGCATGTCCCATATCCCGAATCGGCCGCTTTGCTTTGGCAAGATACACAGACAACCCCCGAAAAGCGTGGGTGGAATCGTCTTTCTGCTTTCTTGACGGAATTCCTGTTATCATGGTATAATAAATGCGAACTTTTTTTCTGACCCTTTCAGAATTTCAGAATTTTAGGAGGTAAGTATGAAGAAAGTCGGCATTGTTATGGGCAGCGACAGCGATCTGCCCATCCTGCGAAAGGCCATGGATACCCTGGACAGCTTGGGCATTCCCTTTGAGGCCCACGTGTATTCCGCCCACCGTACCCCCGAGCAGGCCCGTGATTTCGCCCTGCACGCAAGGCAGAACGACTTCGGCGCCATCATTGCCGCAGCCGGTATGGCCGCGCACCTGGCAGGCGCCATTGCGGCAAACACCACCATCCCTGTCATCGGAATTCCCTGCAAATCCTCCAATCTTGACGGCATTGACGCTCTATTGTCAACAGTCCAGATGCCCTCCGGCATTCCCGTGGCCACTGTTGCGATCAATGGAGCTGTTAATGCCGCTTTGTTAGCTGCCCAGATCATCGCCGTTTCCGACGATGCCTTGGCTGCCAAGCTGGATGCCAAGCGTGCCGCCGACGCCGCCAAGGTGCTGGAAAAGGACGCGGCCCTGCAAGCGGAGCTTGCGAAATAAGGAGGAAATCACATGGGTGGATTTTTCGGCGCCACATCCCGCCGCAACTGTATTTCGGATGTGTTCTTCGGCACGGACTATCACTCCCACCTGGGCACCCGCCGGGGCGGCATGGCCGCCTGGGACAAGAAGGTGGGAATGCAGCGGGAGATTCACAACATTCAAAACTCCCCCTTCCGCACCAAATTTGAGGGAATTCTGGACGAAATGACCGGCACCGCCGCCATTGGCTGCATCTCCGACACCGATCCCCAGCCCATCCTCATCCGCTCCCGGCTGGGGGTGTACGCCATCTGCACCGTGGGCATCATCAACAACGCCGAGGCGCTGATCGATACCCATCTGACCTACTCCGGCGGCCATTTCGATTCCATGACCGGCGGAAAGGTGAACTCCAACGAGCTGATTGCCGCCATCATCGACCAGAAGGACAATTTTGCCGACGGCATCCGCTTCGCCCAGGACATGATCGAGGGCACCGCCTCCATCCTGATTATGAAGGACGGCGGCCACCTGATCGCCGCCCGGGACAAGATGGGCAGGCTCCCCGTGGTCATTGAGAAAAAAGAAGACGGCTACGCCGTGACCTTCGAGGATTACGCCGGGCAGAAGCTGGGCTACGAGGTGGTCCGGGAGCTGGGCCCCGGGGAGATTGTGGAGGTGTCCCCGGAAGGCGTAACCCAGCTTGCCCCGCCCCGGAAGGACATGAAAATCTGCGCCTTCCTCTGGTCCTACTATGGCTATCCCACCGCCTGCTACGAGGGCCAAAACGTGGAGGTCATGCGCTACCGCAACGGCCGGATTATGGCCAAGGCGGACAGGGAAAACGGCGTGGCCCAGGACATCGACTATGTGGCAGGCGTCCCCGACTCCGGCACCCCCCACGCCATCGGCTATGCCAACGAAAGCGGCGTGCCCTTCGCCCGTCCTTTTATTAAGTATACGCCCACCTGGCCCCGGAGCTTCATGCCCGCCAGCCAGAGCGAGCGGAACATGGTGGCCAAGATGAAGCAGGTTCCCGTGGATCAGCTGATCCGGGGCAAAAAGCTGCTGTTTGTGGACGACTCTGTGGTTCGGGGCACCCAGCTGCGGGAGACGGTGGAATTTCTCTATGAGCACGGGGCCAAGGATGTCCACATCCGCAGCGCCTGTCCCCCCATTCTCTATGGTTGCAAATACCTGAACTTCTCCCGGTCCAACTCCGAAAACGAGCTGATTGCCCGGGCCACCATCCTGGAGCTGGAGGGGGAAGAGGGGCTGAACCACTTGGACGAATATATGGACGGCAGCACCCAGCGAGGCAAGAACATGCGCCAGGCCATCTGCCGGAAGCTCCACTTCGCCTCCCTGGAATACCAGTCCCTGGACGGCATCCTGGAAGCCATCGGCCTGCCCAAGGACCAGGTCTGCACCTACTGCTGGAACGGAAAGGGCTAAAATCATCCGCCGACGGTTCCGACAATTGTAATTTGGCGGGCAGGGCCCGCAGCCAATTTCGCACGGGGCTGGACTGTC
>CAZYWM010000141.1:0-4730 GCA_964651615.1 uncultured Oscillospiraceae bacterium | reverse complement strand
CTCTCAATATATGCATCGAACAGCCGTCGCTTGATTAGGCGCTTACTCCCAACGAACAGAACAAAATTGCAGCCGCGTTCATTGGACAATTCGCGCAGTTTATTGATTCCAATTCCGGAGTAGGCTGCTGCTTCTTTCAATGTCAGATTGCTTTTCTCCCAGATGGGAACTTCGTACTTCATTATCTACTTCTCTCAATGGGACCATCTTTGTATCAGGTATTCCCAATCACCCATTCTGAAAAAGTCAGGGCACTCTAATGCTCCACGAAACCGCTGCGGGTAGTATGCCGGCTGGCGGTACGTCCAGTGCTTCAGATCTCTGGATGTGCAAAGTCCTACGCATCCGGTTTGACTGTGGGAATCGTTTGCTCTGGCAGCCAGATACATCCGATACTCTCCCGTCTCCCCATCAAAGACAATCCGGGGGTCCCGCCAGTCAGACATATGATAGATGACACCATCCGGCCCGAAGGTATCTTCTGCCTGGTATTCCCAGTGATCCAGGGAACCATCCGGGCTGATATAGTGGGTTACCAGCTGTTTTCCATCCGGGAAAATGCAGGAGAATAAATGCCACTGCCCCTGGTGAAAAATCAGATCGCCTGTACCACCCAGCACATGAATGGGAGTTTCGCCGCTCATGCGGACAAGGTCCCGGCTCTCCATTCTGTGCCAGCCGGGAACAAAGTCGGGGTGTTTTTTATCCTTCCAGTTCTTCAAATAAAACAGCTGGTAGGCTCCGTCAATGTATTTTGGGATCACGTCACCGGTTCTTGCATCGGGGGCCTGATAAAAGATCATGTCCTTCATTCGACGTCGTCCTCCCGGTAAGCACTGTCCATCTCCCAGAGGATCAGGGATTTGGGCTCTCCGGCAATCTGGAAATGCCGGCTTCCCTCTGTATAATTGCGTAGGGTCACCGATTTTCTGCCGTTTAAGTAGATTTCCAGCATGGAATGATCCAGGTAACAGGTGAAGGAAATGGATTTCTCGCCGATATCCACATTGTCGATCTGCCCCCGCCAGCGGCCGGTTTCCTGTCCGTTCTCGTCCCGGACACCCAAACGCCGGGCAGTCCGGTCGTAAAAAATTTCTCGGCTGTGGTTTCCGAAGCAAAGGGTTACGGAAGCACGATCCTGTTCTGAAGTGTATTCCAAACAAAGCTGATCGCCCCTGCATTGGGCCAGCTGCCCGTTTGCTTCCGCCTCGTCCCCACCGGACAGGGCCAGAAGCTTCCCTCCCCGCAGGACGGTGATTTCCCGGATGGGCTGTATGTGCAGCTGCCCTTTGCGAATGGAAAGCTCCACGGGCAAGCCGCCGTTATGGGCCCAGCCTGCATGAACCTCATCCATAAAGCTGCGTTTGCCCTGGGCAATGGTGAAGATCACGGTCCTGCCGTCCGGAGTGACGAAGCCGCTGGGGCCGGTAAAGACACCCCTGCCCAGATCCAGCAGCCGCAGCCTGTCATGGAATCTTGTAAATGTCCTCTTCTCCGGGTCCCAGTGCCCCAGAAAGTAATAGGTTTCCACCACATCCCCTTCGATCTGGCAGGCGCACAGAAGCAGAATGTGGCACACCACCGTGCCGCTTTCATCCCGCAGGGGCAGCAGAACGGGCAGTTCCCAGACGTGGCCGCCCTCTTTGTTTTGCGCATAATCGTATTGCGCAAGAAAGCCGTGGTTTTCCCAGTGAATGCCATCGTCAGAGGAATACAGCACCGCGTTGCCGCCGCCATTGTCTGCGTCTCCGGTGCCCACCAGCATGAAATAGGTGCCGTTTTCCAGCCACACAAAGGGGTCCCGGAATTCGCCCATCCAGCCCATGTCCTGAGTCTGAATCAGCTCCGGGCGGGTGTACCACTGATCGAGACTATCATCAGGGGTTGCCAGTGCTACCGCCTGATTGGGAAACTGACGGTTGTCTCCGGCGGTGAAATAGATTCTGGGCCTGCCGTCCTTGCCGATGACAGAGGAGCCTGACCAGCAGCCATCGGGGGCCACGGGTTCCTTCTCCGGAATCAGCGCCAGGGGGCAGTCCTGCCAGTGTACCATGTCTCTGGATTTCAGGTGGCCCCAGCAGAGATGATCCCAGATGGGCGCGTGGGGATTCGCCTGGTAAAAGATGTGATACCAGCCGTCATGATACATGGGCCCGTGGGGCTCGTTCATCCATTTCCCTGGCGGGCACAGGTGGTAGGTTGGCCGCTGCCGGTCATTTGCGTAGGCGCTTCTTCGGGGCATGGCCAGCTGGATGGCCGCTTCCTCTCGGACTCCCGTGAATTCTGAGTGGTGGAGGGAGAGAATTTCAGCCTCGCTTTTTGCGAAAAAATCCAGCTCTGCCCACTGCAAAAAGCCGTAAAAGCAGCCGAAGGGCACATTTTCCGTAAAGAAATCGCCGTCCATCCGCCTGCCGATATAGGGGCATCCCTCCGGGAAGGTGAGCTTGGTATGCCGCCGGAACTGCTTCCGATTAGAAAACACGCCATTCACATACAGATCGCTCCAGCCTGCATCCCCCCGGTACACCACAGTGACCACATTGCGCATCCCAGCCCGGGCATTGGCACGAATGGAAGAAAAAGAAACAGAGGCTCCATCAATTCCCAGGTTGACGGTGACGATTCCTCCCTTTTCTAGCAGAATTTCCATGCCCTTGTGCTCCCTGGCGCTGTAATCGGTGAACAGGCCGTCGGGATAGGCGGAATAGGTGACGGGAAGAAAGCTCAGGCTGATGGTAAAGCACTCCCCGTCGGGAAGGCTCTTGGGATTTCCGCGAAACCAATGGGAGTATCCGTCGAAGAGAAAGCTGTCCTCCCAGAAGCGGTAGTCCCGGTTTTGAAACCCGGAATCCTGAGAGATGGAAAAGCGGATCCCGGCATTGCCTCCGGTACAGCGGCAGCCGGTTTCGGAATCGGGATGAAAGGTAAAACGCATAAACGGCCTCCTTATGATTCCTCCGCCTGACGGAACTGTTCTTCAATCCCAAACGCATTGTTCAGGCGGTCATAGAGCAAAAACTGAGACAGGAAGAGAATATACCAGATCCCTACGATGGGCAGGATCAGCAGCGTCCAGGGTGCGAAGAGAATGTAAATTCCCCAGTAAGCAAGCTGTAACAGCCCCACGCCCATGACACGCCCAAAATTTTGAATGCAAAACAGCAGGATATTTCTCAGCCGAATGACCGGGGACTGCTGAAACAGCACCAGCTGGGACCAATAGAGCTGGGAGATCACCATGGTCAGCAGGGCGGAGAACAGCAGCAGCAGAATGGTTCCCGTAGAGGGAGCGGTCCGCGCCCAGCAGAGCATCATGCCCATGAAGCAGAAGAAGCCCACCATCAGCCCCAGCAGCGCGCCGGGAGCGAGGCTCCCGAGGAAATTCTGCTTCCAGCTTTTCTGATAATTCTGCCACATGGGCATGGGATCATCCCGCATTGCCCGGAAAAGGCTGTCATACATCCCGGACAGAAACGGCCCAAAGATCATGCCGCCAAGAAGGGAGCAGGGGATCAGCACCAGAATGCTGGAAGAAGCGATGGCCAGCCCGATCCCTGCCGCCAGCGGGAGCAAGCCCAGGATGGTCAGCGCGTTCAGCTTGAACCAATCCCCAAAGTGGCGGCCCAAGAGCTGCTTATAGCGGTTGAAGCCGGTCTGCCGTTTGGTTTCATCGTAGAATTTGTCTTCCGGGATAAACATTCCCATGCTATTGTGCCTCCTTTACTGCGCGTAGTGGCAGTGCTCCAAGAAATCCGTCAGTACATCCATGGCTTCCTCCGGGAAGTCTGCCAGCACAGCCACATCCACCCGGATGGCCCGACTGCCCCGGATTCCCGTGGCGGAGGCCCCATTGGAAGCAGGGCCGGAACCGGCGGGGAAGGAATAGGTGGTTATCTGAAAAGACCCGTCCGTGGATTCCTTCATATCGGGATACCGCTCCCGGGCAAGGGACTGCCACTGGGCGGCAGTCTGCTCTGCGTCTTCCGGGGTATCCAGTTCCATCACGACCAGATGAATCTGCGCATCATAGGTCGTTATGCGATCGCCATTTTCGTTGGTATAGGAAAGCGCCTGTCCCTTTGTCCAGGAAGCATAGAAGGTGCCTTCTGCTGCCAGCACATCCTCGTTGCGCTGCACGGTCCAGCCCTCCATGGGCTCCACACCCAGAAACGCGCCGATGGTGGTCCAGTCCCCGCCCCACGCCTCACCGTCTGCTGTTTTCTCCGGCACCTTTGCGCCGCAGGCAGACAGCGTCAGGCAAAGAATCAGGATGCAAACAATTGCGGCTTTCTTCATGGCTCCTTCGCTCCTTCGGTCAGTGCATCCCAAAGCGCGTCGCATTCCGCGGCATTGGGCACGGTTTTTTCGGTCCAGAAGCCCCGGCGGGCAAAGCAGAGCCGGGACACGGTTTCCCTTGCATCTCCCAGTTCGATTCCCACCAGCGCCGGGCAGTCTCCCCAGATTACATATTTTCCCTCCGGGGTCAAGTCGCCCTCCGGCGGAAGGCTTCCGTCCAGATTGCACAGGGCGGAGGTGGCCTCCTGAAATCCGGCGGGGTCTTCCAGCAGGAAAAAGTAGCTCCTGCAATCCGTTATATCCGCCACCAGCTGAACCTGGGCCGCCTGGGCGTAGTAGAGGGTGTCAACGTCGCCTGTGTTTACGCTGACATACTGCTGGAGCTCCACGGTTACTTCGCCGTCGTCGTTCAGGTCGGGGCTCAATTCCGCAAG
>CAZYWM010000140.1:1157-4773 GCA_964651615.1 uncultured Oscillospiraceae bacterium | reverse complement strand
CCGCCTCGGTTTTGCCGGAGGCGGTGGAGGCGGTGAGCAGCAGATTTTCATCGGTATTAAAAATGGCATCCGCCGCCGCCACCTGGATGGCCCGGAGATTCTCCCAGTTGTTCCGATAGATATAGTCCTGCACGAAAGGAGCGTAACGCTCAAAAGCACCCATGGGGAACCTCCTTGGTAACGGTTATTGCGTAATTTAAAGCGTGGGAAGATATGAGATATAAGATATGAGATACGAGATAATTAGGAGTTAGGAATTAGAAATGTAGTTGGACAACCTGTTGCACTGCCCTTGTAACCGTAGGTGCGAGTCAGAAATAGATAATAGAGAATAGGTAATAGATTGCTAGGTTAAATGCCTGAGTGCTCCGTTGAATGGAACCAGGTTCCATTCAACGGAATATGCGGAAACCACCACCTGGCGGGAGGCATGATAGCCTCCCCTACAGTATTATCTTGTATCTCATATCCTGTATCTTCTATCTTCCCTAGATGTCAAATTCCGCAAACAGGGCGTCGGTGGCTTCCTGCTCCACCTGGTTCTGGGCGAAGGAGAACTCCTGGCTTCCCAGAAGGGAGCGGACCTTGAGCCCCGGGTTCTGGTAGACGATGTCCAGCACCTCGATGAAGTCCCGGATTACCTCCCGGGGGGTGATGTGGGTGTCCGCCCCGATGCGCCCGAATTCAATTTCAATAAAATCCACCATGTCCTGTTGGGTGACGATCTGGGTGTATTCGTAGAGCCCGGCGTGGATGTCCGCCAGCTTCTCGATGAGAATCAGCATTTCCTCGGCGGTCAGGGGCTGGAGGCGGATCACGGGGGAGAGCAGATCCTGGTGCTCCCCGGCGAAATGCCCCTCCGCCAGCCGGGAGCGGAGGGCCTCGTAGCTGTAAACGCCCCGGCGGGGGTCCTCCATGCACTGGGGCGTGCCGCAGAGGAGAAAGCCGATATGCTGGGCCTTGCCCTGCATGGCGTCGTTGTACATGGTGAGGATTTTCTCATAGTTGTACTGCCGGGTGATGGCGTTGGGAATTTTGTAGATGTTCACCAGCTCGTCGATGAGCACCAGCATCCCGGCGTAGCCCGCCTGCTTCAAAAAGGCGGCGAAGAGCTTCAGATATTCATACCAATCGTCGTCGGTGATGACGATGTTCACCCCCAGCTCCTGCCGGGCCTCGGTCTTGGTGTTGTATTCCCCCCGGAACCATTTGAGTACCTTGGCCTTGGTCTCGTCGTCGGCGCTGAGGTGGGCCTGGTAGTAGGCGGTGAGCAGCCGGGCAAAGTCGAAGCCGTGAACCATCTCATTCAAAGAATAAATGACGGCGGAAATCCGCTTCTCCACCAGCCGGGCAAGCCCCGGGTCGGCGGCGCTGAGGCCGGAATCGGCCATCACCTGCTGCTGCACATTGCTGATCCACCGGTCCAGAATCAGCGACAGCGCCCCACCCTCGGGCTTGGTTTTGGTGGACATGTTGCGGATGAGCTCCTTGTAGGTGGCCAGGCCCTGGCCCCGGGTGCCCTGCAATCGCCGCTCCGGGGAGAGGTCGGCATCCACCACCACAAAGTTTTTGGCCATCACATAGTTGCGGATGGTTTGCAGCAGAAAGCTCTTGCCGCTGCCGTATTTTCCCACGATGAAGCGGAAGGAAGCACCGCCGTCGGCGATGATGTCCACATCGTGAAGCAGGGCGTCGATCTCCGCCTTGCGGCCCACGGTGATGTAGGAAAGCCCCACCCGGGGCACCACGCCGCCCTTCAGGGAGTTCATCAGGGTCTGGGCGATTCGCTTTGGAATTTTCATGGCTGTACCATCTCTTTCAAGTCGTCGATATAGTCCGGGATCAGCTGGCCGTCGGAATCCAGCACCGTATCCTGAAACTGCTCATATAGTTTCTCATTTATTCCGTCCAATAAAACGGACATCAGAAGCCCCTGGCTGTGAACCCAGCCGGTATCCCGGCCATAGAGCAGGCTTTGCAGCAGCCGGTACTCCGGAGGGCTCAGAGGGGTGCCCGGTAAGGAAGCCTCTTCGGGAAGCTCCGGCGCCTGGGGGAGTTCCGGCTCCTCCGGCTCCAGCTCGTCCTCAATGGCCAGCTTTTCCTGGGTGATGGCAGCGTCCTGGCGGATTTTAGCCAGCTGGGAGCAATCCAGCCGGACTTTCTTTTCTTCGGCGCGATGCTGGGCGGCCAGGAAGGAATCCGTCTCCTCCTGGATGATCTTCAAAATCCACTTGGTTTCCAGCGTGCTTTTGATGGGGTGCTTGGGGTCCAGCCGCAGCCGCAGCGCGCAGTCGATGGCCTTCAGCAGCTCGTCCATTTTGGCGCACTCATGGGTGCTGAAAATGAAGCCCTCCACCATCCACCGGCCGTTCTGGCAGCGGTAGGTGGTGTATTCGTCCAGGGCGTATTGGTAATTGGTTCGCCGCAGAGGGTCGCAGAACACGGCGGAGTCGAACGGCCAGATGAAATCCTTTTTCAGCCCGCCGAAATACTGGGCGGTGAAGCCCCGCTTGCACCGGGTGTCGCAGTGCTCTGCCACCCGGCGGAGCACCGGGACGATCACCGCGTCCATCTGCTGGGTGTGCTGCTGGTAGAATTTGGAGCGCTTCAGCCACCGCAGGGGGAACTGATTCAGAGCCTCCATAATGGCGGCGGGGGATTCGCGCTGGATGTGCTCCAGCACGGCAATGCTCCGGTCCATGACGACCTGGGGAATGTCCGCCAGCAGGGCGGGGTCCAGGTCATAATAGATTACATAATCCCGGAGCCAGCGGTTCAGATAGGGGAGGATGCCGTCGTCGCCGTAGGATTCCCGGAAGAAAAGCAGCTTGTCGTACCCATCCTGGGCGCCGCGGACGCCCACCTGGTTCAGCAGCTCATAGATATAGAGAAAGGCGAAGGTGAGGGGGGCCTTCTCCACCTGTCCCCGGCGGAGCTTGGCGCGCCAGGTAAAATACCCCCGAAGCTCCTCGTCCGTCAGGGACTGGTAGGTGGGGTAGTAGCGGGTCAGGGTTCCGGTGTAGGGGAAGTCGTCCTCAAAGTCGGATAGCAGCCGGGCCTGCTTCAGGAAGATGGCGTCCCGGGACTGCCAGGCCCCCTCCAGCGAGCGGGCGGTGCGCAGCAGGGAGGGCAGCTTCTGGACGGGCTGCCTGGGCTTGATGGCCTCGTCGGTGAAAACCTGGCCGAAAAGCCACTCGGCGGCATTTTTCATTCGGTTGGTGTCCGTAATCCCTCACACTCCCGTTCAAATGTTTGTGATAATCATACATGAAATAGCCCGGACAGTCAAGGGCAAAAAAAGACTCCCCCAAGGCAGGGGAGAGATTAAGATATGAGATATGGGATATGAGATATGAGATAATTAGGAATTGTCTGTAAATTGATGTTTGGCGATTTGCCGCGGTCCCCTGTAGGGGCGAGTCAGTAAGAGATAAGAGATAAAAGATAATAGAGAATAGGTAATAGATTCGCGGCCGTAGGGGGAGGCTACAGATGCCCGCTAAGTGACGTCTTTTGAGTGTTCCGGTGAATGGCAGCAGGTGATGGCTTCTGAGCTCCTGCCCCCTTGTGTAAAGGGGGGCAGGGGGGATTGGGCAGCAGGCAGTTACCATTTCGC
>CAZYWM010000140.1:0-1057 GCA_964651615.1 uncultured Oscillospiraceae bacterium | reverse complement strand
AGTTCTCAAAAACCGTTACCTTGCGGGCGGGTCAAGACCCGGGGCTACGGGATGGGTGCTTTTGGGGCTGCTGATGATGCTGACAATTATCCACAATTTCTACACAGACATTCACGGCTTATCCACAATGTTCCACAGGTTATCCACAGAGTTATTCACAGCTGGCATGAAGGATGAACAAATGGACTGCTTTGAAAATGTTTTGATTTTATCGGATAATAAGGAAAAACTTGTGAGTTTAGATCAAAAAATATCCGGTTTATTTGGAATTTAAAAGAGCGATTTTGGAACGGCTTTTTGCCTCGCGCGTGTTTGAAATCCCCGCCTTCCTTATAAAAATCAACTGCCCTATTTTGACCTATGATAAACTGAACTATCCTTTCCTAATCTATCCTATCCTATCCTATACTACCCTATACTAACCTATACTAACCTAACCTGGGTTGCCAGGCTGCCCGGCAGCTGGTTTACCAGTGGTTGCCAGACGGCGCACCGGGCGCTTCCTGGCTTTCACAGGGAGGTTTTATTGTCCTCTTCCAGCAGCTCGGATAGCGCCTTGACGCAGCGGAAATTGGAGGGGTTGTCGTTGCAGTCATATACCACCAGAGTGCCGATGCTGGGGATTTTGCATTCGTAATCCTCTTCGCAGATGCCGTAATTGCCGATGAGGGGATAGGTCATTACCACCATCTGGTCGGTGTAGGACAGGTCGGACACGATTTCCTGATAGCCGGCCATGGAGGCATTGAATACGATTTCGCAGACCCGATCCTCCCTGCTGCCAAAGCTGAAGCCCGGGTATTCGCTGCCGTCCTCCAGAACGATTTTGCGGTCGAATTGTCCCATTGCAATGCCTCGCTTCCAAATCAAAAAAGAAAAGGGCGCTCATGCCCGGGAGGGAAAGTCTCCTCCTGTACATGAGCGCCCTTGCTCGATGGTGGATTATATCATAGCCGGGAAAATTTGTCAATTTGGAAAACGAAGCAGCGATAGATTGTGCCGGATTTCAGATAGCGTCTAATCAGATACGGAGCACGGCAGCTGCCAAGTGCGCGCC
>CAZYWM010000139.1:0-4783 GCA_964651615.1 uncultured Oscillospiraceae bacterium | reverse complement strand
CATCGGAAAGCTTGCATATATTACCACTCCCCGCCCCGTTTGTCAACCCCTTTTTATCTTTTCACTCAAAATTTTTTCGCTCTCACCCAGGCGGCTTCCCTTCACCAACAAAACCGGCATTCCTTCACCAAATTTCTTTGACAATTGCCTCATTTATTGTATAATAGAGGGTTGTATGCTTTTGTATGGAGGAATATCCAATGAGAATGAGAAAGATGCGGAACCTGGAGCCCCGGATGGAGCGGTGCAGCGCCTACCGGATTGCCGAGCCCGCCTCCCTGCGCGATCACTGGCGCTCACTGAAACCGGACTGCACCGCCCTTTGGGTGGAGGTCGGCTGCGGCAAGGGCAAATTCACCGCTGAAACCGCCCAGTTAAACCCCGATGTGCTGCTCATTGCCGTGGAGCGGTGCCGGGAGGCTGTGGTGGTCGCCATGGAAAAGGCCCGGGACATGGGGCTGACCAACGTATACTATATTGACATGGATGTGGCCATGATGGAGGACGTCTTTGGTCCCGGGGAGATCGACCGTCTGTTCATCAATTTTCCCGATCCCTGGCCCCGGAAGAAGAACGCCAAGCGCCGCCTGACCCATCGGGGCTTCCTGGACAAATACTGCCGGGTGGTCCGGGAGGGCGGGGAGTTCCACTTCAAGACCGACAACGCCCCCCTCTTTGCCTTCTCCCTGGAGGAGTTTGCCGCCTGCGGGCTGGAGGTGAAGAACCTCACCGATGATCTGCACAAGGACGGCATTGTGGGAGTCATGACGGGGTATGAAGAGAAGTTTTACGCCCTGGGCACCCCCATCCACCGCTGTGAGGTGGTGTGCAAGCCCTTTGTCCTGCCTCCGGAGGAAAAGAAGCACATCGAGGAGGAAGTCCAATGACTTATCTCGCAGGCAGCTGCGACGTGGCCGTCATTGGAGCGGGCCACGCCGGTATTGAAGCTGCCCTGGCCGCTGCCCGGCTGGGACTGCACACCATTCTCTTTACCATCAATCTGGATGCCGTTGGCAACATGCCTTGCAACCCCGCCATCGGAGGCACCGGCAAGGGGCATCTGGTTCGGGAGCTGGACGCCCTGGGCGGGGAGATGGGCGTCGCCGCCGATGCCAGCTGCATCCAATACCGGATGCTGAACCGGGGCAAAGGGCCGGCAGTCCATTCCCTCCGCGCCCAGGCCGACCGGGTCCGCTACAAGGCCTATATGAAGCACGCTCTGGAAATGCAGGAAAACCTGGAGCTGAAGCAGGCCCAGATCACCCAGGTATTCACCGAAAACGGCGCCGTCACCGGAGTTCTCACCCAGCTGGGAGCACGCTACAGCGCCAAAGCGGTGATCATCGCCACCGGCACCTATCTGGACAGCACCGTCATCACGGGAGAAAGCGTCATTCCCTCCGGCCCCGATGGGATGCACCCCAGCGTGGGGCTGGCGGACAGTCTGCGTTCTTTGGGGCTGGAGCTGCGCCGGTTCAAAACCGGGACCCCGCCCCGGGTGAACCGCCGGAGCATTGATTTTTCCAAAATGGAACTGCAGCCCGGGGACGAAACCGCGGAGCCCTTCTCCTTCCGGACGGAGCACAAAGTGAATAATTCCGCCGTGTGCTATCTGACCTACACCAACGAGGAAACCCACAGAATCATCCGGGCCAATCTCCACCGCAGTCCCATGTACGACGGGACCATCTCCGGTGTGGGCCCCCGGTACTGCCCCAGCATTGAGACAAAAATTGTCCGATTCGCCGACAAGCCCCGGCATCAGCTCTTCATCGAGCCCTGCGGGCTGGACACGGAGGAGATGTACATTCAGGGCCTTTCCTCCAGCCTCCCGGAGGATGTGCAGCTTCAGATGCTGCACACCATTCCCGGCCTGGAGCGCGCGGAGATGATGCGCCCGGCCTATGCCATTGAATATGAGTGCGTCAATCCCACCCAGCTGCTGCCCACCCTGGAAACCAAGCTTGTTTCCGGTCTTTACGGCGCGGGTCAGTTCAACGGCACCTCCGGCTATGAAGAGGCCGCCGTCCAGGGTCTGGTGGCCGGGGTGAATGCGGCGCTGAAAATCCAGGGTAGGCCGCCCCTGGTTCTGACCCGGGACACCAGCTACATCGGCACGCTCATCGACGACCTTGTTACCAAGGGGACGGAGGAGCCCTACCGGATCATGACCAGCCGCAGCGAATACCGGCTGCTCCACCGGCAGGACAACGCCGATCAGCGGCTGACGAAAATCGGCGCGGACATCGGCCTGGTTCCCCCGGAGCGGCTCCTGCAAGTGGAGGAGAAATATGAAGCCGTCCGCCGGGAGCGGGAGCGGCTGGAAGCCACCGGTCTGCCCGGAAGCCAGGGACTCAACGACATGCTGGCTGCCAGGGGGAGCGCCCCCGTCGCCAACTCCGCCCGGCTGGCGGACCTGCTCCGGCGGCCGGAGATCGGCTATGCAGATTTGGCTCCCTTCGACCCCAGCCGCCCGGATTTGCCGAAGCCGGTGGTGGAGGAAGTGGAAATCCAGATCAAATACGCCGGGTATCTCTTCCGCCAGGAAAAGCAGGTGGAGGAATTCAAAAAAGAGGAGTCCCGGCTGCTGCCCGATGATCTGGATTATGAAGCCATCGGCGGTCTGCGGCTGGAGGCCAGGCAGAAGCTCAACCAGATCCGCCCCCGGTCCATCGGTCAGGCGGGGCGGATTTCCGGCGTCAGTCCGGCGGACATTGCCGTGCTGCTGATCTATCTGGAGCAGCGATAGGGGCACCTTTTCCAATTTCAGCGCATATCCTATTGGGAGGCGATGAAATTGGCAATTGTGAAAACGGATGTACCCATGACGGCGGCGCTGTGCGGCAAAACCATCGACGCGCTGGTGAAGGCCTACCCCTTTTGCAGCAGCGAAACACTGACGGAGACTGCCTTTGGGCGGCCGCTGAAAACCTTGGTCATCGGGACGGGGGAGCGAAACGTGCTGTTTACCGCCGCCCACCATGCCAACGAATGGATTACCGCCCCATTGCTTTTAAAATTTGTGGAGGAATTGGCCCAGGCCATCTCCTCCGGCGGGAAAATCTGGGGTGTGGAGGGGAAAACCATCGAAAATCTCGTCAGCATCCATACCGTGCCCATGGTGGACCCGGACGGCGTGGACCTTGTCACCGGGGGCATTGAACCAGGCTCCCTTCAATACGAGGCGGCGCAGGCGCTGGCGTCATTCTTCCCCAGCATTCCCTTTCCCCAGGGCTGGAAAGCCAATTTGCTGGGGGTGGATTTGAATCTTCAATATCCCGCCGGGTGGCTGATGGCCCGGGAGATCAAATTTGCCGCCGGGTACGACCGCCCCGGTCCCCGGGATTACGTGGGCCGGGCGCCGCTGACCCAGCGGGAGAGCCGGGCGCTGGCGGATTACACCCGAGCGGTTGACCCCCGGATTGTGCTGGCCTACCACACCCAGGGGAAAATCATCTACTGGCAGTTCCGGGACTACCATGTGGATGGGGCCCGAGAGCTGGCCCAGGAATTTGCCCGGGTCAGCGGTTACAGCGTGGAGGACACCCCCTTTGAATCCAGCTTCGCCGGGTTCAAGGACTGGTTTATTCAGGAATTCCGCCGCCCCGGATTCACCATCGAGGCCGGAAGCGGCTCCAACCCCCTGCCCATCAGTCAGTTCGACGAGATTTACCGGGATAATCTGGGTATTCTGGTGACAGCCGCGCTGGGGCTGCCGGGCGGCGCGTAACACCGCCTATTTTACAAAGGAGAAACCATGGTCATTTTTTTCGACATTGACGGAACCATCATCGACGATCAAACCCATCAAATTCCCCCCTCCACCATCCGGGCTGTGGAGCGGCTGCGGGAAAAAGGACATATTCCCATCATCAATACCGGCCGGGCCTTTTTCCAGGTGGACCCCCGGGTGAAGCAGATGGCCTTCCGGGGCTTTGCCTGCGGCTGCGGCATGGAGGTGCAGCTGGACGGGGCCTGGCTGGTTCGGGCAAAGCCCTCCCTGGCCCTGCGCCAGAAGAGCGTCCTTTGCTCCCGGAAGTACCACATGTGCTCCTTCTATGAAACCGGAGACGGGGGCATCCTGCTGGACGGGGAGCACTCCGTCCACCCCATCATGTCCCGGGAGGTGGAGCGGCTGCGGCAGGCGGGGTTCCCCATCCACGAGCTCAGTCAGGAGGGGGAGCCGGACTTTGTGAAATTCGTCACCTTCCTGGGCGCCGGCGGAGACGCGGCCGGGTTCAAACGGGAGCTGGAGGAGGACTACACCGTCATCGACCGGGAAAACGGCATGTATGAGCTGGTGCTGAAGGGCTTTTCCAAGGCCGCCGGGATGGAGCTGATCCTCCGCCACCTGGGCGTGGACGCAAAAGACACCCTGGCCATTGGAGACAGCACCAACGATCTGCCCATGTTCCGCCTGGCGGGGCATACCGTCTGCATGGGCGGCGGCATGGACGAGGTGAAGCGGCTATGCGAATATGTCACCGATCCGGTGATGGAGGACGGCATCGAAAAGGCCCTGGAGCATTACGAGCTGATCTGAAGGATTCAAAAACCAGGAGCGAATGCGGCAGCTCATGTTGTTTGGGGATAAGCAAGCATTTCGGCAGGAATACCGGTAACGGATTCCTGCCGAAATGTGCTTTTTTGAAAGCATTGCCTTCTGATTGCTGTCAGCCTTGGGGAAGCTTTTCCGCAAGATTGTTTTCAGAGGTCTTCCGGAGGGTATCGCCCAGTTTTCCACACCAGTCACCACGCTTTGCATGAACCATACGCTGATGGC
>CAZYWM010000138.1:0-4784 GCA_964651615.1 uncultured Oscillospiraceae bacterium | reverse complement strand
AGAAATAGATAATAGAGAATAGATAATAGATAAACTTCCTGCACCCGTAGGGGCGGGTCTTGACCCGCCCGTTGGGAATGTCAACAATTGTAGGCAGCGGGCGAGTCAAGACTGTACCTACGGAGAGCGCGGTGAGCGCACCGGCGAAAGCGTTACGGGGTGCTGTCCTCTTCGGCGTAGCTGACAAAGCCCAGGGTTAGGTAGTCCAGGTACACCCGTTTGTCCGGGGTTTTGCCCATCGTCACCCGGCGGCACTCCACCTCCCAGACGGGGCTCCCGTCCAGGGTGGTTCGGGTGATCTCAAACACATGGTTCCAGCTGCGGCCCTCCATATACTCCGCCTCACCCCGGGTGAAGCTGATGACCTCCGTCCGCCGAAAGTGGAAGGTGGGGAAGGCGTTGCGCAGAAACGCCTCAAAAAGAGCCTCGGCATCCAGAACGCTTCCCTGCTGGAAGGTTCTGCGAATCATTGCACCATAATCTTCCATTGTGATTCCTCCTTTGGAATAGAGCGGCATCCGCCTGATGTCACTATAGTCATAAATGGAAAATTTGTCAAGAATCTGCGTGGGAAACATAAAACTTTTGTACAATATCACAATACGAAATGGTTCGGAGGAATTGCTGTGAATCAGAGAAAAAGCACTCCCGCCTCCCGGATGGCCCTGGGGGGCGTGCTGGCGGCGCTGGCCGTGGTCATTATGAGCCTGGGGGGCCTGATCCCCATTGCCACCTACGTCAGTCCCATGCTCTGCGCCGTGCTGCTGCAGGTGGTGCTCGTGTCCTGCGGGAAGCGCCTGGCCTGGGCCTGGTATGGGGCGGTGGCCCTGCTGTCGGCGCTGCTGTCGGCGGACAAGGAAGCGGCGGCGGTGTTCATCTTTTTGGGCTATTACCCCATTGTGAAGCCCTGGCTGGACGGCAGGAAGCTCGCCTGGCTGTGGAAGGGGCTGCTGTTCAACGGCAGCGTGGCGCTGATGTATTTCCTGCTGCTCCGGCTGCTGGGCATGGGGGAACTGGGGGAGGAGTTCGCCGGGCTGGGCACCGTGATGCTGCTGGTGCTTCTGGCCATGGGCAACGTCACCTTCTTCCTGCTGGACAGGCTGCTGGGAATGAAGAAATTACAGAGGAAGGTTTTTTAGATGGACAGACCCTGGCAGCTCTACCTGCTGCGCTGCGGCGACGGCACGTTGTACACCGGCATCGCCCTGGACGCCCGGAAGCGGCTTTTGATGCACCAAAGCGGCCGGGGCGCCAAATACACCCGTGGCCGGGGCCCTCTGGAGCTGGTGTACACCGAAACCTGCCCAAGCCATTCCCATGCCCTGAGACGGGAGCTGGAGGTAAAGAAGCTGACCCGGGAGGAGAAGGAAGCCCTGATTGCGGCAGGACAGATGGCAAAGAGATGAGATATAAGATATGGGATACAAGATAGTGGGGATGGGCGCGACAAATTGCTAAATACCTATTTGTGCGGATCTGCGCATAAAAAATGGCGCAGATAATTTCAGTTGATTATCTGCATATAAAATGCTATAATAATGTGCAGAAAGGATGGACGCCTATGCGGAAATTTGACTACTCTTTTTTGAATAACGGTTTGCTTCCGGCAAATCTGGTGACATTAACCTCCAGCATTGCCTCTCTCAGAACCATGGCAGGCGTTCGGAAAGAAGATCACATTAAGATTTTCACGGAACTGGAAGCCATCGCAAAGGTTCAGTCTGTAAAAAGCTCCAACGCCATTGAGGGCATTGTCACCAGCGATTCTCGTATTGCCCAAATCGTGAATCAGAACAGTGCGCCCCTGAACCACAACGAAATGGAGATTGCTGGTTATCGGGATGCCCTGAATGAGATTTATATGGGCTACGAATACATTGACTTCCGGCAGTCGGACATTCTACGTCTGCATGAGATTATGATGTCCATGACCGGCTACGAGTACGGCGGAAAATACAAGGTCGATAACAACTACATTCTGGAAGAAGATGGGCAGGGGAACCGGAGAATCCGTTTCACGCCTACCCCTGCCTCAGAGACCCCGGCAGCCATGGAGCAGCTGGAGCTGGCCTACATGGAAGCGAGAAATGACGCGAATATCAATCAGCTTCTTCTGATTCCCTGCGTCATTCTGGACTTTCTGTGCATCCATCCCTTCCGGGATGGCAACGGCAGAATGTCCCGGCTGCTTTCTCTGCTGCTTCTGTATAAAAACGGCTATGATGCCGGAAAGTATGTTTCCTTTGAGGAGCAGATCAATAACTATAAAGCCTACTATTATGATGCTCTTGCTCAATCCTCCGCAGGCTGGGAAACCAACGAGAATAGCTACTTTCCTTTCATGGAGAACTTCCTGTCCATGCTGTATATGTGCTACAAGGAGCTGGACAAGCGGTTTGCCGTTGTGAATGGGAAGAAGATCACGAAGAAGGCCCGTGTGGAGGCGACTATCCTGAATAGCTTAACCCCACTTTCCAAGGCGGAGATTTGTAAAATTCTCCCTGATGTCAGCCCCACCACGGTGGAAGCTGTGCTGGGAGCCATGGTGAAAACCGGCTCCATTCAGAGAATCGGTTCCGGAAGAGCTGCCCGGTATCGGAAGACATAATTTCTGAACGTCTCGTATCCTCCCTGTGTGCTTTGTATCATTAGAAAACGACTCGGGCCGCTGGGCCTGAGGACAGAAAGGAAGAAAAACATATGAATTACCGGCAGTTTGGCAATACCGGGGAAAAAATTTCCGCCCTGGGGTTTGGGTGCATGCGCTTTCCCGAATACGAAAAGGACGGGAAAAAATACGTTGACACCGACAAGGTGGATGAAATGCTGGCCAAAGCCTTCGAGCGGGGGGTCAACTATTTTGACACCGCGCCCTACTATTGCAACAGCAACAGCGAGGCGGCCCTGGGCCACGGCGTGAGGAATTTCCGGGACAAAATCCTTCTCTCCACCAAATTCCCCACGGAGGTGGCCAAGAAGCCCGGGGACTACCGCCGCCAGCTGGAGAGCAGCCTGGAGCGTCTGGGCACCGACCACATCGATTTTTACCATTTCTGGGGCATCGATAGGGAAATCTACGACGGCATCATCCTGGAGCAGAACCTGCTGGAGGACGCCCGGAAGGCCAAGGAGGAGGGGCTCATCCGGCACATCTCCTTTTCCTTCCACGACGACCCCTCCGTCATCCGGTACATCATCGACACCTCCGAGGCCCGGGGTGTGCCCATGGAGAGCATGCTCTGCCAGTACAATCTGCTGGACCGGAGCAACGAGAGCATGATGGCCTATGCCCGCTCCAAGGGGCTGGGCACCGTGGCCATGGGCCCGGTGGGGGGCGGACGGCTGGCGGCTCCCACGGAGCTTTATTCCAAGCTCACCGGCTCCGCCTCCATCCCCACCTATGAGCTGGCCTTCAAATTCGTCCTGGGCAACCCCGACCTGTGCTGCGCTCTGTCTGGCATGGAGAATTTGGACATGGTGGAAAAGAACACCGCCCTGGCCTCTGGAAGCATCTCCTTCTCCCGGGAGGAGTGGAAAGAACTGGGGGACGCTATGGAGAACCTGAAAAAATTCAGCGACCTCTACTGCACCGGCTGCAAATACTGCCAGCCCTGCCCGGCGGGGATCGTGATTCCCCAGATTTTCAACGCCTATACTTATTATAATGTATACGGCCTGAAGGACCACGCCCGCAAGCTCTTTGACCAGTATGTGGAAAAGGGCGGGGCGCTGTCCGACGCCTGCCTGGACTGCGGCAGATGCGAGAGGAAATGCCCCCAGCATCTGAAAATCCGGGAGAATCTGAAAATGGTGGAGTCGGTTTTTCGGAAGTGAGCTGAGATGAAATACGCCAATATGGTTCCGGGGATTTTCCTGGACCGGCCCAACCGGTTCATCGCCCATGTGGAGATTGAGGGGGCGGTCCGGACGGTGCATGTGAAAAACACCGGGCGGTGCCGGGAACTGCTGCCCAGGGGCGCCCGGGTGTACTGCCAGCGCTCAAGCAACCCCAGCCGGAAGACCGGCTTCGACCTGATCGCCGTGGAGAAGGGGACCCGGCTCATCAACATGGACGCCCAGGCCCCCAACGCCGCCGCTGGGGAGTGGCTTCTGGGCGGGGGACTGGGGCCCATTGAAAACCTCCGGCCGGAGACCGTTTACGGGGACTCCCGGTTCGACTTCTCCTTCACCCGGGCGGGAAAGCAGTGCTTCCTGGAGGTGAAGGGCGTCACTCTGGAGGAAAACGGGGTCTGCGCCTTCCCCGACGCTCCCACCCAGCGGGGGGCGAAGCATCTGCGGGGACTGGCGGAGGCGGCGGGGCAGGGGTACGGGGCCTATGTGCTCTTCGTCATTCAGATGGAGGACGTCCGCAGCCTTCACCCCAACGAGGCCACCGACCCGGGCTTCGCCTGCGCCCTCCGCCAGGCCGCCCAGGCGGGGGTGGAGGTGCTGGCCAGGTCGTGCGCCGTGACCCCGGAAACCATGACCATCACCAAACCGGTGCCGGTGGAATTGTGAAGAGCGCCGGAGAAGGGTCCTTTTTGTAAAAAATTACAAAAAATGGATTGATTTTTGCGAAATATCGTATATAATGAATTATGTGTACCACACAACATTACAATAATTAAGGAGGAGAACAAACATGAAAAAGTTTCTGGCAATCCTGCTGACGCTGTGCATGATCCTGTCCCTGGCTGTAACGGTGAGCGCTGAAGCCCCTGCCGACGTAATCACCAAGGTTGCTCTGGTGACAGACGTGGGCACCATCGATGACGAGTCCTTTA
>CAZYWM010000137.1:0-4788 GCA_964651615.1 uncultured Oscillospiraceae bacterium | reverse complement strand
TCTTGCCGACACAAGAAAGGAAGGCCCCCGGCAGGGGTCGGGGAGCACCCGGTCTATGAAAAACGGAAAAGACAGTTCTGCCTTTGGCAATGAGCGGAGGCGTACCTCCCCGCATTGGGCTGTACCGTCCTTTTGTGCCCACTGCCCAATCCCCCCTTCCCCCCTTTACACAAGGCGGGCTACACTCAGGAGCCGGAACATATTCCCGCTCCTGTTCTGTGTACATAGTTCTGTGCCTCCAATCATATTTCTTCTATTTCATAATGCCATCCCCCAGGGATTGGTCGATATTCGCATTATAGCAGATCATAACACAAAAATGCAGTATAATTTCAATGTATGATTGTGTCATAGCTTTATGTGCCTTTCCAATACTATAATGCAATCAGAATCAACGGAGGAATTGCATTATGGAGAAATTTATCGTAACACCCAAGGAAGATAAATCTGTCACCATGACGATACGCATCGACAGGGCCTTGCAGGAGGAATATAACAATTTGGCAGCCAGGACAAATCGCTCCCGAAATGAACTGATCAGCATGGCCTTACAATATGCCCTTGACCACATGGAATTGAAGGAGGAATAAGAGCGAACAGGGCAGCCTCCATTCACCGAAATGCAAAAAATATCCCCCTGCCGTCGGATGCGCTTCCGATGACGGGGGGATTCCTTTTTCCAGTCTCCCGGCGGGGAGGGGGTTAAAACACTTTTCCGTTTTGCTGGAGCACGGAGGCCTCGGCGATGTTGATGGAGTGGCCGCCGATTCGGTTCAGGCTGGTAAGCACCTCGCCGAACATGATTCCCGCCTCGGCGGAGCACTCTCCCACCCGGAGCCGGTTCATGTGATTCTGCTGGGCCTGCTTGGCCTTCTTCCGGTTCTCCCGCTCCAGCCGGGCCAGGTGCTTCAGCTCGTCAATGCCGATGTCCTGGCTGTAGAACCGGGCGGTGGCGTTGGAATAGAGCTCCTTCACATTGTCGTAAAGCTCCAGAATCTCATTCCTTGCCACCTGGGAATAGATTTGGTTCTTTTCCGTGCTCCGCTCGTTGACGTGGAGCAGGTGCTCGGCATAGTCGCCAATGCGCTCCAGGTCGTTCAGAGCCTGGTAGACCCGGTTGACGTACATGGCCTCCTGGGTGGACAGCTCCTGGACGTTGAACTTCACCAGATAGTTGCTGATGGCATCCGTCAGGTAGTCGATGACCGACTCGTTTTCCGTGATCACCTGGGCGTTGCGCACCTCGCCGCTGAGAATGCCGTCCATGGCCATGCTGATGTTCTCCCCCACCAGCTTGGTCATGCGCTCCACCTCACTGCGGATTTGCAGCAGGGAGACGCTGGGATTTCCCACCAGGTTGACGTCAATGTATTCCAGCCGGGCGGCATCCTCGTGCTTCTGCTTGGGAATCAGCTTGTAGGTCAGCTTTACCACCAGGTTGGTGCAGGGCAGCAGCAGCATGGCGGAAACCACCTTGAAGATAATGTGAACCACGGACACCTGGAACATGGGGTCCGGAATCAGCCGCTCAATCAGCTGGGTATAGGGAAGGACCATGGTGACGAGCGTCATAATCACGCCGCCCACCACGTTGTAAATCAGATAAATCATGGCCGCCCGCTTGGCGTTGTTCCGGGCGCTCATGGAGGCCAGGATGGTGGGCATGGCGGAGCCGATGTTGATGCCGCAGACCAGATAGGAGGCGAAGTGCAGCGGCATCAGCCCCTGCATGGCCAGCGCCTGCAAAATACCAACGGCGGCGGAGGAGGACTGGATGACGGCGCACAGCAGCGCGCCCACCAGGATGCCCAGGATGGGGCTCTTGGCGTCCGCGATAAAGTTCTGGAACCAGGCTACCTGGCCCAGGGGCTTCATGGCACCGCTCATGGTATGCAGCCCCTGGAACAGCAGCCCGAAGCCCAGAATCACCTGGCCGATGTGCTTGACCCTGGCTTTTTTGGAGTAGAGCATCATGAACGCGCCCACGCAGATGCAGAACGGGGCGATGCCGGATACATCCAGGGCGATCAGGACGCTGGTGATGGTTGTACCGATGTTGGCGCCGAAGATAACGCCAGTTGCCTGCGCCAGGTCCATAATTCCGGCGTTGATAAAGCCCATGACCATAACCGTGGTGGCGGAGGAGGACTGGATGACCACCGTGACGAAAACGCCCAGCAGGAAACCGAGGATTCGGTTCCGGGTCAGCTTTTCCAGCAAATCCTTCATCTTGGAGCCGGCGGCCAGCTCCAAGCCGTCGCCCATGTACTTCATTCCGAACAAGAACGCGCCCAGCCCGCCCAGCAGCTCCACAAGGTTGGTAACAGTCACGGTCATCCCTCCAACGTAATGCAAAATATCCCATTTCTTCCTATGATAATTAAGTATACCAACTCCCGGCCTTGATTGCAATTGTAGATTTTGTGAGATTTCCCGGCCATTTGGGAAGAGAATCTGTATCAGTTTTCCGTCAGGCGCTACCAGGCTCTTGCATTTTTCTGCCAAAGGCCTTATAATTTGACATGAAAAACGCCATTGCGGCCGCACAATTATCAAAACATCGGAGGATACACTATGAAATATGATTTCACCACCATCATGGACCGCCAGGGGATGGATGCCATTGCAGTGGAGCAGCCGCCCCAGAAGCCCACCGTTCCGGGCTTTGATGTGATTCCCATGTGGATTGCGGATATGAATTTCGCCACGGTGCCCACGGTTGTGGACGCCATGATCCGCCGGGCCCAGCATCCCGCCTACGGATATTTTTCCCTGCGGCAGGAATATTATGAGGCCATTCTCCGCTGGCATAAAACCCACCACGGCGTGGAGCTGAAGCAGGAGGACCTTCTCTACGCCAACGGTGTGCTGGGCGGTGTGGTCAGCGCCCTGAATGTGCTCTGCTCCAAGGGAGATAACGTGCTGGTCCACTCCCCCACCTATGTGGGCTTCACCCACGCCCTGGAGGACAACGGCTACAACATCGTCCACTCCCCCCTGCGGCAGGACGAGAGCGGCATCTGGCGGATGGACTACGCCGACATGGAGCAAAAAATCGTCCAGAATAAAATCCATGCTGCCATCCTGTGCTCCCCCCACAACCCCTGCGGCAGAGTGTGGGAGCGCCAGGAGCTGGAACAGGCAATGGAGCTCTTTAAAAAGCACGATGTGTATGTGATCTCCGACGAAATCTGGTCCGACCTGATTCTGGAGGGCTACAAGCACATCCCCACCCAGACCATCAGCGAGGACGCCAAAATGCGCACCGTGGCCATGTACGCCCCCAGCAAGACCTTCAACCTGGCCGGACTGGTGGGAAGCTACAGCGTGATCTACAATTCCTGGCTCCGGGACCGGGTGCAGAAGGAGTCCGACCTGAGCCACTACAATAGCCCCAATGTCATGTCCATGCACGCGCTCATCGGGGCCTATCAGGACGAGGGCTACCAGTGGCTCGCCGAGCTTCGCCAGGTGCTGACCGGAAACGTGGACTTCGCCTGCCGGTACATCCAGGAGCATTTTGAAGGTGTGAAGGTCAGCCGTCCCCAGGGGACCTATATGCTGTTTGTGGACTGCACGGACTGGTGCAAGGCCCACGGCAAAACCATCGATGATGTGGAGCGCTCCGCCTGGGCAGTGGGCGTGGCCTTCCAGGACGGCCGGGCCTTCCACGGCCCCTGCCATGTCCGCATCAACCTGGCCCTCCCCCTGTCCCGGGTCCAGGAGGCCTTCCACCGGCTGGACAAGTACGTGTTCAACGCCCCGGAGAGTGCCCGCTGATCATCCGCCCTACAGCAATGCCGTCAACCAAAGACATCCCCCAGGGAGGCCTTCGGTTGGCGGCATTGCCCTGTAGAGGCCTGGAAATAATCCGCCGGATGGCGGAATGCCCCATGAATCTGCCTGTGGCATTGCCCCATTGCAGAGTTTACAAAAAGTTCCAACATTAAGAATCTCTTAACCCCGGGCCAAAGAAAGGGCGGTTTTGGCCGGGAGGCGGGAAAGAACAGCGGGGAAAAATAAAACAATTGTCTTCAAAAATATGACGAAATATTACAATCTGTAGTATTTTTCAGAAGAAAACCAGGGAAAGAATTTGCGTGGAAAATTCCACAAAATACCATTTTCCACCAGGGAAACCCGGGAAAATACCCCATTGCAAAGTTCAAAAATATATGTATAATGTACTTACCAGCGCTGCGTCAACGCAGCGTGTGAAAGGAGTTGTACTCTATGAAAGAGACTGTATTTAAGAAAGTATTGTCCCTGCTTCTGTGCGGTGTGATGCTCGCCGGGGTCCTGCCCCAGCACATCCACGCGGAGGAAGTGGGGGGCGAAGCCCAAGTGGAGCAGGTTCCGGAAACCCAGCCCACGGGCCTTGGCGACGCGGAGCGTTCCGCTGTGGTAAACCGGCCCATGGACAGCTGGTACTTCCCCCTGCCCGAGGAGTTCTTCGACGACATCGTGGACTTTGCCGGATGCCGGGGCTGGGATGAGAACGCCCTGTATGGCGGCGCCAACGACGGCTGCACCCATTCCGGCCACGCGGGTCTCACCTACGGCAGCAAAGAGCTGATTGTGAACGTCAGCTCCATGCAGCCGGTGTACGCTCCGGCGGCGGGTACGCTGTACCGTTCCAGCCAGCCGGATCAGAACTGGGGAGACGTGGCGGTGGTGGAGGTGCCGGTGGACGGCAGCTTCTCCTACTACATCATCCTGGGCGGCGTCACCGCCGACGCGGCGGCGGCCTCAGGCAGCTATGTGGATGCGGGCAGCGTTATCGGCTAT
>CAZYWM010000136.1:0-4846 GCA_964651615.1 uncultured Oscillospiraceae bacterium | reverse complement strand
TAAGAATCCTCCGGCCGCTTTGGGTAAGATTTTACCTTTTTTCCGTCTTCGCTTTAGAAGTACAGGAAAATGGCAGAATGTGCTTGCTTTTATCCTTCCTGCCCGTGGGAAATGGCGGTAACTGCTGGGCTGCGGGCAGGTCAAGATCCGCCCCTATAGGGGCCGCAACAAATCGCCAAACATAATTTACCAATAAAGCGCACATCAAAATGCCGAAGGGGTTGCCCCTTCGGCATTTTGAGCTATTTTTTTGCCGCCTGAATGAGGGCGGCTTTTTCATTGGGGAGGATTCCTTCCAGCACCTGCTCCAGCAGGGCGCGCAGCTCCTCGCCGATCTGCCGGCCCTGGTAGCCCAGGTCCATCAGGTCATTCCCATCCACGGCCAGGGATTTGAGGGTCAGCCGGCCCTCCTCCTGCTCCAGCTGGGAAAGCAGCGCCCGGATGCGGGGATACCGGCTGCTGTTTTCGTGCTCGCTGGTGCCCTTGCCCTTCATGTCCGCCTCCTGGAGCGACAGAAGCAGCTCCAGCCGTTCCCGGCCATAGCGGGAGAGGCTGCGGCGAACCTGGGGCAGCTCCGGCTGGAGCACGGTCATGTGGTGGTCAATGAGCCACACCGCCGTCTCCCGCACCGGGTTGGGGGCATGGAGGCGGGTCAGCACCTCCGCGGCCATCCGGGCGCCCACCTGGGCATGTCCCTTGAAGTGGCCCCGGCCGGTTTCGTCCTGGGTGAAGCAGGGAACCTTTCCAATGTCGTGGAGCAGGGCCGCCCACCGCAGAGCCGTCTGGGGCAGCACCGCCCCGGTGACATGGGCGGCATGGGTGAACACATCGTAGGCGTGGTGGGGGGAATGCTGGTCAAATCCAACGGCGGGCGCAAGCTCCGGAATCACCTGGGTCAGGATGGGAGCGAAGCGCAGGATGTCCTCTGTCCGTGCCCATGTCAAAAAGCCGGACAGCTCCTCATACACCCGCTCCCGGGCAAGGCGGTCCGTAAGCGCGGCCAGGGAAAGCATGGCTACGCTGGTCTTTTCCTCCACCTGAAGGCGAAACCGGGCAGCAAAGCGGATGCCCCGGAGAATCCGCAGCGCGTCCTCCCGGAACCGCTTTTCCGGCTCGCCCACGCACCGCAGCGAAGCGCCGCGGATGTCCTCTATCCCGCCGAAGGGATCGACGAAGCCCCGGGCGGGGGAGTAGGCGATGGCGTTGATGGTAAAGTCCCGCCGGGCCAGGTCCTCCCGAATGTCCGGCACAAAGGCAACCCAGTCCGGGTGGCGGCTGTCGGCGTAGCACCCCTCCCGGCGGAAGGTGGTGATCTCCACCTCCCCTGCGTCCTGGCCGGGCAGCAGCAGCCTTACGGTGCCGTGGCGCGCTCCGGTCAGGTCCTGGGGGATGGCCCCAAAGACGGCGCTGATTTCCTCCGGCAGGGCGGCGGTGCACAGGTCATAGTCGTGGGGCGGGATGCCCATGAGGGAATCCCGGACGCAGCCCCCCACCAGATAGGCGGGATACCCCGCTTCTTCCAGCTTTTGAAGGCAGAAGGTGATTCCCTCCGGGAGATTCATCTCACCCCTCCGCCGGGCGGAGCCGGGCCATCTCTGCCGCCATCCACACGGCGGCGGCGCAGAAGAAGCTGACGTGGGTGCCCTGGGCCACGGCGGCGGCGCAGAAGTACACCGCCAGCAGCCCGATGGCGAAATGGAAGGGCCGATCCGGCAGCCCGGCGGCCCGGGCCATCCGCTGGTAAGCGCTTATGGTCAGGCAGAGCACTGCCCCCAGGCCCAGCACATAGTTCATCAGCTGGGGCACCTCACTGAAAAGCTGATAGTATTCCAGCAGCACCAGCACGCACAGCACACAGGGGCTGAGCTCCAGCAGGAAGAAGGGCTTCTTTTTCAGCAGCTGCATCACGGCACAGGCCATCAGGGAGAGGGCGGACAGCACGCAGAATACCCGGTAGACCACCACCAGGGCGTTGGGCCCCTTGGCGCTCTCCACCAGCAGCGTCAGCACCCCGGCGGCGAAGAAGGCGTTGCTCAGCGCGCCGATGATCGGGTTCCCCTCCGCCATTTTGGCATGGCGGGGCAGGAGGAAGGCCCCCACCGCCACGCAGCCGGTGAGCACCCACAGCAAAATTTCCGGCAGAGCGCCGGCGGGCAGCAGCCCGGACACCGGGTCCTCCACAAAGCTGCCAAACAGCCACCGGTGGAGCATCCAGGCTCCCATGCCCAGCAGCAGATATACCGGGGGCAGCAACCCCAATTGTTTTTCTTTACTCATGGCAGTACCTCCTTACGAAATCAACCATTTTATTCCCATGGAAACTCCCGACAGCACCGGCTGGTGGAGCAGGTAAATCCAGAGGGAATGCCGCCCGCACCCGCACAGCAGCCGAACCGGGGGAAGGCTCCCCCAGCGCTCCGGCAGACGGCTTTTCTTGTCCCGGTAGAGCGTCCGGCCCAGCTCCGCCCCCAGCAGGAAGAAGCCCAGGTTGGGAAGCAGCGGGAAATAATCCGAGGAGCTCAGCCACCAGGGGCACAGCCCCAGGGGGAGCCAGACCCAGCTTACATCCAGATACAGCCGGCCCAGAATCAGCCCCGCAATGACCAGAACCAACCCCAGCAGAGCCACGCTCCACCCCGGCAGGCGGCGCAGCCAGTGCCACAGCAGCATGCACACCCCCAGGCAGTGGAGCACCCCAAAATAGATGAGGATGCCCCGGTCCGCCAGACCCAGCAGGTACATTCCGGCGGTGACGGCGGTGCAGAGCATTCCGCAGGCGAAGACCTGCGCCCCCCGGCGCAGCTCAGCGCTCCCCAGGGTGACGCTGATGCCGGAGATTACCAGGAAGATGAAGCCGCAGTTGTTTTTGATGAAGCAGTACCATCCCGGCTCCTGCCAGGAGAATACCTGCCACAAATCCACCAGGTCATAGAGAAAGTGGATCACCAGCATCCCCAGCAGGGCCAGGCCCCGGGCAGCATCCAGCTCCCAGATTCGTTTTTTCATCAAGCCTGCTCCGCGGCGGCGTTGGCTTCCTCCTCCAGTACCCGGTAGGCCACCTTGCCCACCAGGGTCTTGGGCAGCTCTCTGCGGAACTCAATTTCCCGGGGCATGGCGTATTTGGCGATGTGCTTGGAGCAGTATTCCAGCAGCTCCGCCTTCAGCTCCTCGGTGGGCTCCACACCGGGCATGGGCACCACATAGGCCTTGACCCGCTGCACCCGGTAGGGGTCCTTCACGCCGATGACGCAGGACAGCAGCACCTTCTCGTGGCCGTCGATGACGTTTTCCAGCTGGGAGGGGTAGACGTTGTAGCCGGAGGTGATGATCATCCGCTTCATCCGCTGGCGGAAGTACACGAAGCCGTCCTGGTCCATGTGGCCCAGGTCGCCGGTGTGGAGCCAGATGCGGCCGTCGTAATGGCGGCGCAGGGTGGCGGCGGTTTCGCTGGGATTGTCCATGTAGCCCATCATCACGCTGGGGCCGGAGACGCAGATTTCACCCTCGATGTTGGGCTCCACCTCGTTGGTGGTGCCGGGGGTGACAATTTTATAGAAGGTATCCGGGAAGGGCACGCCGATGGAGCCCGCCCGGGCATAGTCCTTGGGGGTCAGGCAGGAGGCGGTGACGCACTCGGTGGTGCCGTAGCCCTCCCGAATCTGCTCGGAGCAGCCGTGGGCCTTCAGGAAGGTGTCCACCTTCTTTTTCAGCTCCGGGGATAGGCTGTCGCCGCCGGAGAAGATGCCCTTCAGGAAGCTCAAATCCACCCCTTCCAGCGTCTGGGCCCGGAGCAGGGCCTCAAACAGGGTGGGCACGCCGGGAATCAGGTTGGGCTTCTGCTTCACCAGCACCTCGGCATAGGTTTTCACGTTGAACTGCGGAATGAGGATGCAGGTGCCTCCGGCGACCAAAGGGGTGTGGATGCCGATGCCCAGGCCGAAGCCATGGAACACGGGCATGACGGAGAGCATCTTCATTCCGGCAATCTCCTCCATGGAGAAGCCGGAGGCGGCGATGGTCTGCAGGGCCAGGGCGTTGAAATTCAGGTTGGAGAGCATGATGCCCTTGGTGGTGCCGGTGGTGCCGCCGGAGTAGAGGATGGCGCCGCAGTCGTCGTATTTGCCGTCGTGGGGCGGGAGCTCCTGGTTCCGGCCCGCCGCCACCATCTTATACCACAGGGTGTAGCCCTGCTTGGGCAGCTTCTTGATGGCCCGGGCCCCCTTGGTCAGAGGGTACAGGGCGCTCAGGGGGGCGGGGAGCTCGTCGGACACCTTGGCAATCAGCACCTCGCACTCGTTTTCCAGCTGGGGGAGGATCTCCGCCACCTTGTAGTAGAACTGGTCCAGGGTGAGGATGGCCTTGGATTTGGAGAAATTCAGGTAGAAGGCGATCTCCTGGGCGGCGGACAGGGGGTGAATCATGTTGGGCACCGCGCCGATCCGGTTCAAGGCGTAGAAGCAGTCCAGAGCCTGGGGGGTGTTGGCCATGCAGATGGTCACCCGGTCGCCCTTGCGGATGCCCATTTTGTACAGGCCCTTGGCGGCGGCCTCGATGCGGCGCATGAATTCCTGATAGCTGGTCTTCTTGCCCATGAACACATAGGCGGTGTGATCGGGGTTCCGTCTTGCGGCCTGGGCCACCATCTGGTACATGGTCAGGTGGGGGTAGTCCAGGGAGGCAGGGGTGTTCCCGTAATATTTCAGCCACGGGGAGGAGGAGGATAAGCCCATAATTGATTTTCAATTCCTTTCTATATGACCCATATTGGGACAATTTCAAAATAATGCATTATTATACCACCATTGCCTCCGCATTTCCAGCCCTAAAATGAGAAATTAAGAATTGA
>CAZYWM010000135.1:0-4870 GCA_964651615.1 uncultured Oscillospiraceae bacterium | reverse complement strand
GAAGCAGCTCCGCAATGTTGCGGTCATCCTCTACAATCAAAACAGAAACAGCCATGATGATCTTCCTTTCTTCACAGGCCGTTGCAGCCCATTTCTTTCTATATATCACCATTATACCCGGCTTTTCTGAATTTAGGTGAATAATTTGTAAAGGTTTTCCACCGAAAATGTTAAGGCGACACCGCGCAGCGGGAGCGGCGAATCTTTCGCCCCATGATGCGGTGTTGCCTCAAGGCTGCTCCATCCGCTTTTTCATTCTCCGGATTCTGGAGCGCAGGCGCCTCCGGCGGCGGTGGCGCTGAAGCTGCCGGTGGAGCAGGAGCGCCAGGAAGGTAAACACCAGCACCCCCAGCACCGCCCCGGGATAGGGCAGGATATTCAGAATGGTCTGAACCTGCTCCGGGTCGGCGCCTCCGGCGGCCAGCAGCTCCGAGAGGGTGTAAGCCTCCTTCTGGGGGGCGGGGCGCTCCAGCGCCAGCTGAATCTCCGGAAGCTGGGTGCCCCCGATGACGGCGTGGACGGGTACTGTAAGGGATAGCCGCTCCTCCGACTGGAAATCCACGTCCTCTTCCAGATAGTATTGAATATCCGTTCGCAGCGTCCCGGTAGGCAGCAGATAGGAGAAGCGCTGCCCCTTCACCGGGGTGAATTCCCCCAGCTCCAGCCGGGCAGCGACCTGCTCGCCGGACACTGCCGAATAGTGGGTGAAGCCGTAGTCCAGCAGCTTGTGGGTGTCCTGATATTTGTCCTCCAGCAGCGGGGATTTCAGGGCCACCACAATCAGGGTGGCGTCCCCCTGCCTGACGGCGGCGGCAAAGGTGCCCTGGGCGCTGGAGGTCCAGCCGGTCTTGGCCAGGAGTACCCCGTCATAGTGGTATTGCCCGCCGGGCAGCAGCCGGTCCTTGTTGGCAAAGCTCCTGGCGGCGGAGAGGTTGGTGGCGGGGAAGGTGTAGTTCACCGTGCTGAAATAGGTGGAAAGCCCCTCCCGCTTCAGCGCGGCGGCGGTGATCAGGGCCATGTCGTAGGCGGTGGTCATGTGGCTGCTGTCCGGCAGGCCGTTGGCGTTGGCAAAATGGGTGTTCATGGCCCCCAGCTCCTGGGCCCGCTGGTTCATCAGAGCCGCAAAGGCCTCCAGACTTCCGGCCACCGCCTCCGCCAGCACATTGGCGGCATCGTTGGCGGACTCCATGCCGATGGCGTACAGGGCGTCCGCCACCGTCAGCCGCTCCCCGGGAAGCAGGGAGATGTGGGAGGAGGTTCGGGGCACCGCGTTCACCGCCGCTTGGGACACGGTGAGCACCTGCTCCGGCTCCAGAGTCTCCATGGCCAGCAGTGCGGTCATCAGTTTGGTGATGCTGGCGGGGTACAGAGGCTCATTCATGTTCTTCTCATAGAGCACCGTGTGGGTATCGGCGTCCATCAGCACCGCCGCTTGGGAGGCCAGCTGAATTGATCCCTCCGCCCTGACCGGAAACGGGAGCAGCAGCAAGCAAAGCAGCCACGGCAGCACCCTCGCCTTCCAATGTCCCATCTGTCCCATTTCACCTCCATCGAGCTTGCCGCACCCTCTGTAGGGGCGAGTCTTGACTCGCCCGCTGCCCAAGATTATTGCCATTCCAAACGGGCGGGTCAAGACCCGCCCCTACAGGGGTGTGTGCGGCAATTCTCAGAACAATGCCAGTATATTCTATGAACCTTAAATCCAGTTATGAAGCCGCTCAGCCCATTTTCAGCACCACACCCAGGATGGCGGAGGCGGCGATGAACCAGATGGGGTGCAGCTTCTTCAGCTTTTTCCAGTTGGTGGCCGCTGCCACTGCCGCCGCCAGCACCAGGGCCTTCCAGCTCAGGGCGGATTGGGCGATGTGGTAGATGGAATCCACCCGCAGAACCGCAATCAGGACAATGTCCACTCCGGCGGCGGAGATCAGGGCCACGGAGGCGGGGCGCAGACCGTAGAGGGCCGCGTCCACCAGACTGCTGCTGCGGAACCGTTTCAGGAAGTAGGCAATGATGATGATGATAATGACGCTGGGAGCAATCAGGCCCAGCGTGGCAATGACGGCCGCGAGAATACCCATCGCCGGGCTGCCCAGCTGCTCTGAACCCACGGTGTAGCCCACATAGGTGGCCATATTCACCCCAAGCGGGCCGGGCGTGCTCTCGGACACGGCGATCATGTCCGCCAGCTGCCCCGCCGTATACCAGCCGGTTTTGGCGGAAATGTCCTGCAAAAAGGGAACCGTGGCCATGCCGCCGCCAATGGCGAAGAGGCCGGTTTTGAAAAATTCCCAGAATAATTTCAGAAGAATCATTTGCCCCGCACCCCCAGCTTCGTGAAGACCAGGCCCAGCACACCGGCAATGACCACGGAATAAATGGGCGAAAAATCAAAGAATACCGCCACGGCGAAGAGGGCCAGGTAGATGGCCAGGGCGGCCTTGTCCTTCACCGCGGATTTGAACAGCTTCACCACGCTGTTGAAAATGAACACGCACACGCACACCCGGATGCCCCCCAGGGCGTTCTGGACCCAGGCAATGTGGGCAAAATTGTTGATGACTGCCGCGATGATGGAGATGATGATAACCGAGGGGGACACCAGCCCAATGGTGGCCCAAATAGCGCCCCAGATGCCCCGATACTTCCGGCCGATGAAGGTGGCGGTGTTTACGGCGATCACACCGGGGGTGCACTGGCCGATGGCGTAGTAGTCCATCAGCTCCTCATCCGTTGCCCAGTGCTTCTTCTCCACCACTTCCCGCTGCAAAATGGGCAGCATGGCGTAGCCGCCGCCAAAGGTGACTGCGCCGATCCGGAAGAATGTGAAATAGAGATCCAACAATTCTTTCAAGCTCTTTCCTTCTTTCCCTGATATAGTCCCAGGTATTGTAGCATAATTGTGGAAAAACCGCAAGGGAATCCAGCGATTTGCCGAAGAAGAAACCGCCCCCAGGGGGCGCCGGAAAATTCCAAAAAGCGACCATAAATAATAGTTGACAAATCCCCGCCCCTGTGCTATAATACTCAAGAATCAAGCGCCAGCCCCCATGCCGCAGACGCTGGATGCCATATCGCGGAGTAGAGCAGTTGGAAGCTCGTCGGGCTCATAACCCGGAGGTCGTAGGTTCGAGTCCTGCCTCCGCAACCAGTCGTATGTACGCCCACGAAGACGGTGAAAGAACCGTCTTTGTGGGCGTCAATCTTTGTCACGTGCGCCCGGATGATTTCGGGAAGGTTTTCGTCGTTCCACTGGCCGACGCTGGCCTGGAACATGGCGACAATCGCTGCCGGGTCGACTTTTCTGTGGGTGGCGGATCGCCGGGCGATAATGTCCGACAGTTCCGATTTTCTGACCCGGAGCCGATCCAGTTCGGCTTCCAGTTCCGGCACGACCAGCCCGGACAGCACGGCCTTCACGCCGTTCGCGATCTGGCTTTCGATCTGGGCAAGTTCCGCCTTCTCTGCGGACAGATCAGGGGCGGCCCCGTTGATCTGGTCGGCGATATACTGAGCTGTTTCTGTGAAGTCCACCGTCCGCAGGTATTCCTTCAGATGCTGCACGACGAACGTTTCAATTTCGTCGGCGTTGATATTCTTCGCACCGCAGGTATGCGTCCTGTACTTATTGCCGCAGCAATAGTACCGGGTCGTATACCCTTTTTTGTTTGTGCTGGCGTGTCCCACGTAGGCGGCGCCGCATTCTTCGCAATGGATCAAACCGGTCAACAGGTATTTGTGGCGGGCTTTATTTCGTCCCGGGCGTTTGTTGTCATTCATTCTGGCTTGCACCTTCTCCCATGTGTCGTCGTCAATGATCCGGGGGATCGCGTTCTCTATGCGCTCCATGTTGGGGTTCAGCTGACCGCCTGCCCACTTCCGCATGATCTTGTATTTTTTCTTGTTCCAGGTGTAGACACCTATGTACCGTTCGTTTTGCAGCATACCGTTCAGCGTGTTCTTGCCGATCGGGCGGCCACGCTTGCCTAGGGCGCCGTCAAGGTGGTCTATGATGTAGTCGTAGCTTTTACCGGAAGCATACCACCGGAAGGTGTCCCGGACGATCCGGGCCTCTGCCGGATTGATCACGTACTGGCCGCTGACGATGTCGTAGCCAAGGGGTGGGACGCCGCCAAGGAAGGCCCCCTGCTTCGCCTTTACGGCGACGCCGTCAATGGACTTCTGCCGGGTGCCCAGGACTTCGACCTGGCCCATGCCCACGGTGATCAGTTCCGTCAGGAAGTCTGCACTGTTCGTGAGGTCGCCCAGCTTTTGGCCGCTGGCGCTGATCACCTGAATGCCCAGGTACATCATTGCTTTTCTGAAAGTGAACCAGTCGCCGACGTCACGGCTGCCGCGGCTGATGTCGTAAATGATCACCGCCTTGAACTGCTTCCGGTGCGCAGCAGCAACCAAGGACTGGAAGCCTTTCCGGTCTGTGTTGGTGCCGCTGGCCGCTTCGTCCTGGAAGCTGGCGACGATCTGAATGTTGTTTTCTGCGGCGTACTTCCTGATCTTCGTCTGCTGGCACGCGATTTGTCAAGGATATTTTTCACTATCCGAAAGATTTCTGCGTGTAAGGGATAGTGCAGGCAGATAATATCAGTTTTTGTTAAGCCTTATACTTGCAGAACGCAAGCATAAGCCATTCCACCCAGCCCGGGTTGAGTGCTGCCGTCTCCGACGCTGCCGGGGTCAGATAGTACACTGCCGCCGACAGGCTGAGACTCCAGATGGCGCCGCTCTTGTTCCTCTTGCGGAAGATCCCACTCTCGGACAGGAACACATCCAGGTTTTGCGCGTCCCGGTTGGTGCATTTGTCGGAGGCAAGGGGCGTGGGAAACATCAGCCGCGACGATAAAAGTTCGCT
>CAZYWM010000134.1:0-4898 GCA_964651615.1 uncultured Oscillospiraceae bacterium | reverse complement strand
TTGTCGCCGGTGTAGGCAACGTCGGCAGCGGAAGCGGAGGGAGTCACCATGAAGATGCGGTCTTCATTTGCCTCGGGGCCCACAGCCAGGCAGGGCTTGGTGGTGACGGTGCCGCACAGCATCTGCATGCCCCAGTCCTTCAGGCTGTTGTAAGCGGAGACGGACTTCTCGGCATCGTGCTCGTCGTCCTGGCAGTTCAGCTCGAACTGCACTCCGCCCAGAGCGTTCACTTCATCAACGGCGATCTGGGCCGCACGGGCAACAGCGGTGCCGTAAACGGCAGCGCCGCCGGTCAGAGGGCCGATCATGCCGATTTTAATGGTGCCAGCTTCGGCAGAAGCGCCGACTGTGAGCATCCCGGCAACCATGGCGAGGGTCAGAACCAATGCAAGTAACTTTTTCATTTTCGTTTCTCCTTTGTTGATTACTGAAAGCCCGGAGGGGCACCCCCTGACTTCCTATAAAAAAACGGCTACGGGATTTGAGCCGTAACCGTTCTTTCATACAAGCGTGAAATCCCGGTCACTTAGGCAGCAGAATAACTCGTATATCCAGGCTGTGGACGCAAATGGACACTACCAAATCATCGGCAGTGTCCAATAGGCTGTGAATCGGGGCATCAAAGGAAGCCACGGGAGCATTGCCGCCGCAGGAAAAGAAACGATTTGCGTCATTCTTGCAAGTCATCATTTTCGTTTACCTCCCCTTGAATTTGAGCCTATTGTATCTCATGGGAGGACATTTGTCAACGAGGCAAATACTACCATATTAGATTCGTATTTATTACGTTTTTTGTGCAGAGTTGCCAAAGGGCAAGTTCAGTATTGCCAAGGGATTATTCCTGGTCCAAAACGGCCTTGCATTCGCCCAGCACACTGGACAAAATGGGGATACAGCTTGCAGCTCCGTAGCCGCCGTTTTCCACCACGCAGATGAAGGCCAGGGGGTATTTTTCATCGGTGATGAACCCGGCGAACATGGAGTTGGAAATCTGGTTTTCCCCCAGCTCGGCGGTGCCGGACTTGCCGCAGACGGTGAGCCCCGGGAATTTCCCGGCGCCGTATGTCACCTCCACGTTGTTGCGAAGATAGCTTTTCATTTTATTGGCCAGATTCTCACTCATGACCCGGTCGGTGTAGTGGGTCTGGGCCTGATAGGTCACTTCTCCCCCACTCTGAACCTGCTCCACCAGATAGGGCTCCGCCGCCACGCCGCCCCCGGCGATCTGGCCCATGAAGGTCATAAACCGGCAGGGGTTGATCAGGTCCGTGTGCTGGCCGATGCAGCTCCAGGCGAAGGAGGCGGCGCCGGTATCGGAAATGTCGTAATTTCCGGCGGAGGTGGTGACGCCGTCAAAGCTCAGCCGCTGGGTGATCTGGAACTGGCTGACATACTTCTCCATGTTTTTCCGGCCCACCAGCTCCGCAATCTGGGCAAAGGCGCAGTTGCAGGAACTGGCCAAAGCCTGCTTGATGTCGCAGGTGCCGTGGGCCGTCTCACAGGTGACGGCTTCCTTCCCGTAGGAATACTCCCCGGTGCAGCGGAAGGTCCGGCTCTCAATGTCCGGCACGCAGTCCAGGGCGGCGGCACAGGTGACAATTTTATAGATGGAGCCGGGAGGATAGGAGGACTGGAGGAACCGGTTCAGATACACGCCGGTGTAGGCCCCGGTGGTATCCCCCTCAATATCCGGCACATTGTCCGGGTCGTAGGTGGGGGAGGTCACGGCGCACAGGATTTCTCCCGTTTTGTAATTATACACCGCCACGGTGCCCTTCCGGCCATACAGCCCGGTGAGCGCCGCGTTCTGCGCCCGGGTGGACAGGGTGAGCCTTTCCACGCCCCCCTGGCCGTCTGAATTGTAGACGCCGTTTACAAGATCATAACCGACCATGGCCCCGGCGTATTTGGCCACGGCCCCGGCGCTGATGGAGCCCCGGCGGTCCCCCACCCAGTGGAGGGTGGATTTCCGGGTTTGGGCATCCGCGGCGTATTTCCGGCCCTCGGTCAAATCCAGAAGCACATTGCCCCACCGGTCCACCACGGTGCCGCAGCCCAGGTTGCCGTTGTTATACACGTGGGGAGAGCCGGGAGACGTGACCCAGGTGGGGCCCTGGATCAGGTATTCCACAAAAAACAGACCCATGCCGCCCAGCAGGATGCCCAGGAAAAGGCCCATCAGCCAGGTTCTTTTGGTAACTCGATTCATTTGTTCCGTACCTTTCTGCTCAGCTTCACGGCGAAACTGGCGTTTTGACGGGTATCCGCCGCTTTCACAAAGGCCAGCAGCCCCCACGCGGCCACCATGCTGGTGCCGCCGTTGGAGACGAAGGGGAAGGTGACTCCGGTAAAGGGCAGGATGTCCACCGTTCCCAGAACATTGAGGATGGTCTGAACCAGCAGCACCCCCGCCGCCGTGCAGGCGCCGATGCTGTAGAAGCTGCTCCGGGCCACCCGGGCACTGCGGATGGCGAAGAATCCAAAGGCGCAGACGCACAGCACAGCCATGGCGGCGAGCAGCAATCCCCATTCCTCTGAAATGGTGGCAAATACAATATCCGAATCCGCCGCGAAGACCTTGCGCAGCCAGCCCTTGCCCGGGCCCACGCCAAACAGGCCTCCCGAGGCAATGCACATCAGCGACTGGGCCTGCTGATAGCCCGTGTCGAAGGGGTCGTCCCACACGTGCCGCCAGGTGGCGAACCGCTTCAGCGCGTGGGGGGCCACCCGGAGGGCCAGAATGCTGGCAATGCCCAGAGCGGTGATGGCCAGGGCCACGGTGCCCATGCTGCCGGAGCGAAGATAGGCGATAATCAGGAAGGAGCAGAAGAAGATCAAAGCCGTGCCGAAGTCATTCATAATGGCAAGGCAGGCGCAGATCACCACGGAATAGGCGATGAAGGCGATCAGGTTCCGCTTGTTCATCACCCGGTCCATGGTGGAAGCCCCGGCAAACACAAAGCAGACCTTGCTCAGCTCCGAGGGCTGCAGGGAGAGGCTCCCCAGCTCGATCCAGCACCTGGCCCCGTAGTGCTCCGTACCGAAAACCAGCGTCAGCAGCAAAAAGCCCAGCCCCGCCGCCACCGCCAGATACCGGACGCGCTTGGCCCGCTCCAGATTCCGCAGGGACCAGCCCACCAGCAGATAGACAAAGATTCCAATCAGCATGGCAATCAGCTGCTTGAGCGACTCCCGGGGGGCCACCGTGGCAATGGCGGCCATGCCCAAAGAGCACAGGAAAAAGGCCAGCGTCTCCATTTCAAAGGAGTTGCGGCGGATCACCAGATAGAAAATATACAGCAGCCACTGGCCCAGGATGATGCCTCCAAAGCCCTCCAGCACCAGCACGGAATTCTCCACCGCGTCATGGACGGCAAAGCCCATCATCACGAGAATCTGGAAAACGGTGAGCAGCAGCAGATTGAATATCCCGGAAATCGGCCCGGAGGCCCGGGTGCGCAGCTGGGATTGAAGCTGCTCCTGCTGCCGGGTGATGACCTTTAATTTCAGCTTCACCCCGCCCACGCTGATCACGTCCCCGTCCTGGAGGGCGCAGATATTCACCCGCTCTCCATTGACATAGGTGCCGTCCTTGGAATTGGCATCGGAGATGGTCCAGCTGCCGTCGTCATACCGGGTCAGCACCGCGTGGTTTCGGGAGACGGTGGACAGGGCAATGGACACGTCACAGCTTTTGCTCCTGCCGATCACGTTCTCCCAGTGGGTCACTGGCACCCGCTCTCCCCCGGGCATCACCAGCCAGGCCCAGATTTCCGGCTCCCGGCGGAAGGTCAGCAGGGGCATGGCACAGCGCAGCAGCAGCAGCGCCGCCAGAATGGGGCAGGCGAAGCGCACCATGGAGATATAGAAGCTCTCATAGGCCGCGTCCATCCCGGAGAAGGAGGCTGGGATTCCCGCCAGCAGGTTTTCCAGCCACACCACCGCCGGTGAGAGCGCGTCTGCCAGTTGGGAAAAAAATCCCGAAAGGGAGCTCTGTACGGTTTGCAGAATCATATCCAGTGAATCCCTCCTTACACTTGATGGTGGTTGGCCGCAAGCTGGCGCAGTGTTTTGATCTCCCCGGCATAGCCCGGAAGCTCATTGGGGGTCTCCAGAATCATGGGCAGCTCCTGTAGGGCGGGGTGGCTGACAATGGCCTCAAAGGTGCCAAGGCCCAGGCTGCCCTGCCCGATGCACTCGTGCCGGTCCTTGTGGCTGTGGAAGGGATTCTTGGAGTCGTTCAGATGCAGCGCCTTCAGGCGGTTCAGGCCGATCACCCGGTCAAACTCCTCCAATACGCCATCCAGGTCCTTCACAATATCGTATCCCCCATCGTAAACATGGCAGGTGTCCAGGCAGACGCCCACCTGGCTGGAGCCCACAGCGTCCAGCAGCTGCTTCAGCTCCTCAAAACGTCCGCCAATCTCGCTGCCCTTCCCTGCCATGGTTTCCAGCAGCACCGTCACCGGGTAGCCGGGCTCCAGGGCTCTGCGAAGGGCGGCTGAGATGTACTCGATGCCCTGCTCCACCCCCTGGCCCGTGTGGCTGCCGGGGTGGAAATTGTAGAAATTCCCAGGCAGGGCCTCCATCCGGCGCAGATCGTCCAGCAGCACATCCGCCGCGAAGACTCTGGCCTCCGGGTCCGCGGTGCACAGGTTCATGGTGTACGCGCCGTGGGCAACCAGGGGGCCGAAGTGCCGCTCCCGCAGCAGCTCCACCGCCCGGGCGGCATCCTGGGGATTTTCCTGCTTGGCCCGGCTGCCCCGGGGATTCCGGGTGAAAAAGGCAAAGGTATCCGCTCCAATCGAGGTGGCAGTCTCCACCATGGCAGAAAAGCCTGCCGAGGCGGACAAGTGGCAGCCCAGATACATGTTTTTCATTCCTTCCATTTTTCTTTC
>CAZYWM010000133.1:0-4917 GCA_964651615.1 uncultured Oscillospiraceae bacterium | reverse complement strand
TCAGATTTTGGAGGACACAAATTCCTCCACCTGGACCAGGGATTCGTCCACCTTGCACACGTCCTTGCCGCCGCCCATGGCGGAATCGGGCTTGCCGCCGCCGGAACCGCCGCAGCGGCAGCAGACCAGCTTCACCAGCTCACCAGCCTTGATGCCCTTCGCCACGGCTTCCTTGCCGCAAACGGCCAGGAACGAGGGCTTGTCCCCATTGACGGAGGCCAGCACCGCCACCACGTTGGAGGCCTTGTCCCGGAGCAGGTCGCCCATCTGGCGCAGCCGGGCCGCATCCACACCGGCGAGCTTGGCGGTGAGCACCTTCACGCCGCCCATCTGCTTGGCGCCGGCCAGCAGACGGTCCATCTCACCGGCGGCATCCTTGGCCTGGTACTGTTCAATAACCCTCTTCAGCTCCTTGATCTCGTCCAGGCTGCTCTGAATCTTGGCGCCCAGCTCACCCGGCTTCACCTTCAGCCTGGAAGCAGCCTCAAAGAGCACTGTCTGGCTGGCCTCCATCTTCTTCAGGCAGGCCTTGCCGGTCACTGCCTCGATCCGCCGGACGCCGGAAGCAACGCTTCCCTCGCCTTCCAGCTCGAAAGCGCCCACCTTGGCGGTATTGTTCAGATGGGTGCCGCCGCAGAACTCGATGGAGTAGCCGCCCATGTTTACCACCCGGACGGTGTCGCCGTACTTTTCGCTGAACAGCGCAGTGGCCCCCAGCTTCTTGGCTTCCTCAATGGGCATTTCCTTGGTATCGATGGGGTATCCTTCCAGGATAGAGTTCTGGACAATTTCGTTCACCCTGGCAAGCTCCTCCTGGGTCAGGGCGGAGTAATGGGTGAAGTCAAAGCGCAGATGGTCGGGCTCCACCAGAGAACCCGCCTGATGCACATGGTCGCCCAGGACAGTGGTCAGCGCCTTTTGCAGCAGGTGGGTGGCGGAGTGGGCCCGCATAATGGCCTTGCGGCGCTCCATATCAATGGCAGCCTCCACCACATCGTCCACCTTCAGGGAGCCCTTCAGCATCTTGCCATGGTGCAGATACTTGCCGCCCTTGTCCTTCTGGACATCGCTTACCTGGAAGCGGCTCTCCCCCAGGGTGATGACGCCGTGGTCAGCGACCTGGCCGCCCATCTCCGCATAGAAGGGAGTCTGATCCAGCACGACAATGCCGTCCTCGCCGCCGGCGATGGAGCCGGAGACCTCGTCGCCCACGCAGACTGCCAGCACCTTGGCCTGGCACTTGTCCGCTTCATGGCCCAGGAATCTGGTGGGGGTGTTGTCCAGTCCCAGGTCAATGCCGGCCCAGGCCAGATCGCCCAGGGCCTTTCTGGCCTCACGGGCACGAACCTTCTGCTCCTGCATCAGCTGGGCAAAGGCCTTCTGGTCCAGGGTCATGTCCTCATCGGCCACCATTTCCAGTGTCAGGTCAATGGGGAAGCCGTAGGTGTCGTAGAGCTTGAAGGCATCGGCCCCGGAGAACTCAGTCTCTCCCTTGGCCTTGTGGTCTGCCAGCATTTCGGAGAAAATCTTCATGCCGCCGTCGATGGTCCGGGCGAAGTTCTCCTCCTCCACCTTCACGACCTTGGTAATATAGGCGGCCCGCTCCCGCAGATAGCCATAGTGGCCCTCGTTCTCCTGAACAACGGTCTCCACCACCTGGTAGAGGAAGGGATGATCCACACCCAGGAGCTTGCCGTGACGGGCAGCCCGGCGGAGCAGACGGCGAAGGACATAGCCTCTGCCCTCGTTGCTGGGCAGCACGCCGTCGGCAATCATGAAGGAGGAGGCCCGGATGTGGTCGGTGATCACCCGCAAGGACACATCCATCTTCACGCTCTGGCCATAGGAGGCGCCGGTGAGCTCCGTGACCTTGTTGGTGATGTTCATCACGGTATCCACGTCGAACAGGCTGTTCACATCCTGGCACACCACCGCCAGACGCTCCAGGCCCATGCCGGTGTCGATGTTCTTCTGGGCCAGCTCCGTATAGTTGCCCTGGCCGTCGTTATCGAACTGGGAGAAGACGTTGTTCCAGACCTCCATATAGCGGTCGCAGTCGCAGCCCACGGTGCAGCCGGGCTTGCCGCAGCCGTACTTCTCGCCCCGGTCATAGTAGATTTCGGAGCAGGGGCCGCAGGGGCCGGAGCCGTGCTCCCAGAAATTGTCCTCCTTGCCAAAGCGGAAAATCCGCTCAGCGGGCACGCCGATTTCCTTGTTCCAGATTTCAAAGGCCTCGTCGTCATTTTCATAGATGGAGGGATACAGGCGGTTTTCATCCAGGCCCACCACCTTGGTCAGGAATTCCCAGCTCCAGGCAATGGCCTCGTGCTTGAAATAGTCGCCGAAGGAGAAATTGCCCAGCATCTCAAAGTAGGTGCCATGGCGGGCGGTTTTGCCGATGTTTTCAATGTCACCGGTACGGATGCACTTCTGGCAGGTGCACACCCGATGGCGGGGAGGCTCCACCTCGCCGGTGAAGTAGGGCTTCATGGGCGCCATGCCGGAGTTAATCAGCAGCAAGGAAGCGTCATTTTGAGGGATCAGGGAAAAGCTGGGCAGGCGCAGATGGCCCTTGCTCTCGAAAAAGGAGAGGAACATCTCACGCAGCTCGTTGACACCGTAGGGCTTGGTAGCCATAAATTTTTACCTCCAAAATATAGAAAATTCAATTGTTTACATCTTAAACAAGTTCCCGGACAAAGGAATCTCCCTGCCAATGGCAGTAAAATTCGTTGACGGAATCGTCCTCGAACACCCGAAGGGTCTCCATAAATTGACCGGACAGGCGGTAATTGGACAGTTCTTCCGGAGCGACCCAAAAAACCGGTCCTTCTTCGGAGCCGTGCAGTTGGCCGGAATACTGATCCGCTTTGAAAAACAGCACCAAATAACGTCCGCCATCCTCCAGCGGGAACTGCTTCAGTCCGCACAGTCTGGGATTTTCGATGGTAAGCCCCGTCTCCTCCCGGATTTCCCGAATCGCTCCCTGAACCACAGATTCACCCGGTTCCACATGACCGCCGGGGAAAAACAGGCCGGGCCAATCCGTATTCCGGCGATCCTCCAGCAAGAGTCGCCCACAGGGATCTTTGACCATCACTGCCGTTGTAAGCTCTATTCTTTCTGTTCTGTCCATTTTTCCTCCAAAAAAAGCCGCCCCTATTCATAGGGGCGACGTGAATCGCGGTACCACCCTAATTATCCCGCCGGGGCAGGACATCTTAGCTGCTCTGTAACGGGAGCGCCCGTCCCGGTCATCCCGGGCAACGGCGGAAGCGGCCCGCAAGGCCAGGCGCACAAAGGGCTTTCACCATCCCCTTCTCGCTTTCGTGACCGATGCCTGCTTCATTCCCGCATTGTCTTTGCGTATCTCCGATATTTTACCACAAAAAGAGGAAATGTCAACTGGTAATCTGCATGGAAATGCCGCCATTGCGCGCCTTCCTTTTCATATGGTCAGCCCCCCCGGCGAATCAAAGCCGCGCGTCAAACATGTTCCTCCAGCCAGGCGATCATATCCTCCCGCCCCCGGTCGGACAGCGGGAAGGTCTTCTCCCCTTCCATTTCGCTTTTCTCATAGCAGTAGAGTCCATGCCAGAATTCCACATGGATGCTGCTCTTCTCGAAATCCACCTCCTTGGGGGTGGCCATCACGATTTCCGGGGCGGCGCGAAAGCGGAACAGCCCCAGGGAGCCTGTAAAGATATTGTTCATCGCAAAGGTATGCAGGGTGGGAATAAAAATTTTTTCCATAGTCTGTCTCCCTTTTCTTTTTTCCAATCATACCACATTTCCATTCAAAATGCAATTTCACTTCCCCTCTTGCAAAACGCGGCGGAATGTGATAAATTACTCCTCGGTGATTTTATGAAAAAACAATTAAGGGGCTCTCTTGCCCTGCTGTGCGGCACCATGATCTGGGGTTCCGCCTTTATTGCCCAAAGCGTGGGAATGGACCTGATCGGTCCGTTCACCTTCCAGGCCATTCGATGCGCCCTGGCCGCCGTCTTTCTGTTCCTGCTCACGTTTGTTTTTGACTGGAAAATCGGATTCAAAAAATCCCTGGCCAAGTGGAAAAACAAGCAGCTGTGGATTTCCGGGGGGGTGTGCGGCGCGGCGCTGTTTGTGGCGGCCAGCCTTCAGCAGGTGGGCCTCATCTACACCGAGCCAGGCAAGGCGGGCTTTCTCACCGCCATGTACATCGTCCTGGTTCCCATTCTGGGGATCTTCCTCCACCGCAGGCCCGGGCTCAACGCGGTGTTCAGCGTGGTGCTGGCCCTTGTGGGACTGTACCTGCTGAGCTTCATGGGAGTTTCCTCCATCAACGTTGGGGATTTGCTGCTCATCGGCTGCGCCCTGGCCTTTGCGGTGCAGATTCTGCTGATCGACAGCTTTGCCCAGGATTTGGACGGGCTTCGCCTGAACTGCGTCCAGGCGCTGGTGGTGGCGGTGCTGTCCCTGCCCTGGATGCTGCTGACCGAGGAGCTGGATATGGGCAATATCCTCGCCTGCTGGCTGCCCCTGGGTTTTGCCGGCATTCTCTCCATGGGCGTGGCCTACAGTCTGCAAATCGTGGGGCAGAAGAATCTGGACCCCACCACCGCCTCCCTGATTATGAGCCTGGAATCCGTGTTCGCCGCTCTGGGCGGGTGGCTGATCCTCCACAACACCATGACCCCCCGGGAGCTTCTCGGCTGCGCTCTGGTCTTTGCGGGCGTGATTCTCTCCCAGCTTCCAACAGAGAAGAAGGCGCAAACCCCTCAGAAGGCCGGCTGATTCCCGCAAAACCGTGCCTGTCGGTCTGCTCCCCCTGTTTATGCCGCTTTGTATCAAGCATAATCGTACAAGCAAAAAATCCTGCCAAATTCCGGCAGGATTTTCTGTTTGTGTGTAGTATTATCCGAAGCTACCCTTTCA
>CAZYWM010000132.1:0-4961 GCA_964651615.1 uncultured Oscillospiraceae bacterium | reverse complement strand
GCAAATGTGTAAACCATGTCGTTACACAATCTGTAAACCATGTTGCTCTTGACACTTGACCCGCCCCTACGGGTGTGCGGCAAATCGCCAAACACCAATTTCTCTGCTTGCCGTTTCGTACATTTTCAATACAACAAAGAAAGGAAAATGACTATGAAAAAACTGCTTTCCCTGCTATTGGCTCTGTGTCTGCTGCTGAGCCTGAGCGTCTGCGCCCTGGGGGAGGGGGAAATCGCCCTCACCGACCAGACCGGGCGCCAGCTCACCCTGGCACAGACGCCGGAACGGATCGTCAGCGGCTACTACATTTCCAGCAGCGCCCTGGTGGCCCTGGGACTGGAGGACAAGCTGGTGGGCATCGAGGCCAAGGCGGACAAGCGGCCCATTTACGCCCGCAGCGCCCCAGAGCTGATGGAGCTGCCCTGCGTGGGCACCGCCAAGGAATTTGATTTGGAGGGCTGCGTCGCCCTGAAGCCGGACCTGGTGATTCTCCCCGCCAAGCTGAAATCTGCCGCCGAAACCCTGGAGAGCCTGGGCATCCCGGTGCTGCTGGTGAATCCGGAAAGCGCCCGGCAGATGGAGCAGATGGTTTCCCTGCTGGGGCAGGCCACCGGCACCCAGGACCGGGCGGAGGCGCTGCTGAGCTTCATCGCCGGGCAGCGGGAAAACCTGGAGACGCTGCTGGCGGACGAGGAAAAGCCCCGGGTGTACCTGGCCGGAAATTCCTCCCTGCTTTCCACCGCCGGCACCGGGATGTACCAGTCCGACATGATGCTCCTGGCCGGGGGAGAGAACGTGGCTGCTGGAATTGCGGACACCTACTGGGCCGACATCAGCTATGAGCAGCTGCTGGCCTGGGACCCGGATTACATCGTCCTGGCCTCCGATGCTTCCTACACCGTGGAGGAGGTGCTGGCCGACCCCAATCTGGCGGACTGCGCCGCGGTGAAAAACGGCAATGTTCTTCGGCTCCCCGGCGACGCCGAGGCCTGGGACAGCCCGGTGCCCGGGGGCATCCTGGGCTCGGTGTGGCTGGCCTCCGCCCTTCATCCCAACCGGATGAGCCCGGAAGACCGGGACGCCATCATCAATCAGTTCTACGAAACCTTCTATGGCTTCCGCTACTGTGAGGACTGACCGCCGGAACGCCCTTCTTGCCGGGCTGCTCCTGGCGCTGCTGGCGATAGCCGGACTGTTTGTGGGGAAATTTCCCATCACCCTGGAAGGGCTTCTGGGGGGAGACGATTTGCAGCGCCGGGTTTTCCTCACCCTCCGACTGGCCCGGGTGGCGGTGGGAGTTGTGGGGGGCTTTGCCCTGGGGGTAGCCGGGTTCGTGTTCCAGACGGTGTTCCGCAATCCTCTGGCCGCCCCGGACATCATCGGCGTGTCCTCCGGGGCCAGTGCCGGGGCGGCGGCGGGGATTCTCTTCTTCGGCTCCGCCGGGGCGGTGACGGGGTGCGCCTTTTTTGGGGCTCTGGCGACGGTGGCGGCGGTTCTGGCCCTGGGAGCCCTGGACCCCGGCGGGAGGAAGCACACCATTGTCCTTTCCGGCATCGCCATTCACGCCCTGGCCCAGACCGCTCTGATGTGCCTGAAGCTGACGGCGGACCCGGAGCGGGAGCTGGCCTCCATTGAATACTGGATGATGGGCAGCCTCAGCGACATCAGCGCCCACCGACTGGGGGGCAATTTGGCGCTGTGCCTGCTGTGCCTGGGGGTGCTCTTCGCCCTGCACCGGCAGATCATTCTGCTGTCGGCGGAGGAGGGAGAGGCCAGAATGCTGGGGGTCAGCGTGGGCAGGCTCCGGCTTCTGGTGCTGATGACCGCCACCCTGGCGGTTTCCGCCGTGGTGAGCCTGACGGGGCTGGTGAGCTTTGTGGGGCTGCTGTCACCCCATGGGGCAAGGCTTCTGAACAAGGACAACCGCCCCGGCACCATGCTCCTTTCCGGGCTGCTGGGAGGGAGCCTGCTCTGCGGGGCGGACATTCTGGCCCGCACCCTGGGGAGCAGTGAGCTTCCCGTGAGCATTTTCACCAGCCTTGTGGGAGCCCCGGTGCTGGTGTATTTGGCGGTGGGCAGGAGGAGCCGGGTATGAGTCTTCTGGAAGTGAGGCACCTGTGTGCCGGTTATGGCAAAAGGCGGATTCTGGAGGATATTTCCTTCTCCCTGGCTCCCGGCGAGCTGGTGGGGGTGCTGGGGGAAAACGGCAGCGGCAAGACCACCCTGCTGAAAAGCGTCTGCGGCATCCTGCCCCACCGGGGGGAATGCCTGCTGGGCGGAGAAAACCGGGAAGACCTGTCTTCCCGGCAGCTGGCCCGGAAGATCAGCTATATCCCCCAGCGAAGCGGCATTTCCATCGACCTGTCCGCCCTGGAGGTGGTGCTCATGGGGTTCAATCCCCAGCTTCGGCTGCTGGAATACCCCAATGCCGCCATGAAGCGGCGGGCCGGGCAGGCTCTGGAGGCGGTGGGCCTGGGAGGCCGGGGAGAAGAGAATTTCCAAAGCCTGAGCCAGGGCCAGCAGCAGCTTTGCATCCTGGCCCGGACATTGGTGTCCCAAGCCGAGGTGCTGCTGCTGGACGAGCCGGAGAGCGCCCTGGATTTCGGGGGCCGCTACCGGATGCTCGGGCAGCTCCAGGACTTCCTGGGCAGGGAGAAAGCGGCCCTGGTCACGCTCCACGACCCCCAGCTGGCCCTGAACCGCTGCCACCGGCTGCTGCTGCTCTCCGGCGGGAAGCTGATGGGCGAAATCTTCCCGGGAAGAAGCAGCCTACGGGATATGGAGACCGCATTGGAAAAGCTTTATGGCGAATTGTCCCTTTCGCGGGTAGACGGCCAGTACGTGCTGATTCCAAGCGCCAAATAAATGGAAAATCCACTGAGTCAATGGCCTTCGGCTTATACCAAAGCAAATAAAAGGAGGAAAATCGATGTTTTATGATATGGCAGCCCAGTCCGCGGCGTACATCCGGGAGAGAATCCCCCAACCAGCCACCCTGGGCATCATCCTGGGAAGCGGCCTGGGCGCGCTGGTGGACATCATGGAGGAGAAGACAGTCATTTCCTATGGCGAAATTCCCCATTTTCCCCAGTCCCATGTGGCGGGGCACGCCGGGAATCTGGTGATCGGCAGAATCGGCGGCCTGGTGGTGGCGGCCATGCAGGGGCGCTTTCATTTCTATGAGGGCTTTTCCATGAAGGAGGTTACATATCCCATCTATGTGATGAAGCTGCTGGGGGTCAGGGATTTGCTTGTGACCAATGCCTGCGGCGGCATCAACACCGCCTTCCGGCCGGGGGATTTGATGCTCCTGACGGATTACATCAACATGCTGGGAAACAATCCTCTGATCGGGCCCAACGATGAGCGCTTCGGCACCCGGTTCCCGGATATGTCGGAGGCCTATTCCCGGGCGCTGATCGCAAAGGCGGAGCGGGCGGCAGGGGAGCTGGGCCTTGCCTATCAAAAAGGCGTCTACGCCATTTTCCCCGGCCCCTGCTATGAAACGGCGGCGGAGATCAGGGCCTATGCGCGCCTGGGGGCGGATGCCATCGGTATGTCCACGGTGCCGGAGACCATCGCGGCCAATTACCTGGGAATGGGGGTGCTGGGAATCGCCTGCATCACCAACATGGCAACGGGAATCGCAAAGGAAAAGCACACCCATGAAGAGGTGATGCGGATTGCGGGCGAGAGCAGCGAAAAGCTGTGCGGCTGGGTGAAGAAGATCATCATGGACTGGAACGCCTGAGATTGTTACCGGGCGGAGAGGGGAAAAGGCACCCTCTCGCCTGCACGCGGATTGCCCCCGGCCTGGCCCGGGGGGGAAAATTAGAAACGAAAATCCTGCCGCTTGCGCGACAGGATTTTTGCTTATGGGGTGGATAATGGGACTCTCCCCCGAGCTGAAAAAGTGTCCACCGGACACTTTTTCCCCGCCCCAAGGGGCGGTCGCTCTCTTCGAGTCCCATTCTCCGGGATATAATAAAAGCACCCCGGATGGGGGTGCTTTTATTATCTGGGGTGGATAATGGGACTCGAACCCACGATCTTCAGAGCCACAATCTGACGCCTTAGCCAACTAGGCCATATCCACCATATGAACTTGATGCTGAATGGTACGCCAGAAGGGACTCGAACCCCCGACCTACTGCTTAGAAGGCAGTTGCTCTATCCAGCTGAGCTACTGGCGCATGGTATTTGGAGCGGGTGACGGGAATCGGACCCGCGTATCCAGCTTGGAAGGCTGGTGTTCTACCATTGAACTACACCCGCACAGCATCTGCTTCCCGGATTCAGCTAGTAAATTCTAGCATAGATTCTTTCCTGTGTCAAGTGTCAAATGGGAATTTCTTTTGAAATTTTCCCGCTTGACAAGCGATTGACGATTCGGTACAATGTAGGCAGTCTATTTTGCGAGGTTTGGCTATGTGCTGGAAAATGACCACATTGCAGCTGAAAAAAGGGTACATTTTTGCCCCCTAGGGGGATAGTGCGCCTTTTTTGACCAGCCTTCGGCCCACTTTCATATTGCGTACTGTCTCCTTAACGATTTGAAATTCAAAGTTAAGGAGTCTTTTTTATGGATTACATTCAAAAACAAATTCGCGGTCTTTATCTTTCCTCGGTGCTGGGGAGCCTCTCCCTCACCGGGGCCTGGGTGGCCATCCTCGCCGCCCGGGGCTACAGCCTGGTGGAAATCGGCTTTGCCGAGACGGTATTTCATCTGGCCAGCATTCTCTTTGAAATTCCCTCCGGGATTCTGGCGGACCTGTACGGGCGCAAACGGATGCTCCTGGTCAGCAGCGCCGCAAGAATGATGGGAAATTTTGTGATGATTTTTTCCCGGAATTTCTCAATTATCTGCCTGTCCATGGTCTTCAACGCCATGAGCTACAATTTTTCCTCCGGCTCCGGGGACGCGCTGGCCTACGATTCCCTGAAATCGGCCCGGCGGGAAT
>CAZYWM010000131.1:0-4991 GCA_964651615.1 uncultured Oscillospiraceae bacterium | reverse complement strand
GAGGGTCCAGGGCGGAAAAAAGCTGCTCATAATGGGCAAAGGGCACTTCTTCTTTGTGATTTTCAATTTCCAAGATATTACCTCATTTTGTGGATGTGTCATTCAACGCAGTGAAAAATTGGCGGGCAGGGCGCCAGACACCATTCCTAATTCATTCCTGTCTGCTGTGGGGGAACAGGCTGGAATCGGTATGGGGCAGGAAGCAGGCCGCCACGAAGGAGTCCATATACCCCGGGTGGGTGCTCAGCTCCAGATAGGTCATGTTGGCGGCAATTTCGGAAAGCTTTCTGCCCGCCTCGTCGCTCATGACCATGGCATAGGCCCCGGCCAGGGAGGAATTGCCGATGTAACAGAATTTCTCCAGCTCCACGTCCGGGAACATGCCGATGTTCACCGCGTTTTTCATATTGATGCCGGAGCCGATGCCGCCGGCCACATACACCCGATCGATGGCCTCCACCGGCATGTCCACACTGGCAAGCAAGGTGGAGATGGCGGAGAAAATTGCCCCCTTGGCCCGGATGAAATTGTCAATGTCCACCTCGTTGATGGACACCTCCCGGCCGGTCTCGGAGTCCTCCGCCCGGGCGATGACGAACCTGCCCATGCCATGGGCGTCCCGCTGGACCCGCTCCCCTTCCCGGATGAACAGGCCCTTGGCGTTGATGATGCCGCAGCGGAAGAGCTCGGAGATGATGTCGATGATGCCGGAGCCGCAGATGCCCACAGGCCGCTGGCCCGGCTCTCCCACAATGGAGAGGGTGGGCTCCATGGAGATTTTATCCAGGGTGCAGGCCTCAATGGCCCCGTCGGTGGCCCGCATTCCGCAGGAGATGTCGCCGCCCTCAAAGGCGGGGCCGGCGGAGCAGGCGCAGCTCATCATGAAGTCCCGGTTGCCGAACACCAGCTCGCCGTTGGTGCCCAGGTCGATGAACAGGCTCATTTCATCCCGGTCCCACAGGCCGGCGGCCAACGTACCCGCGGTAATGTCGCCGCCCACATAGGAGCCGATGTTGGGCGCGATCAGCACGGGGGCCAGGGGATTGGCAGGGAGCTTCACATCTCCGGCCAGCAGCCCCTCCCAGGAGAAGAAGCTGGGCACATAGGGCTCCATCCGCACACTCTGGGTATCCACCCCCACAAACAGGTGATTCATGGTGGTGTTGGCTCCCACGGACAGCCGCAGAATGCTCCTGGCACAGATGCCCGCGGACTTGCAGAGATTTGCAATGATGGGAGAGAGGGTCTCTTTGATGATGGCGTCCTGGAGCTTTTTCCGGCCGCCGGGTTTGCTCTGCTCGATGATTCGGTTGATGACGTCGGCGCCATAGCGAATCTGGCCGTTGCCGGAGGAGCCCTTGGCGAGAATCCTGCCGGACTCCAAATCAACCAGCACCATGGTCACAGTGGTGGTGCCGATGTCGATGGCACAGCCCACCAGGGCGGTATCCGACGGGGCCGTGATCTCCATGCAGGTAAAGACCCCGTCCCTCTGCTCTCCCTTGACGCAGACCTCCCAGTTATTTTCCCGGAGGGTATGGGCCAGGCGGACCATCACGGCGAAGGGGATTTTCACGGTCTCCACCCCCAGAGCATCCTCGATGGCCCGGGTAAGCCGCTCGTTGTCGGGCATGGTGTCATCCAGGGTGGGCTCTGCCAGGGTAAGCGCCACGCTGCGGTAGCAGTTTTCAAAATGGATGCCGCTTCTGCGGAGCTGGGCCTGGCACTTCTCGAAAATTTCGATCTCCTTGGGGCTGGACAGGTCGGCGGTTTTCATCCGGGACTGGTAGGCGCTGGCAATATCCGGCACCAGGACGGTCACATCCGAGAGCACCTTGGAGCAGCAGGAGAGCCGCCAGCCGGATTCATATTCCTCGTCGGAGATGTGTCGGCTTTTGGGGGATTCCAGCTGCCCCTGGAGCAGCTGAACCTTACACTTGCCGCAGGAGCCGTTCCCCCCGCAGGGGGCGTCGATGGCCACATTGCTCCGGCGGGCCAGCTCCAAAAGATTGTCTCCGGCGTTGCATTCCACATTAACAGGGCTTCCGCCCTCAATTTGGAAGGTTACTTTCATAGGGTAAAGTTCCTTTCAATTGGTAATTACGCATTATTCTGGTTTTTTTAAATCCGGGCGCTTCTCCCGGAGAAAATGCTTGAACTTTTCAAAGGTGCCTGCTCCTCCCTGAAAACAGCGGCGGAGATGATTCCCCGCCGCTGTCGGGTAACAGTGCTTACCGCAGAATCGATACCGGGCGGGTTAGGGCAAAAACGACCTCTGCCCAGCCTCGCTGCGAATTGTCTGCGGCCACTGGCCGCTTACATCAGAGGCTCCAGGCCCAGAACGGGATGGCCCTTCTCGGTCAGCCAGTTCAGCAGCTCCTCGCCGTCGGTGGTGATGGTCTCGTCGGCAATCATATCGGTGAAGTTCTCGATGCCATAGAGCTCCATGGCGGTCTTGTTCAGCCGCTCGGCCACATCGTCCTTCAGCTCCTTGGGCATCCACACAATTCTCTGGATGCCACCCTCGGCGGAGACGAACTTCTTAGAGGAGATGAAGTGACGGCCATGGCCCATGTAGCCGGGCGTCTGGACGCCGCCGCCGGTGCAGGAGGCCAGCTCGCCGAAGGTCATGCCCACAGGGGTCATGCCCTTGAATTCCCGGTTGACCACAATCACGCCCATGGACATGGGCTCGATGCCGCAGATGCACTCGAAGCAGCCGCAGGAGGTCATGGGGTCCTCCAGCAGGGAGTAGAGCGTCACGTTCTCCACCGCGCCGTGGGTGGCCTCGGCGATGGCAGCGTTGACGGAATCATACCGGCCCAGGCGCTCATCGGTGCAGCCCTCCTTGAAGATGGGCTGGCAGGGGCCGTTGGGGTTCAGCTCATTGGTGGCCTTGGCATCCAGCCAGGACACGGCGCCGCACAGGCCCAGACGCTCGGGAGTGACCACGCAGCAGTGGGCGGGGGCGAAGGACTGGCAGAGGATGCAGGTATAGTAGCGGTCCACAGCCTCGTCGGTCATGGAAGCCAGCCGGTCGTCTCTCTGGTTGTAGCGGGGCATGGCCACCTCATCCCGGAAGGCCGCGGCCTGGGCGGGATCGGTAATCAGCGTGACCTGGCACTTGTCCACCACGGCGTCGAACTCGTTCATGATCATGACGTAGAGCACCTCGGCGAAGTCCTTCAGCCGCAGGCCCGCCTCGTAGGCGGCATTGCTCACACGGACACGGACCTGATTCCGCTGGCCGGTGTGCATCACGCCCTCCATGTAGTTGAACCAGGCGTGGAACTTCCGCTCGATGACGGACTCGAAATCGGTCTGCATCTTCTTGCCCGCCACCTCTACAAATGTTACCAGCGCCAGGTCCTTGGCCTCGTCGAAGTCCGGCCCGATGATGCTGATCTTGTGATCCTCGATCTCGTTCATCTCCCGCATGAGCACCAGCTCGGCGGTGGGGTTCTTGGAGGACCAGCACTCGTTGTGCATATCGGACTTGCGGATGATCTCGCCCTCAAAGGCGGCGGCGAAGGCCACGGGGATGGGCAGCTCGGTGGTCTTGATCTTGATGCTGCGCAGCTCCAGAGACTTCTTCACCGTCTCGTCGTGATCCAGCACGGATTCCAGCGCGCCGGGCACCTGGTTCTCGCCCAGGTCAATGTCCACCACCACGGGGAAGCCCAGGGCAATGGCGCCGGCACCGGCGGAGACCACCACAGCGTCGATGGCGCCGAAGGTATTCACAAAGGCGGGAACTCTCTGCTTGGTGTACTCCAGCAGGCCGGCCAGGTTGCCGGGCTGGATGTTGCCGAAGATCAGAGCGGCACGGATGGCCACCGTGACCACATGAATCACGCTGGTCACGTCATGGCCCAGGGGGATGACCCGGAGCTCCAGGCCCATCTTCACGCCGCCCTCGGCACACTGCTCGATGCAGTCGCCCACCAGGAAGCTCATGATGCCCTTGGATTGATAGTCCTTGACCACCTTCACCACGTCGGCGGGGTTCTCCGCCTTGCCCAGCACCACGGCCACGCCGGGGATGTCGCCAGTGACCAGGGGCACGCCCAGAGAGCGGATGATGGGGTCGGGCACGAAGCCGATGCCGGACTCATTTTCGTAGGGGTTGGCGTTGTCCACGTATTTCAGGCCCTCGATGATCTCAGCGCCCACGGCGGTGGCAAGGCCGGCGTTCAGCGCCTGGCCCAGATCGTCCTGATTGGTGATCAGGCTTTTCAGCACGCCCACGCAGGCGGGCAGATCGCCCAGGGTCTTGACCTTCACGCCGGTGGCGGCATAGATCGTGGGGAAGAAGTAGGCAGTATCGGGGAATGCAATTTCCTTGTCAGCACCGTATTTGGCGATGGCATTGTTGACAGCGCCCTCGGTCAGGCCCGCAACCGCATTGGAACCGCCATAAATCAGATCGGTTAATACGCTCATAATTGACTCCTCCTAAAATTGGAAATTGGGGAATATATCAAGCCGAAGCCCGGCTGAATATACGAAGTGAAATTAGGGGTTAGGAATTAGGAATGATACATTTCGGAGCAATTCCCAATTCCTAACTCCTAATTCCTAACTATCCTGTATCTTTCAACAGAAAGGGCAAAGGCTGGGAGGGAGGACCCCTCCCAGCCAAGAATCGCGGGGATGAACGCTATGCTTACAGCAGGTCGGGACGGTCGCCCAGGTAGCTGTCGGAGTACAGCATGTGGTTCTTGAAGATGTCGCAGGACTTGATGGTCTCCATCAGCCGCAGGTCGCAGGGGTTGACGATGGCGGAGGTCAGGCCCTGCATCATGGCCATGGCGACCAGAGCGGAGTCCATGATGGGACGGACCTTCTTGGGTGCGCCGTTGGAGTTGTTGGACAGGCCGCCGGTGGACTTCAGGCCCTCGTCGGCAAACATGCGGATGGCGCCCAGAACGTCCATCTGCTTGTCCTGCATGCCCTTGATCACCAGGAACAGCGGGTCGAACCACATGTCC
>CAZYWM010000130.1:0-5037 GCA_964651615.1 uncultured Oscillospiraceae bacterium | reverse complement strand
TAAATCCTATATTTTAATTGGGAAAAAGTATCGGAGCCAATAGCTGGTTTCCAGATACGGCCCAGTTATCGTTGCAGTTTTCTATAAAGAAAAGCGGACAGGAACATGACGACAATGCCGATTGTCAAATAAATCCCGGCATACATCATAAATGCGCTCTCGCCCGGATCAAAGAACATCCAGGTGCCAAGCAAAAATATAATCGCTGAAATAATGGGCAAATTCCATAATTGCTTCATGGCTTTTCCTGCAAGCAGTCCCGTCACAATTGAATGTATCGGATTGACAACGAAAAACAACAGGAAACATACTGCCATGGCAGCATCGCCTTTGACAAAATTAGCCGCGAGATATGGCAGCACCAGCATTATGATTATGGATACTGCCGTCCAACACAGAAATTTCCGTTTCATAGGGGCACCCTCCTGGCCTTTCAGATTCCCCGACAGCTTTTGCTGTCCAGGCCCCACGCTACCAATTCAAGCTGCAAAAAACGTTGGTCGTCGTAGGATTCCGCCAGACTGTCAAGCATCAGACTGAAATCCTTGACGACGCCTTTGCTGTATTTCAGCTTCACCGACACCGCCCTGTTCCCAGGGGCGCGAAGCAAATTGAGCATCTCTTCAAAGTCCCCATTTTCATACATCTGCGCGCTTTTGAGAGAGAAGCTGGAATAGCAATACATCATTTCTCCATCAATACACCCGTAAGCCTCAAGGCTTATCAGGCATTTCTCGCCTTTACTGGAATACTCGTCCAATATAAAGGGCATTTCCCGGTACTGATATACTGGCTTTTAAAATAAAAACATACATTTCCCTCCAATACGGTCCGTTTTGCGCAATGCAAAAATACACCCTATAGCTTGGCCAATCTCAAATCGAAAAACTGCTTTACCCATTCGGGGGCAGTTTGATAGGCTCCGTCTTCTTTTATTTTACAAAGCGTCCGTTTGCCGATTCTTCTGTCCAATATCGCAAGGATTCGCACAATGTTGTTATCGCTATGCAGGGCTTCCAGAACCGGCATCTGCAAAAACGAGGTCGCTGCCCACAAAAAATCCGTATCGCTGTAGGTTGCGTGTTCATTCCATTGCTGCTGCAGCTGCAAATCGTCCCATGTGCCCGTTTCTTCCCAAACCCGATGTAGGTCAGCTTCCTGGCGAATGGTTTCAATCCACGAAAAGCAAACCAATTCTTCCTTGTCCAGGCGAATGACGGCTCTTCCATAAGAATTATGCGCTTTATGGTAGCTGGTCAAAAAATACGACACACGTCCCTTGAGTTCATCACACAGCAAATCTTCCAATTGCTTATTCAGGCTGCCCCAGGATTTGTAGTGATTCACGATGATGGTTCCTCCATAACTTCCGATTTCGGTTATCGGTATTCGTAAGCATACTGGCGAATTGATATTTATCCGGTTGGCGGCGCAGCGGTGGGCATCCCGTTCAATTCCTAACTATCTTGTATCTCATATCCCACATCTTATATCTCTACAAACCTAGTATACTACGAAATGCCGCGCCTTTCAAGAAAAATCCCATGGGCTCTGCCGGGGGAGTTTTACCGGGTCATATTTTTCTGTTGTTTTTACCGGAAAATGTGATAGAATTGGGGCAGAACATCCTTTTGGAGGCCCATTATGGAACAAACGAGCGCCATGTATCAGCCGCTGTCCTTTCGATTTACGGAAGATGGCTTTTTCCCGGATGCGCGCCGGGAGAACCTTTCCCCTGCGGACAGAGCGCTGCTGGAACAATTTGAGCAAGACCCCGATCAGGCCCTCTATCATCTGGGCCTGGGGGAACGTGAGCCGGGGCAGAGCCCTTCCCGGCAGTTTCTCTATCTGCTCAGCGATCTGTTTTTCAAAAGGCTGACCGATCTGCCGGACCTGGAGCTGACCAGGCAGAACGCGGCCCCAGAGCTGGGGCAGGAGGCGCTGGAGCAGCTCACCCAGGCTGTCCCCTTTGCCATTGGCGCAGAGTATATCACCGAGGATTGGGTACGCGCCGCCTTTTCCCGGTTGGGGAAGGTTTTCTCCCGGGAAATCCAGGCCTACGACGGCACGGTTGCCATGTACCTGGCGGAGCAGACCCAACATCTGCGGGTGCCGGAGCGAATCTTTTTCCACCTGGTGGAGAGCAAGGATGACGACTATCCCTTTGCGTTTCTGGCTACCTACGCCACCAGGGACGCGGACGGCAGGGTGCGCCATGTGCCGCTGCAATACGCTCTGACTGAATACAAAAACGAACGGGAGAAGCTGCTGAATCTGCTCTCCTGCCTGAACCGGGCGGCGGAGGTATCCGAGCTCATCGGCTCCTTCATGGAAAACGGGGAAATGTTTCACCCCTTGCGGCTGACGGCCCAGGAGGCTTTTGCGTTCCTGAAACAGGTGGAGGCCATTGAAGCCACCGGCATTCTGTGCCGGATTCCCAACTGGTGGCGGAAAAAGGCGGCCTGGGTTTCCATGTCCGTTCGCATGGGAGAGGCAAAGCCCTCCATGCTGGGATTCAACGCGCTGATTTCCATGCAGCCTGCCCTGGAAGTGGATGGAGTGGCGCTGACCGAGGAGGACATCCGCGCGATGCTGTCCCAGTCCGAGGGTCTGGCCTTCCTGAAAGGAAAATGGGTGGAGGTTGATCATCAGCGCCTTCGTTCTCTGCTGGCGCAGATGGAGCAAATGCCCCAGGAAATGACCCTGATGGACACCCTGCGGATGGAGCTGGGGGTGAAAAAGGAGCTGCCCGATGTGGGCGGCCTGATTACCAACGGCGCTTGGCTCTCCTCGCTGCTTCATGACCTGAGAAAGCCGGAGGCCGCTCAGCCCATTGCGCCGCCGCCCACCCTGCAGGCCGCCCTGCGGCATTATCAGGAAAACGGCTACACCTGGCTGAACCGGATGGATGAATTGGGCTTTGGCGCCTGCCTGGCGGACGACATGGGCCTGGGCAAGACGGTGCAGGTGCTGGCCTATTTGGAGCGGCTGCGCGCCAGCCGGGAAAACGCCCGGGTGCTGCTGGTGGTGCCGGCGTCCCTCATTGGGAACTGGCAGAGGGAGGCCCGGCGCTTTGTCCCCGAAATGGATTTCCAGATTCTCCACGGAATGAGCTCCGCCGCCCTCGCCAGGGAATTTGAGCAGAGCGAAGTTTTTCTGACCATCACCACCTACGGAATGGCCACGAGAATCCCCGGGCTGCAAAAGGTGAGCTGGGACTGCCTGATCCTGGATGAGGCCCAGGCCATCAAGAATCCCATGGCCAAGCAGACCCGGGAGATTAAGAAAATTCCCGCAAAAATGCGCATTGCCATGACCGGAACCCCCATCGAAAATGATTTGACCAATCTGTGGTCGCTGTTCGATTTCCTGAACAAGGGGCTGCTGGGCACCTCCGCGGAATTCAAAGTCTTCTGCAAAGGACTGACTGAGTGGCCGGAGGGATATGCCCGCCTGAAAGCCATGGTGTCCCCCTTCCTGCTGCGCCGGGTGAAGACGGACAAGCGGATCATCTCCGACCTGCCGGAAAAGCTGGAGACGGTGGATTATGTGGCGCTCTCCAAAAAGCAGGTGGTGCTCTACCGCAAGCTGGTTTCGGATATGGAGCATAAGCTTTTAACCTCCAGCGGAATGGAACGCCGGGGGCTGGTGCTGGCAGCCATCGCCAAGCTGAAGCAGATCTGCAATCACCCGGATCAGTACCTGGGGCAAACCGGGTTCGCGGAGGAGGAAAGCGGAAAGCTTGCCATGCTGAGAGCGCTTTGTGAGACCATCCGGGAAAAGCGGGAGCGGGTGCTGGTATTCACCCAATTCCGGGAGATCACCGGCGCGCTGGCGTCATTTCTGACCACCGTATTCGGAGAAGAGGGCTATGTGCTCCACGGCGGCACCCCGGTGGAGAAGAGGAAGGAAATCGTGGAGGCGTTTCAGGGAGGAGCCTATGTTCCCTTCCTGGTGCTGTCCATCAAGGCGGGCGGCACGGGGCTAAATCTGACGAAGGCCAATCACGTCATCCATTTTGACCGCTGGTGGAATCCGGCGGTGGAGAATCAGGCAACAGACCGGGCCTTCCGCATCGGCCAGGAGAAAAATGTGATGGTGCACAAGCTGGTGTGCCAGGGTACCATTGAAGAAAAAATTGACGCCATGATCGAATCCAAGCGGGCCCTGGCGGAGAACGTCATCGGCTCCGGTTCCGAAAAGTGGATTACAGAGCTGAGCAACGACGAACTGATGACGCTGCTGCGTCTGGACTGAGCTGGGGAGGTGGCATTGATGAGCAAATATTGGGACGCCGGCAATTTCAGCCAGCCCACCACGGCGGAGCTCCGCCGGAACAGCGAATCCAGCCGGAAAAAGGCGCAGGAAAAGGGCCAGGTGCTGGAGCCGGTGGTGATTGAGGGCAGAACCATCGCCAAAAGCTGGTGGGGGCGGGCCTGGTGCAGGAATCTGGAGCAATACGCGGATTTTGAAAGCCGCCTGGACCGGGGGAAGCGGTATGTACGCACCGGGGCGGTGCTGGATTTGAAGATTCAGAAGGGCAAAGTGCTGGCCAAGGTGCAGGGCAGCCGAAAAACGCCCTACAAGGTGGAAATCCGCATCAGTCCCCTTTCTGAGGAAAAATGTCAGCATATCCTGGAAAGCTGCGGAAAACGGATTGAAAATCTGGAAGCCCTGGCCACAGGCAATTTCCCCGCAGAGCTGAAGGAGCTGTTCACAGGGCAGGACGGCTTGTTCCCCACCCCAAAAGAGATCAGCTTCGCCTGCAGCTGCCCGGACTGGGCGCTGATGTGCAAGCATGTGGCTGCCGTCCTCTATGGCATCGGGGCCCGGCTGGACAGCCAGCCCACATTGTTCTTTGAGCTGCGGGGCGTTGACATCGACCGCTTCCTGGATGTGGCGGTGGCAAATAAGGTGGAGGCCATGCTGGAAAACGCCCAGAAGCCCAGCCCCCGAATCCTGGAGGGCGCGGATTTGGACGCGCTGTTCGGCGTGCTGTGATTTTGTGTCAAGGGAGGAGAATTGCGTAAGCGTCAT
>CAZYWM010000129.1:0-5093 GCA_964651615.1 uncultured Oscillospiraceae bacterium | reverse complement strand
TGGTGACCCGTACGGGAATCGAACCCATGTTACCGCCGTGAAAGGGCGGTGTCTTAACCGCTTGACCAACGGGCCTGGTAGCGGCAATCTGATTCGAACAGATGACATACCGGGTATGAACCGGCTACTCTACCAACTGAGTTATGCCGCCATGTGTGGTCAAATGATCTCGGCACCGCCGAAATCAGCTTCCTTATTATATCCAGGCGCAAGAGGTTTGTCAAGTATTTTTTTGCTCTTTTTTAGAAATTTTGGAATTGTCTCCACAGAGCGGCAGAAATCCCGGCATGTCAAAGGGGCGCCGTGAAGCGCCCCTTTGAGACTTGTTTATTGATTTCTCTTTTCCAAAAAATGCAGCAGCGGGACGGTGACGGCGGTGGCGATGACGCAGCAGATCACGGCCTCGCCCAGGCCCTGAGCCCCCACCATGGCAAAAATCAGGGTGATGGGATTTGCCGCGCCCAACGCGGCCGCCTTGCTCTGGATGAACTCCGTATTGTAAAACAGCAGCATCATGAAGCCCATGTAGAAGAAGGTATTCAGCAGCGGAGCGGCCAGGGCTCCGATGCCGCAGCAGAGCTTTCTGCGGCTGGGCAGCAGCTTCTTCACGCCCAGATAGATCAGTCCGCAGCACAGGCCGCACAGAATCCGGCCAATGACTGCCTGGACGAAATACCCCACCGGGCTGACGTTCATCAGCGCGATTCCCAGGGCGCTTTTCCCCTGGACGGCATTGAGGAAGCTGGTGGCTCCAAAGAGCGCCCCCAGCAGTGCACCGGCGGCAGGCCCCAGGAGCATTGCCCCGATGGCCACAGGGATGGTCAGCAGGCTGGCGTTGATCGGCCCGATGGGGAGCATCCCCAGGGGAGTTTGGGCCATAACCAGCTCCAGCGCGGCCAAAAGCGCCAGCTGCGTCAAGGCGTGGACGTTTACGCCGTGTTTTTTCATATTCAATTCCTCCTGCTGTCGTTCTGTTTCAGATACGACGCATTTTTATTTTGCCGCCCCCGGGTCCGTTTTCGCCGCTGCCGTTTCCGAAGAATACCGCGCGGCCCCATCACCGGAGTCAACTTGGCCATTATAACATACTTTTTTCTTTTTTCAACCTTGACTTCTGCATAGACAGGCTTTAGTATACGAGATATAAGATCATGCGCGGATCGGTTTCTCTCAGCAGATTGGCAAAGCCGATAGGCGCGCAGAAAATACGACATAAGGAGATTCCCTATGAAAAACGCGAAAATCATTCTGGACAAGGACTTTGTCATCGGCAAGGTGGACAAGCGGCTCTACGGCTCCTTCATCGAGCACCTGGGCCGGGCGGTATACGGCGGCATCTATGAGCCGGGCCACCCGGAGGCGGACGAGCAGGGCTTCCGGAAGGATGTCATTGCCCTGGTGAAGGAAATGGGAGTGCCCCTGGTGCGCTACCCCGGCGGCAACTTTGTCTCCGGCTTCAACTGGGAGGACAGCGTGGGGCCCCGGGAGCAGCGGCCCAAGCGGCTGGACCTGGCCTGGTTCACCACGGAGACCAATGAGGTTGGGATGCACGAGTTCACCGACTGGGCCAAGGCGGCGGGCAGCGAGGTGATGTACGCCATCAACCTGGGCACCCGGGGGCCGGAGAACGCCCGGGACGTGGTGGAATACGCCAACCACCCCGGCGGCAGCAAATTCTCCGACATGCGCATTGCCAACGGGAAGCCTGCGCCTCTGGGCATCAAGCTGTGGTGCCTGGGCAACGAAATGGACGGCTCCTGGCAGATCGGCCACAAGACCGCCCGGGAGTACGGCCGCACCGCCAACGAGGCCGCCAAGCTGATGAAGTGGGTGGACCCCACCATCGAGACCGTGGCCTGCGGCTCCTCTTCCTCCGAAATGGATACCTTCGGCGATTGGGAATTTGAGATGCTGGACGAATGCTACGAGAACATCGACTATGTCTCCCTCCACCGCTACTACGGCAACCCCACCGGAGACACCCCGGGCTTCCTGGCCAGAGCCCTGGACATGGACGGCTTCATCAAAACCGTGGCCTCCATCTGCGACAGCGTGAAGGGCAAAAAGCACTCCAACCACACCGTGAACCTGTCCTTCGACGAGTGGAACGTGTGGTATCACTCCGGCGAGCAGGATAAGGAGGTTTGGAAGCAGGGCAAATGGGGCCGGGCGCTGCCCCTGCTGGAGGATGTTTACAATTTTGAGGACGCCCTGCTGGTGGGCTCCATGCTCATCACCTTGCTGCGCAACGCCGACCGGGTGAAAATCGCCTGTCTGGCCCAGCTGGTGAATGTGATTGCCCCCATCATGACGAAAAACGGCGGCGGCTGCTGGGCCCAGACCATCTTCTATCCCTTCATGCACGCCTCCCGCTACGGCCGGGGCACCGCGCTGAACGCCCTGGTAACAAGCCCCACCTACGCCTGCCGGGATTACGATCAGGTTCCCTACATCGACGCCATGGCGACCCTGGAAGCCGACGGCTCCGTCAGCGTCTTCTGCGTCAACCGGGACATGGAGGAAGACTTCAATCTGGAAATCGATCTGCGCTCCTTTGGCGATCTTCAGCTGTCGGAGCACATCGTCCTCCACCACGACGATGTGAAGGCAGTCAACACCGAGGAAAATCCCGGCAACGTCTCCCCCACCCAGGGCCCCGGCGGCACCATGGACGGCGGCAGAGCCACCATTCATATTCCCGCCCTGAGCTGGAACGTCATCCGCTTCGCCTGATACAAAATAAAAAACCAGGGGTTGTCTTACCGATGGCAGGACAACCCCTGGAATATTTTGTCGGATATTGGGAAAACTCAAGTACGCCGCTGGAAGCGCTCCTTGCACTTGGGGCAGGTAATGGCGATCTTCCCCTTGTGCCGGGGGACACGGACGGTCTGGCGGCAGCGGGGGCAGATGAAATAGCGGTTCTTCCGATCCTTGAACCGATCCAGCATCAGGCAAAACCGGCGGTTCTCCTGATAGCGCTTGTTGATGTTCCGGGACAGGCTCCGGAAAATCGCCCAGATCATCAGCGCGTAGCTCAGCGCCCAGGCCAGCCGCCCCCACCAATATTTCTGGAAAAACGCGGACAAAATGACGGCCACCACGCCGACACCGAGAATTACCGTATTCAGCCGATCCGTGCCATACCGCCCGGACATGAAGCGAATCAGCCCGGAGCGCATCCGCGCGCCCAAATTGCGCAGCCAGCCGCTGAAATTGTTCATAGCAATCACCTGAAGAAACAGAATAATGATATTATATTGCAAATTACCGGGATTGCAACCACTCCGGGCCAATATTTACGGAAAGTTTAAGATTACCCGGAAACGGGATTTCTGCTATTTTCCTCTTGTGCATCCGGCGGTTCTATGGTATATTGGGTCGAAAGACACCTTCAAAAAGGAGCTGAAGTCATGAAGCGTTCTGTGCCCGATGATGAATACACGGACGATGAGGAATACAGCGACGACTATGTCTATGTGAATGACGACGAAAATTATACTTCCTCCCACACCAGCGGGACGGTGGTATTTCTGGGGATCACAGCGGCGCTGTGCGTGGTGGTTCTGCTGGTGGTGCTGGGGGCCTCCTTCCTGCTGCCCCGTCTGCGCGACGCCAGGCTGGAGCGGGAGGACGATCCCGGCACGCTGCTCCACGGCCTTCGCCTGGAAGAGGAGGCGGAGTTAAAGGACAATCCCATCCTGGAAACCGAGCCGGAGGAAACCACCGAGCCCACCATCCCGCCGGAGGAGAACCCCTTCGACCAATATGATTTCCAATACAACAAGAACAACTATCTCTACTGCCTGAAGCAGGAGAGCTATGTGGGCGTGGACGTGTCCGCCTTCCAGCACGACATCGACTGGAACCAGGTGAAGGCCTCCGGGGTGGATTTTGCCATGCTCCGCCTGGGCTACCGGGGCTGGGGCTCCAAGGGAACCCTGGTAAAGGATGAATACATCGACCAGAACCTGGCGGGCACCGCCGCCGCCGGCATTCCCATCGGCGCCTACTTCTTCTCCCAGGCCACCACATTGGACGAGGTGTATGAGGAAATCGAGTTCATGCTGGAAATCCTGGGGGATTACAAGCTGGACTACCCCATCGTCCTGGACTGGGAGGTGGCCAACCCCACCGAGGGACGGGTGCGTAACGTCACCCGCCGGGAGCTGACGGATATGCTCCGGTATTTCTGCGACGAGATGAGCGGCCGGGGCTTCGACCCCATGGTCTACTTCAACTGGACCCAGGCCTCCCGGATGATCTATCTGAACGAATTGGAGGATCACCCCTTCTGGCTGGCGCTGTACCAGGACCGGATGACCTTCCCCTACCGGGTGGAGATGTGGCAGTACACCAGCGAGGGCAGGGTCCCCGGCATCGAGGGGGATGTGGACATCAACCTGTATATCCCGGATTTGAGAAATCAATAGTCCGGCGGCCCGGTCTTTCTTGACTTGCCGCCCGCCCAGCGGTATAATGGGCATATCGTAAAAAACAACGAGGAGGAAACACAATGGAAAACAAATTTGAGCTGCTCCACCTGGGCATCAAGACCGACGACCCGGCAAAGGCGGAGGAAACCGCCAAGCTGCTGGCCATGATGTTCAACCTGGATGTGAAGATGGGCAACAGCTCCAACTTCGCCGGCAAGTATTTCGAGTGCATGAAGAAGGAAAACTCCCCCGGCACCAACGGCCACGTCGCCATGGCCACCGAAGACGTGGACGCCGCCAAGGCCGAGCTGGAGGCGAAGGGCTTCTCCTTCCGCCCCGAAACCGCCTCCTACAACGAGGACGGCACCCTGAAAAACATCTACCTGGCGGGAGAGTTCGCCGGGTTCGCCTTCCACATCATCAAAAAGTGATTTTCCCTGTGCCCTCCGTTCCTCCGGAGGGCACATTGCTTTGCGGGCAGGGCCCGCAGCCAATTTCGCCTTGGGCTGGCCGGTAATCGCTTTTTCCCTAACCCGCCCGGTAACGCTTTTGCGGAGGGCGCATTTATTTCCGCAAAAGCGTTACCGGGCTGAGTTTGGGGGTAACGATGATAGACCATCTTCGTGCGGCATTGGGGTGAAGCGCCCTGCGCTTCAA
>CAZYWM010000128.1:2264-5104 GCA_964651615.1 uncultured Oscillospiraceae bacterium | reverse complement strand
GCGTGCCCTACCACAGCGTGGACGCCTACATCGCCCGGATGGTTCAGAAGGGCTATAAGGTGGCCATCTGCGAGCAGATGGAGGACCCGGCCACCGCCAAGGGCCTGGTGGACCGGGACATCACCCGGATCGTCACCCCCGGCACCGTGACGGAAAGCTGTATGCTGGACGAAAACAGGAATAACTACATGGCCTGCCTCTATGGAGAGGGGGACCGGTTCGGCCTGGCCTTCTGCGACATCTCCACCGGCGCCTTCTTCGCCACCACCTGTCCCGACCAGGAGAGCGTCACCTCGGAGCTGGGCCGGTTCTCCCCCAGCGAGGTGCTTCGCTTCGGCCAGGGGGTGGACGGGGAAGCGATTCAGGACGCCCTGTTCCGGCGTTTAAGCTGCTGTGTGGACGAGGGGGAGGAAAGCCTCTTCCGGGCGGAGTCCTGCGAGGCGCTGCTCAGCGCCCATTTTGGCTCCTCCCTCCAGGAGCTGGGCCTTGCTGCCTTCCCCGCCGCCGCCGTTGCCAGCGGCGCTCTGCTGCAAACCCTGAAAGACCTGCAAAAGAACGACCTGTCCCACATCCGCCAGCTCCAATACTACACCGGCGGCCGGTTTATGGAGCTGGATATGGACGCCCGGCGGAACCTGGAGCTGACGGAAACCATGCGCTCCAAGGAAAAGAGGGGCACCCTGCTGTGGGTGCTGGACAGGACCCACACCCCCATGGGCGGGCGGCTGCTGAGAAGCTGGCTGGAAAAGCCCCTGCTGGACAGCGGGGAAATCGGCCGCCGCCAGGCCGCCGTGGAGGAGCTGGTGGAAAACCCCATCCTCCGGGGAGAGCTGGAGGAGTCGCTGAAACAGGTGACGGATTTGGAGCGGGTGATGACCCGGGTCGTCACCGGCACCGTCAACTGCCGGGACCTGCTGGGCCTGGCCCGGGGCTTCCGGGCCCTGCCGGGGGTGAAGGCCCTGCTGGACAAAGCCGGCTCCGGGCTGCTGAAAAAGCTGAACGCCTCCATGGATTCTTTGGAGGAGTACGCCCAGCTCATTGAAGACACCATTGTGGACGACCCACCCCTGACCATCCGGGAGGGGGGCATCATCCGCCGGGGGGCGGACCAGGAGGCCGACCGGCTCCGGGACATCATGGAGGGGGGCTCCGGCACCATTGCCGCCATCGAGGCAAAGGAGCGGGAGAAAACCGGCATCCGCACCCTGAAGGTGGGCTTCAACCGGGTCTTCGGCTATTATATCGAGGTGTCCAAGTCCTTCACCGATCAGGTGCCGGAGGGCTATATCCGCAAGCAGACCCTGGCCAACTGCGAGCGCTACATCACCCAGGAGCTGAAGGAGCTGGAAAACCAGGTTCTCACCGCCAAGGACCGGCTCACCGCCCTGGAATACGAGCTTTTTACCAGGCTGCGCTCCCGCCTGGCCCAGAGCGCCGGGCAGGTGCAGACCACCGCCGCCGCCGTGGCCGCGGTGGACTGCCTGTGCTCCCTGGCCGCCGTGGCGGTGCAGCGGGGCTACTGCCGCCCCCAGATCACCCTGGGGCCGGAAATCTCCATCACCGACGGACGCCACCCGGTGGTGGAGGCCATGCTGAAGGATTCCCTCTTCGTGCCCAACGACACGGAGCTGGGGGGCAGGGACCACCAGGTCTCCATCATCACCGGCCCCAACATGGCAGGCAAATCCACCTATATGCGCCAGGTGGCCCTCATCGTTCTCATGGCCCAAATGGGCTCCTTCGTCCCGGCCAAGTCCGCCCGCATCGGTCTTGTTGACCGGGTGTTCACAAGAATCGGGGCCAGCGACGATCTGGCCTCCGGCCAGTCCACCTTCATGGTGGAGATGGCGGAGGTGGCTGCCATTTTGAAATATGCCACCAGCCGGAGTCTGCTAATTCTGGACGAAATCGGCCGGGGCACCTCCACCTACGACGGCATGGCCATTGCCCGGGCGGTGCTGGAATTCGCCGCCAACCCCAAGCGGCTGGGGGCCAAGACCCTGTTCGCCACCCATTACCATGAGCTGTCCACCCTGGAAGAGAAGCTTCCCAACGTAAAAAATTACAACATTGCAGTGAAAAAGCGGGGAGAGCAGATGATTTTCCTGCGAAAAATCGTCCCCGGGGCCACCGACGACAGCTACGGCATCGAGGTTGCCAAGCTGGCGGGGCTTCCCAGCGCCGTGATTACCCGGGCCCGGGAGATTCTGGCGGAGCTGGAATCCGACACCCCGCCCACTCCCGGTGTCAAGCCCCCCAAGCAGGAGGATGACCAGGTGAGTATGCTGGATTTGACCGCCCAGCAGGTAGCCGACACTCTGAGAACCATCAGCGTGGAAACCCTGACCCCCATCGAGGCCATGAACCAGCTCTACAAGCTTCGCAAAATGCTGGATTAGGAGCGCCTCGTTAAAATAAGTCTTTCCCCGCAGAGGCGGGTCTTGACCCGCCCCTACGGGAGACTCTGAACCCAAATCATTCACCGATTAGACGCGTAAAACCCACATGCGCAATTGATCAAGTAATATGAAACAAACTGATTTTTCTCCCACCGCCGGGTGGGTGTGGCTGGCCCTGCAATTTACGGTGCTTCCCCGGCTGGTGGGGCTGCTGGGCCTGGATGGCGGGGCCTCCAATCTGCTCTTTCACGCCATCAGCACCCTGGCCGTGGCGGTGATCTTCCGGCGAACCCTGGAAGAAAATCTCCGCCGGGAAACGGGGCGGCGCTTTTGGCTGGTGTGCGTCCAGGCCCTCACCGGGTACTACGCCGCCGGGCAGCTCCTATCCCTGCTGATTTGGCAGCTGGCCCCGGAATTTCTCAACCGGAATGACCAGGTGCT
>CAZYWM010000128.1:0-2164 GCA_964651615.1 uncultured Oscillospiraceae bacterium | reverse complement strand
TATCTTATATCTTCAATTATTGGGGTGATTTTATGCCGTCCATCATTCAGCTTCCCACCCATATTGCCAACTTGATCGCCGCCGGTGAGGTGGTGGAGCGCCCGGCCAGCGTCATCAAGGAGCTGCTGGAAAACGCCGTGGACGCCGGTGCCTCCAAAATCACCGTGGAAATCCGGGACGGCGGCATGACCTTCCTCCGGGTGACAGACGACGGCTGCGGCATGGCCCCCGAGGACGCCCGCACCGCCTTCCTTCGCCACGCCACCTCCAAGCTCCGCACTGCCGAGGATTTGGCCGCCATCTCCACCATGGGCTTCCGGGGGGAGGCTCTGGCCGCCATCGCCTCCGTCAGCCGCATCGATTTGATGACCAAGCCCGCCGGAAGCCTCTCCGGCACCGGGCTGCATTTGGAGGCTGGCGTCATCACCGAGGACAATGAGGTGGGCTGCCCGGATGGCACCACCATCGTCATCCGGGATTTGTTCTACAACACCCCCGCCCGGATGAAATTCATGAAATCAGACTCCGTGGAGGGCAGCCGGGTCACGGCGGCGGTGCAGCTGCAAGCCCTGGCCCATCCCCAGGTGGCCATTACCTTCCTCCGGGACGGCAAGCAGGTACTCTCCACCCCGGGGGGCGGGTCCCTGCAATCGGCGGTGTACTGCGTCTACGGCCGGGATTTTGCCCAGATGGTGCCGGTAGAAAGCCGCTGGGGCGGCTACCAGCTCACGGGCTATGTGTCCAAACCCACCCAGGCCCGGCCCAGCCGGAACCTGCAAACATTTTTTGTGAACAACCGCCCCGTCAAGTCCCGGTTGCTGATCTCCGCGCTGGAGGAGGCCTACCGGAACCAGCTGATGGTGGGCAAATTCCCCGCCTGCGTCCTCCATTTGGAGCTGCCCGCCACGGCGGTGGATGTGAACGTCCACCCGGCAAAGACAGAGGTCAAATTTTTGAATGAGAAGGACGCCTTCGACTGCGTTCACTACGGGGTGATGGCCGCCCTGAACAAAGCCCCCGACCGGCCCCCCGTCCGGTTTCCCCAGCAGCCGGCGCAGGAGCAGGGAGCCCCCAAATACGCCGTCTCCCAGCCGGAGCGCAAGTCTCCGTTCCTGCAGCCCGGTTCTCAGCCGGGCGCCAAGCCTGTGGAGCTCCGGCAGAACGTCTACCGCACCATGACGGCGGAGGAATACAAGAACTTCTCCGCCGCGCTTTCCCAGGCCGCCCAGCCCAATCCCCAGGCCGCCGCGGCCACCGCCCGGCTGGTGCGCCAGGCCATGCAGGCGCAGCCGGCAGCAGCACCAGAACCGGCGCCCCTTCCCACGCTGCCTCATGAGGAGCCGAAGGCAGCGCCGGAGAAACCGGCAGCACCGGCTCCGAAGATGCCAATTCCGGAGCCGCCGGAGGTCCAGCAGGAGCTGACGCTTCCAAATGCGCCCCAGTGGCGGATGGTGGGAGAGCTATACCGGACCTACATCCTGGTGGAGCAGGGGGAGGAGGCTTACCTCATTGACAAGCACGCCGCCCACGAGCGGATTCTCTTTGAAAAGCTGAAAGCCAATCAGGAGTCCATCTCCGCCCAGGCCCTGCTCGCCCCCATCCCGGTGCGCCTGAATCCCGCCGCCGTCGGAGAGCTGCTGGCAAACGCCCAAATGCTGGAGGAGCTGGGCTTTGAAATTGAGGAATTTGGGGAAAACACCGTGCTTTTGCGGCAGATTCCCATGGATTTGAGCCCGGAGGATGCCGCCCAGGCGGTGGAGAGCCTGGCCGCCGACCTGCTGAACGGCCGCCGGGAGCACAAGGATACCGTCCGGGACGAGCTGCTGCACACCGTCGCCTGCAAGGCCGCCATCAAAGCCGGATGGGTCAGCGACGAGCAGGAGCTTCTTGCCATCGCCAAGGCCGTCATGTCCCGGGAGGATTTGAAATACTGCCCCCACGGAAGGCCCATCTGTGTTAGCTTAAGCAAAAAGCAGCTGGAAAAGCAGTTTAAGAGAACCTGATAATGCGGGAATGAGGAATTAGGGATTAGAATTTCTCTACGTAACCGTAGGGGCGGGTCTTGACCCGCCCGCCGCCCAAGGATTTTTGACATCCCCAACGGGCGAGTCAAGACGCGCCCCTACGGGTGCAGGCAGTTATCCACCCAATTCCTCATTCCTAA
>CAZYWM010000127.1:0-5160 GCA_964651615.1 uncultured Oscillospiraceae bacterium | reverse complement strand
GAGACAAGAAAGGAAGGCCCCCGGCAGGGGTCGGGGAGCACCCGGTCTATGAAAAGCGGAAAAGGCAATTCCGCCTTTAGAGTTATCTACTTTCCAGCGGGCTTTTTCCCGAAATACATATAATAATCGCACTTAATCATGCCGTTGTAGAGCTTGCGCTTTTTATCCGCCCGGGCGCCGAAGTAGTGCTCAAATTCCGGCTCGCTGGTGATGATGTATTTCTTCCAGCCATCGGCGTATTTCAGGTGCCGGCCCAAAGCCGCATAGAGCCGCTGGGCGCTCTGCTGCTCCAGCATTCTCTGGCCGTAGGGCGGATTGCAGATGAAGATTCCCTCGCTGCTGGGCAGATTCATTTTTGTGGCGTCGCCGTCCTGGAAGGTGATGAGCCGGTCAACCCCCGCCTTCCGGGCGTTGGCCATGGATAGGGATACGCACTTGGGGTCGTTGTCCGAGCCCAGGATGTGATAATTGCCCTTGAACTCCTTGTCCCGGAATTCGGTGCGGGCCTGTCCCCAGAGCTTGGGGTCCATCCAGGCGAAGGCCTCGGCGCTGAACCGGCGGTACATCCCGGGGGCCTGGTTCCGGGCGATCAGCGCCGCCTCAATGGGGATGGTGCCGCTGCCGCAGAAGCCGTCCCACAGGAATTCCCGGCCCCGGTAGTGGGTCAGGATGATCATGGCGGCGGCCAGCGTCTCCCGCAGGGGGGCGTCGTTGCCGTTGGCCCGGTAGCCCCGCTTGTGCAGCCCCGGTCCGGAGGTGTCCAGGTACAGCTGGGCCCGGTCGTTCATCAGGGAGAATTGAAGCTGATATTTGACGCCCGTCTCCGGCAGCCAGCTGACGCCGTACTTCTCCCCCAGCCGGCGGCTGGCCGCCTTTTTGATGATGGCCTGGCAGTCCGGCACGCTCATTAGCTGGCTATTCAGGCAGTGGCCCTTCACGGGGAAAGCGCCGTCTCTGGGGATGTAGTCCTCCAGATTGGCCCGGTACACCCCCTGGAACAGCTCCTCGAAGGTTTTAGCCGGAAAATCCGCCAGCTGAATCAGCACCCGCTCCCCGGTACGAAGGCCGATGTTCGCCTTGGCCAGGGCCAGCTCGTCCCCGGAGAACAGCACCCGGCCATTCTCCACCCGGACGTTTTCCAGATTCATTCTTCTCAGCTCGTCCCCGGCCAGCCCCTCCAGGCCGAACAGACAGGGAACGGAAAACTCCATATTCCTCATAATTCCTCCAATTTACGGAATGATTTTGCTTTTTTTCAGGTAGCGCTCCTCCTCGGAGAAGACGCAGCCGCAGTATTTTTGAATGTAGAAGCCCAGCTCCCGGGCTTTTGTCTGGCCCGCCCGGAAATAGGGCCGGAAATCCCGGTACAGGAACGCCACGCCGTATTCCGCCGCCGCCCGCTCCGCCACCTCTTTCATCAGCTCGTGGTTCTGGTAGGGGCTGATGAACAGCGACGAGGTGAAGCTGTCGAAGCCGCCGCCCGCTGCCTGCCTTGCCGCCTCAAAGAGGCGGAATTCGTAGCATTTGACGCACCGGTGCTCGATGTCCTCCGCCACCGCCCGGACAAAGGGGCGAAGGCCGTAGTCGTTGCGCTCGATCAGGGGAAGCTCAATGGTCTGGGCGTATTCCCGCAGACAGTTCCGCCGGGCCCGGTATTCGGTAAAGGGGTGGATGTTGGGATTGTACCAGAATCCGGTTACATCATAATGGTCCGCGCGCAAAACGTCAATACATTGATTGGCGCAGGGGGCGCAGCAAATGTGAAGCAGTGTGTTCATTTTCATTACCTCGCTAGAATGTCGCCCAGGACGCCGTCTTGATAGACCTCCCGAATCCGTACCTTTCGGAGCTCGTTGTGCAGATTCTCTCCCGGGGCGTAGACCTTTACATAGTTGGGGGCGTGGCCGGTGTAGTTGTCCCCTTCCCGCTCCTCAAAGAGAACCTCCTGGACGCTGCCCAGAAGAGCGGCGCGGTATTCCTCCTCCATGGCCGCCGCCACCTCCATGGCCTCCCGGCTGCGCTGCTCCTTTACGGCGTTGCCCAGCTGGCCGGGAAAATCCGCTGCCGGGGTGCCGGGGCGGCGGGAATAGGGGAAGATGTGCATGGCGGCAAAGCCGCATTTTTTGATAAAATCCAGGCTCTGCTGAAATTCCTCCTCCGTCTCCCCGGGGAAGGCCACGATCATATCCGTGGTCAGGGCGCAGCCTGGGAAGAACCTTCGGAGCAGCTGCACGCTTTCATAATACTGCTGGGTGTCGTATTTTCGCTTCATCCGCCGCAAAACCGTGTCGCAGCCGGACTGCATGCTCAGATGGAAGTGGGGGCACAAATTGGAAAATTTCACAATTTCCCGGCAAAACTCCTCTGTGATGACCCTGGGCTCCAGGCTTCCCAGCCGAATCCGCAGCTCCGGCACCGCCTGGCAGATGGCCGAGATCAGCTGCCACACCGGGGGCTTCCCCGGCAGGTCCTTCCCCCAGCCCGCAATCTCGATGCCGGTGAGGACAATTTCCCGGTATCCCCGCTGGGCCAATTCTTTGGCCTGCTCCACCGCCAAATCCAGAGGGGCGGAACGGATAGGGCCCCGGGTGTAGGGGATGATGCAGTAGGTGCAGAAATTGACGCAGCCATCCTGCACCTTCAGCATGGCCCGGGTCCGCTCCTCCAGCCCACCGGCGGGGAGCACCTCGAATTCCCGGCGGCGGAGGGCGTCGTCCAGGGTCTGCCGGTACTGCCTCTGGGAGGCCGCGGCCAGCAGGTCCTCCAGGAACTGCCGCCTGCTTCCGCTGCCGCCGATGACGTCCACCCCCAGCGCCTTCACCTCTTCGGCGGCGTGCTGGGTGTAGCAGCCGCAGACGGCGATGATGGCCTCCGGGTTGGCCCGGCGGCACCGGCGGATCACCGCCCGGTTTTTCTTGTCCGCCACGGCGGTGACGGAGCAGGTGTTCACCACATAGCAGTCGCACTTTTCGTCGAAGGAGCCGATGCTGTGCCCCTCCTCCAGAAGCAGCCGCTCCATGGCCTGGGTCTCGTATTGATTGGTTTTACAGCCCAATGTATAAAAACTGATTTTCATTTGTAATAACCGCCAATTTAAATGTGGATTATTTGTAAGAATCGTCCAAAGCTACAATTGCGTTTTTGGCAAAAATTGATATAATAGAAAAAAGAGAAAGATTTGCGATTCCCCTCCATTATACACGAAACAGAAAGGTTTGTACAGCGCCAGATGGAAAATGCGAAAGAATTTATGATACATCTCGGCTCTGTCCGGGATGTGGAAGATTTTGTAAGGCTATCCACTGCCCAGCCCTACCCGATTTTTTTGGATGATGGGCAGCATCGGGTGAACGGCAAGAGCTTCATGGAGATGTTCTGCCTGATCCTCACCCGCCCGCTCCAGGTGACGGTGAAATGCAGCGACAGCCAGTATTGGGAATTTTACAACCAGACCGCCCAGTTCCATATTCCCTGATTGATTGCCTCCCGGTTATGCGGGAGGTCTTCTTTTTTCAAAAAATTCCATTTTGGGTCTTTACTTTTCCAGGTTTCTACTGTATATTAGGGGGCGAACAGAGTAGGATACCTTGCGTGAAGTGCTGCCAGAATGGGGAGTTGTATGGCGGACGAAGGACGGCAACGTCCGCGATAAGGTTTCCGCACCCGCTGCGCCATATGGGAGTTCCCTCCTTTATGTAGCAACGATACTCGGTTGGGCGAACGGACGAAGGCTTTGAGGCTGCCCCTTCCCCACGGGTCAGATGAATCATATTTCTCCCCAGGGGCACTATGCCCACTGGGGGATTTTTTTGACCCATCGGGGCAGATGATCTACCCTTTTCCGAACGCTCCTACATCAAAGGAGGAATTTTTATGTCCACAAGAACCAAGTCAACCACCCTGTACCCCCATCCGTTTTCAGCGGCTTATTGGCGGGATGCCGCCGCCGAGCTGAAGGACACCAAAATGCTGGTGGTCGCCGCCCTGATGACGGCCCTTCGCATCGCCCTGAAGCCTCTGGCCATTCCCCTTGGGCCCCAGCTGAGCATTCAGACTGCCATGCTGGCCACCGCCCTGGGCGCCATGATCTTCGGACCTGTGGTGGCGATCCCTGCCGCCATCATCTCGGATACCATCGGCTTCCTGATCTACCCCACCGGCGACTACTTCTTCCCCTTCGTGCTGACGGAAATTGCCAGCACCGTGATTTACGCCCTGTGCCTCTATCGGGCCAAAGCCACCCCCTCCCGGGTGGTGCTGAGCCGGTTCCTCATCTGCTCACTGGTGAATGTGGTGCTCCAGCAGCTGATCTTCGCCTGGTGGTATGTGTATATCGGCAGCCCGGAAAAGGCAAAGGATCAGATTATGGGCATCATGACGGTGGCCCGGATTTTCAAGAATCTGTGCATGTTCCCCATTGAGTCCGTGGTTCTGACGCTGTTCCTGCGGGTGATGATGCCCATCACCCGGCGGGCGGGACTCACCTATTCCTCCAACGAGGAGATGAAATTCACCAAAAAGCAGATCGTGGTTCTGGCGGTGCTGTTTGTGGTGGGCGTCTCCAGCGCGGTGGGCTATATGACCTACCGCTACGATACCACCTCCCGCTCCGCCGACTATTCCAAGGAGCAGCGGGTAAGCGCCAACCACGCCATGGCAGAGGTGGTCCTGGACAACACCGACCAGTGGGACGACCAGAACGTTGTGTGCGTCGTGGACAGCGCCTACCGGGGGCTGTTTGACAAGGACACGGACTACACCGTCTCCGTCTACGTGGTGGACGAAGAGGCCTTCGCCGCCGGCCAGGCAGCGGACGAGAAATACTCCATGGACACCCTGTGGGCCTATTCCAAGAGCGGCCCCAGCAAGGACAAATACCAGTCCCTGGTGAAGGTGGCCACCGCCGAAATCGTGAAAAACGAGAAAACCGGCGAGATTACCAAATTTGAAGTGAAATAAAAAAGCTCCTGCCCATCGGCCAAAAACCGATGGGCAGGACTTTTTATCATCGAAAAATTAGGAGTTAGGAATGAGAAATTAGGAATTGAGAGAATCGGCAAATTGATGTTTGGCGGTGAGTTGAATGGAACCAAGCAACGGCTTCTGAGCAAAGGCTCCCGAAGTGTAAGGGGAGCTGTCAGCGAAGCTGACTGAGGGACT
>CAZYWM010000126.1:0-5177 GCA_964651615.1 uncultured Oscillospiraceae bacterium | reverse complement strand
CGGGAAGCAGGCCTATTTCTGCGGCAAGCCCAATCCTCTGATGATGCGGACGGGACTGAATCTGCTGAACTGTCACAGCGCCGAGGCGGTGATGATCGGCGACCGGATGGACACGGACATCATCTCCGGTCTGGAAAGCGGCATGGATACCGTCCTGGTCCTCTCCGGCGTCTCCACCCGGGAGACCGTCAAAACCTATGCCTATCAGCCTACTGAAATTCTGGATGGGGTGGGTGACATCCCTCTGCTGGCAGAGCAGAGACAAAATCGAAATGACTGACCGCTGTAAAATCGAGGTTGCTTCCGGGGAGAAGATGGGATATAATGGGGGAACGGCATAACAAAGGAGGAATCCCATGCTTACCCTGGAAAACGGACGGCCGGAAAACTGCGAGGGCCGTCTGGAAAAAGAAATCAAATGCTACGACCTGCTGGACAGTCTGGGCATCCCCTATCAGCGGGTGGACCACCAGAGGGCCATGTCCATGGAGGTCTGCCGGGAGATCGACAAGAGCCTGAACGCTGTGATCTGCAAGAATCTCTTCCTGTGCAACCGGCAGGAGACGGCCTTTTATCTGCTGCTGATTCCCGGAGACAAGCCCTTCAAGACCAAGCATCTTTCCGCCCAGCTGGGGGTTTCCCGGCTGTCCTTCGGCAAAGAGGAATATATGGAGCGCTTCCTGGACAATACCCCCGGCTCCGCCACGGTGCTGGGACTGATGAACGATCACGAGCAGCGGGTGCAGCTGGTGATCGACCGGGAGGTATTGCGCCACGAATATCTGGGGTGCCATCCCTGCATCAATACCTCCAGCCTCCGGCTGCGGGTTTGTGATGTGACTGGAAAGCTGCTGCCAGCCCTGCGCCATGAGCCCATCCTGGTGGACCTGCCCTGGGAACAGGAGGCGCCATGCACAAATCCGTAGCCGTTGCCCTGGGGGAGGTGGGCTATCTGGAAAAGCACACCCCCGAAAAATTGGATGAGAAGCTGGCAAACCCCGGGGAGGAGAACTACACCAAATATGCCCGGGATATGGCCGCCCATTGGGGCTTCTATCTGGGGAAAAAGCAGGGGCTTCCCTGGTGCGATGTGTTTGTGGACTGGTGCTTCACCCAGGCCTACGGCGTCCAGAACGCCAGAAAGCTTCTTTGCCAGCCCATCCTCAGCCGGGGAGCGGGCTGCCGGTATTCCTATGCCTATTTCCAGGAGGCGGGGCGGCTGGAAACGGAGCCCCAGCCGGGAGATCAGATTTTCTTCCGCCAGAATGGGAACATCTGCCACACCGGTATTGTAACCCGGGTTTCCCGGGACAGGGTCTATACGGTGGAGGGCAACACCTCCGACGAGGCGGGCGTTGTCCCCAACGGGGGCTGCGTGGCTGAAAAACAGTATCCCGTGGACTTCCCCGGCATTGCGGGCTTCGGCCGCCCGGACTATTCCCTGGTGGGGGAGGCGGGGGAAGATATAAGATATGGGATATGAGATATGAGATAATTAGGAATTAAGTAGATTGTAATTTGGCGTTTCGTAGGGCGGGGTCATGACCCCGCCAACCCCTACGGTTTTTGAGTGCTCCATTGAATGGAACCAAGTACCGGTTCCAGAGCGTAGCCCGCCTTGTGTAAAGGGGGGCAGGGGGGATTGGGCAGCAGGCAGTTGCGGGACAGATACGTTGGGCGAAGTGGTGTAATTCCAAGGCAACGGAGGCGCACCTCCCCGCATTGGGCCCACCGTCATTTTGGGGCCCGCTGCCCAATCCCGGCATCATGATAAATAGAGGCTGCCTCCTGGGAATGGAGGCAGCCTCTTATGGAATGGCTTCATATCGGTCAGAATACACCGCGTACCCGTGGCCCGGTTTCGGCTGCCACTGGTAGCGGTTTTTGTTTTCCTCTGGGAAAAGAGTTTCCATGATGCAGGCAATGACGCCGCCGTGGGTGATGAGGACGGTGGGAAGGTCCTCCGCTTCCAATCTGGCCAGAGCCGCCAGAACCCGCGCTTCCATCTGCGCCCCGCTCTCCCCCTCCGGCGGGATATTCCGGCGGTTGTCCCCGGTGAGCCAGGCCTGATACTGGGGGTCGTCTTTCAGCTCCTCATAGGAGTGGAGCTCGAAGCGGCCGAAGTCGATCTCCCGGAAATCCAGCTCCGCCCGGTGGGGAACCTCCCCAAAGAGAATGGCCAGGGTCTGCTCTGTGCGCTTCATGCCGCTGGTGAGGAACCGGGCGGGGGGCAGGGTGAAGCGAAGCTGCCGCAGCTCCGCCTCCCCAGCGGGGCTGAGGGGCAGATCGCTGCTGCCGCAGTAGAGATGGGCCTCGTTGGCGGCGGTTTTTCCATGGCGGATGAGATAGAGGGCGTTCATTTTAACCGCTGCTCCAATCCGCAGAATATCCGGCTGACCTGAGCGGCGTTTTTCGTCAGATATTGGCACAGCCGCCCGGTCTCCTGCCGCCACTGCCGCAGCTCTGCCTCCAGGGGCACCACGCCGCAGAAAATATCCTGGCAGATCAGCACGGACTCCGCCCACTGAGGTCTGCTTGCCTGAAACAGGGCGATGGGATCCTTTCCAGACTTCACACAGGCCAGGGTGAATTCCTCAATTTTGTCGATACAGGGGGCGGAAAAGTCGATTTCTTCTCCGCTGCAGGTGAAAATATCTTTTTCCTCCAGATGAAAGGCGGCCTTGGCAAAGTCTCGTTTGCCCTGGTAGGCCCCTCCGATAATCAGGTTCATAGGCTCCCTCCTTGTGAATACAAAATTGCCATCATAATCAGCGCGGTCAGCTCCCCCAAGGTCAGGCAGTAGCCGGAGATGTCTCCGTTCATGCCCCGCAGGGAGCGATAGGCCCGCAGCAGCGCCAGGGCAAAGCCCAGGGCGCAGGAGAGCAGGGCCAGGCCGGTTTTCATCCCCATCCAAAAGCCAAAGCCAAGGGCCAGGGCCAGCGTGAGCAGGGGAAGCGCCACATGGGGCTGCCGCCGGGCATACTGGCTGGTCTGCATAGGGGGCAGCAGCCCGATGGCCAGCACGCTGCAGCACCGGCTCACCACGGGGATGAGGATCAGAGCGCGCATATCCATCCCGCTGCTCAGACAGGCGCTGGCGGCAAACTGGCAGAGAATGGCCAGCACCACCCCAATGACGGAAAAGCTGCCCACATGGGAGTCCTTTAATATCTCCCGGCGGCGCTCCAAACTCCGATAGGAGCGAACCGCATCCGTCACGTCCATAAATCCATCCAGGTGCATAAACCCGGTGAGCAGATAGGGGGCGGCGCAGAGCACCAGGGAGCGCAGAAGCTGGGGCAGGGCAAAATAATCACACAGCCAGACCAGCCCCCACCAGATCAGGCCGATTTCCAGCCCAATGAGGGGCAGACACAGCAGCATCCGATCCCTTGCCTTCTCCTCCCAGCCGTGCCATGGAAAGGGGAGGGCGCAGAACATGGACTGGCACATGCCCAGGGCGTACAACCAAAGCTTCATGAATCCCCCTTGTGTACAATCACGTTCCCGGCGGAAAGCTCCAACACCACGTCGCTGATTTCGGCCAGCTTCCGGTCGATGCCCGCCAGAGCCTTTCGATAGATTTCGGTGGTTTCGTCGTAGCGCAGGGCGTCGGAATAGAGATAGTCGCTGACCAGGACGATGTTTTTGACGCAGCGGGAAAACTGGGCCAATTCCCGGGCGCACTTCTCCCCGGCCTCCGGGTTCAGATGGTAGTCCGGGGGGAGGAAGAGCTCATTCATCAGCAGGGCGGTGACGCTGTCCAGAAGGAAGCTGGCGTTCCTGTCCACTTTGGGAAGACACTCCAGAATATCCCGGCCCTGCTCCACCGTCTCAAAGCCCAGACCATCCCGGTCGGCGATGTGGCGGCGGATCCGGTCCCGATCCTCTTCATCCACGGGAATCATGGTGGCGATGTAGTACCGGGGACCGTCCCCTGCCAGCCTCCCCGCCAGGCGCTGGGCGTAGGAGGATTTGCCGTTCTTGGCCCCGCCGGTGATGAAGACGATCATTGGGCGTCCTCCACGGTGAATTTGTCCCCCTCCCGGATTTCCTCCAGATAGCCGTCGTCGATCCCCGCCTGCTGGAAGGTGGCCATGTGGTTGATGATGGAGCAGGCGGCCCGGAGCACCTGGAAGGCCAGGGGGCATCCGCTGCCCTCGCCCAGCCGCATTCCCAGCAGGAGGATGGGCTGAAGGCCCATTTCCTCCATGGCCAGCTTGTAGCCGATTTCAAAGGAGGCGTGGCTGGGCACCAGGTAGTGGCGCACCAGAGGATTCAGCCGCACGGCGCACATGGCGGCCACCACGGAGATAAACCCGTCGATGACCACCGGACGCTTGCTGGCGGCGGCCCCCAGGAACGCGCCGCACATGGCGGCCAGGTCAAAACCGCCCACCTTGCTGAGCACGTCCACCACGTCGTTTTTGTCCGGCCTGTTCAGGGCAATGGCCCGGCGAATCACATCCTTTTTCACCTGGAAGGCTTCATCGGTGATGCCGCCGCCCCGCCCGGTGACTGCTTCCACCGGCAGGTCCAGCAGCACGGAGAGGATGGCAGAGGAGGTGGTGGTGTTGCCGATGCCCATTTCGCCAATGCCGATGCCGTCCGCCTCTGTGTGGATGGCCAGCCCGGCGCCGGTGAGAATGGCGGAAATTGCCTGCTCCCGGGTCATGGCGGGGCCCTTGACGATGTTCCCGGTGCCGAAGGCGATCTTTCGGTTCAGCACCGCCGGGTCGCGAATTTCCGCGTTCACCCCCACATCACAGACAGTGATGCCCACGCCGAATTCCTTGCACAGCGTGGAGGCGCCGGTCTTGGCCCGGGTCAGGTTGATGGTCTGCATCAGGGTAACAGACTGGGGGGCGCTGGACACCCCCTCCTCCACCACGCCGTTGTCGGCGGCGAAGACCAGCAGGTGGGGGTGCTCCATGGTGTTGTGGACCTTTCCGGTGATGCCCGCCAGCTGAATGGACAGTTCTTCCAGCCGTCCCAGGCTCTCCGGGGGCTTCGCCAGCTGGTCCTGACGGATTTTCGCCGCCGACATGGCGGCCTCATCCGGCGGAGTGATTTTCTCGAGAAGTGATTTTAATTCCAGTTCCATGACAGACGCTCCTTTCTTAAAATTAGGAATGAGAAATTAGGAATTATCCTCAAGCGCGGCAAATTGTAATTTG
>CAZYWM010000125.1:0-5372 GCA_964651615.1 uncultured Oscillospiraceae bacterium | reverse complement strand
GGTCGGTGGGGACATAGACCCGCTCCATGGTTCGGGGGTCCAGGCCGGTGTAATACATCACCGTAGACAAGGTAGAGGGGGTGGGATAGAAGTCCTGCACCTGCTCCGGGTTGTAGCCCATGTCCCGGATGTACTCCGCCAGCTCCACAGCCTCCTTCATGGTGGAGCCCGGGTGGCTGGACATGAGGTAGGGCACCAGGAACTGATTCATGCCGTACTGCCTGTTCAGGGCAAAATACTTCTCCACAAACCGGTTGTACACCTCGTTTCTGGGCTTGCCCATCCGGCGGAGCACGGCATCGGACACGTGCTCCGGGGCCACCTTCAGCTGGCCGGAGATATGATACTGCACCAGTTCCTTAAAGAAGGTATCCTTTTTATCCGCAAGCAGGTAGTCAAACCGGATGCCGCTGCGGACAAACACCTTCTTCACCCCGGGTATCTTCCGGAGCTTGCGCAGAAGGGCCACATAGTCGGAATGGTCGGCATTCATGTTCTTGCAGGGAGTTGGGAACAGGCACTGCCGCCCGCCGCAGGCCCCCTTGGTCAGCTGCTTTTCACAGGCCGGGTGGCGGAAATTGGCGGTGGGGCCTCCCACATCGTGGATGTAGCCCTTGAAATCCGGGTCGCGGGTCATGGCTTCCGCCTCCCGGAGGATGGACTCGTGGCTTCTCACCTGGACAATCCGCCCCTGGTGGAAGGTCAGGGCGCAGAAGGAGCAGGCCCCGAAGCAGCCCCGGTTGCTCACCAGGCTGAATTTTACCTCCTCGATGGCGGGGACGCCCCCGGCCTTCTGGTAGCTGGGGTGGTAGGCGCGGCAGTAGGGCAGATCGTACACGGCGTCCATTTCGGCTGTGGTCAGGGGCTTCTGAGGGGGATTCTGCACCACGTATTCCCTGCCGTACTGCTCCGCCAGGCGCTTGGCGGTGAAGGGGTCGCAGTTGCCATACTGGATTTTGAAGGATTCGGCATAGCTGCGCTTATCCTGCCGCACCTGCTCAAAGGTGGGCAGGATGATGGTGGGGAAGCTGTCGTCCAGGGTCTGGGTTTTGAACACCGTGCCGTCGATGTAGGTGATGTCCTTCACATCCATTCCGGCGTTCAGGGCGTCGGCGATCTCCACAACGCTCCGCTCCCCCATGCCGTACATCAGCAAATCCGCCTGGGAGTCCAGGAGGATGGAGCGCTTCACACTCTCTGACCAGTAATCGTAGTGAGACAGCCGCCGCAGGCTGGCCTCGATGCCGCCGATGAGGATGGGCACATCCTTGTAACTCTGGCGGATCAGGTTGCAATAGACCACCGTGGCATAGTCCGGCCGCTTGCCCATGACCCCGCCGGGGGTGAAGGCATCGGTTTTCCGCCGGTGCTTGGTGACGGAATAGTGGTTGACCATGGAGTCCATGTTGCCGCCGGACACCAGGAAGCCCAGCCGGGGCCGGCCGAACACATCGATGGATTTGGGATTTTTCCAGTCCGGCTGGGGGATGATGCCTACGCTGTAGCCGTGGCTTTCCAGAATCCGGCTGATGATGGCGTGGCCGAAGGAGGGGTGATCCACATAGGCATCGCCGCAGACGTATACAAAATCGCACTGCTCCCAGCCCCGATTTTTCATTTCCTCCTTGGTAATGGGCAGAAATTCCATTTTTTCTCCTTATCGCGCCAGGCAGCGCACTTTCTCCATCAATTTTGAATAAATCCGCTGGCAAAACCAGGGTTCGGTGGATTTTTGCAGCACCTCCCCCACCCCAAACCAGGCCACGGCCCGGTTCTCGTCGGGCTTGGATCGCACCGGGGCAGCGGGGTCGGCCTCAAAGAGATACGTGACGTTCAGATGCAGGTGGGAGCAGACGTACCTGCCCCGCTTCTCGTGGCCGTCCACGGTGAGAATTTCCAGGGAGAAGATTCCGTCGTCCAGAGGCCGGAGTTCCTCCAGGCCGCTCTCCTCCCGGACCTCCTTTTCCGCCACGGCCCGCAAATCCTCCATCCCGTCGGCGTGGCCGCCCAGCCAGGCCCAGGAGTCGTAGAGGTTGTGATAGGCCATGAGCACCTTCTCCCGGTCGGGGCTCACCACCCAGGCGGAGGCGGTCAGGTGGGCCGCGCCGCACCGGCGGGTGTAGATGTCAGTGCCGCTGTCCAGCCAGGCGAGAAGCTCCTGCTTGTCCCGCTGCTCCTGCTCATTCCATGGGGTAAAAGCGGCAATTTGTTCCCGAAGATTCATTTCTTTTTTTCCACCTTTTCCTTGGTTCCGTCGGGGCGGAGAATGTAGGTGTGCTCCAGCTGGCCGGTCAGGCTGGCCTTCACAGCATCGATGTAGATTCTTCTCAGCTTGTCCCGCTCGGCAGTTTCCGCCGGGGTCAGGCCCTCCGCCTTTGCTTTGTGGGCCAGATCGTTGATTCTGGCGATGACTTCTTTCATTTCCATTTTCGATTCCTCACACATATCGGTGGAGCACCACGCTGATTCGATCCTTTTTGGTGGTGCCGCCTATTTTTGCCAATTTGATTTTACCCAGTCCCCGGACGGAAATTTTTGCCCCCTCGGGAACCAGCTTGTCCGGCTTCTCACAGGGGAGCCCGTCCACAGCGGCCTTCCCGGCGCAGATGTACTGCGCGGCCAGGCTTCTGCCAATGCGGAAGCCCGAGGCAATCACGCTGTCCAGCCGCAGGGAGGCCAGGGTGTCTTTGATTTGCTGCACCTCTGGCTCGGGAATCCGAACCTGGTCCAGGGGGATGGCTTCCAGGTGGACATGGGTCCTTCCCGCCCCGGTGAAGTTGCCCAGCAAGTAGGGGGCGATTTGGGCGGTGACGAAAAAGTCACAGCTGGCCTCTCCCACGCAGATGTCCCCCACGCTCTCCCGGCCCAGTCCCGCCCCCATCAGCGCGCCCAGGAAATCCCGGTGGCTGGGGCTGTCCCCCTGGTAGAAGGTAGCCCGGAGGCAGATAACCGGACTGTCCGGCCCGGTGAGCTGGCTCTCGTCCAGATACTCCGGCAGGTAGACCAGCATTTTTCGCTCCGCCTCATCGTAGCCTCCGAATTCATGCAGCCCCTCCGGAGCTCCGAAGAGGAACCGGGCCAGCTCCAGCTCCCGGGGGGAGAGGAAGCAGGTGGAGGCCAAAATGTTTTTCCGCATTCCGGCATCGATCTTGTCCCAGAGCTTTGCCAGCAGCAGCCGGTCCTCGGGAGTTTTCGCAATTTTTTCAATATTATTTCGGTTCATGTTATCACCGTTTCCTAGTATACCATATTCCCGCCCGGGAGGGAAGAAGTTTTTCTTGTGCGGCGGAGAATTGTGGGGTATAATGTGGAATTAGGAATGAGAAATGAGAAATTGGGCGGCGGGATGTTACGTATTCGCCCCAAGCCCGGCGAAATAGCAACTGCCCAATCCCTCATACCAATGTCGTTAACTTATAGACATCCCGTAGGGGCGAGTCTTGACTCGCCCGCTGCCCAGTGATTCTGGGTATCCCCAACGGGCGGGTCAAGACCCGCCCCTACGGGTGCGGGGGAAAGTGTATCATCCTTCTAATTCCTCATTCCTAATCTCATATCCCATATCTCATATCTTAAAATAGAGCAGGATGGATCAACTATGACTATTGCAATCATCGGGGGCGGGGCCTCCGGTATGGCGGCGGCTTTGGCGGCGGCAGAGAATCCCAAAAATCAGATCATTCTATTGGAGCGTCAGGCCCGGCTGGGCCGCAAGCTCCAGGCCACCGGCAACGGGCGCTGCAACCTGACCAATCTGCACGCTTCCGCCGGAGGCTACCATGGAGAGAACTCCGCCTTTTCGGAATACGCCATCTCCGCCTTTCCCCCGGAAGCTGCCCTGGAATGGTTCCGGAGCCTGGGGCTTTTTACCGTGGCGGAGGAATCGGGCCGGGTCTACCCCTATTCCGACCAGGCCAATTCCGTGGTGGATGTGCTGCGCTTCGCCCTGGAGCAGCCCAACATCCAGCTCCGGCTGGGAGCGGAGGTGGAGAAAATCCGAAAGACCCCGTCGGGCTTCCGCCTGGAATTCGGCGAAGAGGCCCTGGACTGCCAGCGCCTGATCATCGCCTGCGGGGGCCTCGCGGGAACCAGGCTGGGGGGCAGCATGTCCGGCTACCGGCTGCTGCGGAGTCTGGGCCACCACTGCACCCGGCTCTCCCCCGCCCTGGTGCAGCTGAAATCCTCCTGGGGCGGCGTTGTGGGTCTGAAGGGGGTTCGCTGCCACTGCCGGGCGGAGATTCTGCTGGATGGAACGCCCATCCGGGAAAGTGTGGGAGAACTGCAATTTACGGAATACGGCCTGTCCGGGCCGGTGATTTTTGAAATCTCCCGGGATGTGTGCCAAGGGAAGGGAGACTGGTGCTGCCGGCTGGACTTCTTGCCGGAAATCCAGGAGGAAACGCTGCTTCGGGAGCTGGGCCGCCGCCAAAAGACGGGGCTGAATGCCTCGGAGCTGCTCACCGGCATCCTCCACAACCGGCTGGGCCGGGTGCTGACCCAGGCGGCGGGAATCTCCCTCCAATGCCCCATTTCCAAACTGTCCCGGGAGGAGCTGGTCTGTGCGGCCCGGGCGGTGAAGGCATTTGAGGTTCCCCTGACAGAGCCCATGGGCATGGACAGCGCCCAGGTGACGGCGGGGGGAATGGCAACCCGGGAATTCGATGAAAAAACCATGGAAAGCAAGCTTCTCCCCGGGCTCTTCGCCTGCGGCGAGGTGCTGGATGTGGACGGCGACTGCGGCGGCTACAATCTGCAATGGGCCTGGAGCTCCGGAAGATTGGCGGGGCTCAGCGCCGGAAAGGAGACAATATGATTCGGTTACGGGACATTTCCCTCCCTCCCGAGCACAGCGCCAGCCAACTGGGGTTTGAGGCAGCCAGGCTGCTGCGGCTCTCCCCCTCCAAAATCCGGGCGCTTAAAATCATCCGGCGGAGTGTGGACGCCCGAAAGAAGCCGGAGGTGCGGATCATCTACACCGTGGATGTGGCGGTGGAGGGGAGCGAGGCCAAGGTGCTGAAGCACGCCGGGTGCAAGCGGGCCGCCCCGGCCCCCCGGGATTTTTACAAGCCTCCCCTGCCCCGCCCGGCCCCGGAAGTCCGGCCGGTGGTGATTGGCTTTGGCCCGGCGGGAATGTTTGCCGCCCTGATTCTGGCTCTGGCAGGCCAGCGCCCCCTGGTGCTGGAACGGGGGGAGGATGCCGCCGCCCGGCACAAAAAGGTGGAAGCCTTCTTCTCCGGGGGCCCTCTGGACCCGGGGAGCAACGTCCAGTTCGGCGAAGGGGGCGCCGGAACCTTCTCCGACGGGAAGCTGAACACCGGCGTGAACAATCCCAGAATCACCTGGATTCTGGAGCAGTTCGTGGCGGCGGGGGC
>CAZYWM010000124.1:0-5400 GCA_964651615.1 uncultured Oscillospiraceae bacterium | reverse complement strand
GCTCAGGAACCGGCACCTGCCACCATTCAACTTACTGCCAAACATCAATTTGCCTGTTTGCTTCGTCCAGCCCATATGCAATTTTTTGTCTTAGTATTTTCTCACAAAACAGGAGAAATGTCAATCATTTCAGACGCCGCCTTGAAATATTTGCGAAGGGATGGTATGATGGAGCAAACGGAATGGATACGGGAGGGGAACCATGCTTCCTGAATTGTTTCTCGAGAGAATGCGCGCCCAGCTGGGAGCGGAATACGACGCCTTCGCCCTGAGCCTCCAGCGGCCCCGGGCGGTGGCCCTGCGGTTTAACCCGCTGAAGGGGGAGCCTCCAAAGCTGGACTTTGTGGGCAGCCCTGTCCCCTGGGAGCCTATGGGATATTATTATGACCCCCAGGCCCGGCCCGGGCTGCATGTATACCACGAGGCGGGCGTATATTATCTACAGGAAGCCAGCGCCATGGCGCCGGTGGCCCTGCTGGACCCCCAGCCGGGGGAGCGTGTGCTGGACCTCTGCGCCGCCCCCGGCGGCAAGTCCACCCAGATCGCCGGGCGGATGAAGGGGGAGGGGCTGCTGCTGTGCAATGAGTACAGCCCCAAGCGGGCTAAAATTCTCTCCCAGAATGTGGAGCGCCTGGGGATTGCGGGCGCCATCGTGACAAACGAAACGCCCCTGTCCCTCTCCCGGCGGCTGCCCGGCTTTTTCGACCGGGTGCTGGTGGACGCCCCCTGCTCCGGGGAGGGCATGTTCCGCAAGGAGGAGGCCGCCGTCACCGATTGGAGCCCGGAGACGGTGGACATGTGCGCCCGCCGTCAGGATGAAATTCTGGACTGCGCCGCCGGTCTGGTTAAGCCCGGGGGCAGGCTGGTCTATTCCACCTGCACCTTCGCCCCCCAGGAGGACGAAGAGGCGGTGCTCCGCTTTCTGGATTCCCACCCGGATTTCGCCCCGGAGCCGGTGGAGGCCCCCTGGTTTTCGGAAAGCGGCCCGGCCATGTACCGGCTCTGGCCCCACAAGCTGCTGGGGGAGGGACATTTTGCCGCCGTTCTGCGTAGAATGGGGCAGCCGGAGAGCAGTGCCCCGCCCCCTTCCGGCGAAAAGCTGCCCCGGTGCTGGGAGGATTTCGCCGGGGAGCTGGGCATCCGGCTGCCGCAGGGCCGGGGGATCTTCTTTGGGCCGACCCTCTATTGGGCCCCCGCCGGGATGCCGGACATCGGGGGATTAAAGGTGCTCCGCCCCGGTCTGGAGCTGGGAACCATGAAGAAGGACCGGTTCGAGCCCGCCCACGCCCTGGCCCTGTGGCTGAAGGACTGCACCTGCCAGGTATCCTACCCGGCGGGAAGCTCGGAAATCCGCTCCTTCCTCCACGGGGATGTGCTCCCCTGCCGCGAGAAGGGCTGGTGCCTGGTGAAGGCCGACGAATTTTCCCTGGGCTGGGGCAAGGGCGACGGGAAACAGCTGAAAAATCACTACCCCAAGGGTTTACGTAAATAATTTATCTTTACACCGCCGGAAAACTATGATAATATAGAAAGGCTAATCCGCATTTTCCGAAACTATCGCAAGGAGAGGATCATCCTTGGCCAAATATGAAATCAATGGCGGTAAACCGCTGAACGGCTCCGTTGGCATCAGCGGCGCGAAAAACGCGGCGGTGGCAATTCTGCCGGCGGCGCTTCTGGTCAGCGGCAAATGCCGGATCGAGAATGTCCCCGATATTTCCGACGTGCGCATCCTGCTGGATATTCTGGAGGGGATGGGAGCCGACATTGTCTGCCCCGAGGCCCATGTGGTGGAGATCGACTGCACCGCCGTCCACTGCACCGAGCCCACCGCGGACCTGGTGCGTGAGATGCGCGCCAGCTACTACCTGATGGGCGCCCTGCTGGGCCGGTTCGGCAAGGCCCACGTGGCGCTGCCCGGGGGCTGCAATTTTGCCTCCCGGCCCATCGACCAGCACATCAAGGGCTTCCTGGCCCTGGGGGCGGACGTGGACGAAACGGAGGACTATGTGGCCCTGAAGCCGGGCCCCGACGGGCTGCAGGGCAGCCGGGTCAGCCTGGATATGGCGTCCGTGGGCGCCACGGTGAACATCATGATCGCCGCCACCCTGCTTCCCGGTCAGACCATCATCGAAAACGCCGCCAAGGAGCCCCACATTGTGGACCTGGCCAACTTCCTGAACACCATGGGGGCCCGGATTTCCGGCGCGGGCACCGACACGGTGAAGATTCGGGGGGTCAACGCCCTGAAGGGCGGCACCTATACCATCATCCCCGACCAGATCGAGGCGGGTACTTACCTGGCCGCCGTCACCGCCACCGGAGGCAATGTGCTGGTTCAGAACGTGATTCCCAAGCATCTGGAGTGCATCACCTCCAAGCTGCAGGAGATGGGCGCCCGGATCATCCCCTTTGACGACGCGGTGCGGATCATCAGCACCGGCCACCTGCGCCAGACCACGGTGAAGACCCGGCCCTACCCCGGCTTCCCCACGGATATGCAGGCCCAGGTCTGCGTGTGCATGTCCCTGGCAAAGGGCATCAGCCGCCTGACGGAGTCCGTGTATGAGACCCGGTTCTTCGGCTACTGCAAGGAGCTGGAGGCCATGGGCGCCAAAATCACCATCAGCAGCAAAACCGCCACGGTGCAGGGCGTTGACCATTTGGAAGGCGCCACCGTCTCCGCCCACGACCTGCGGGCCGGGGCCGCTCTGGTGATTGCAGGCCTGGCAGCCCGAGGCACCACCCAGGTGCAGAACATCCACTTCGTGGAGCGGGGCTATGAAGACATGATCGGCAAGCTCTCCTCCCTGGGGGCGGACATCCGCAGAATTGAAGAATAAAGCAAGCGCACTTCCGCATGGGCTTCTGTCCAAGGAAGTGCGCTTTTTATTGCTATTATCTATTCTTTATTATCTATTATCTCTTATCTTATATCTCTCCCAGCGCCTTGCCCTTTGCCCGTTGCTATCTGAGAAGCCTGCTGTAGTCCTGTCTGCAATCCACCACATAATCGGCATAGACTATATCATCCACCGTCTGGAAGATGATCATATAGCGTTTTTCAAACAGGATAAAACGGTAAGCGTTTCTTGGAATATATTCCCCTGTGAGCCACGGGCATCTGTGCGGCATTACTTCCAAGGATTTTGCTGTTTTCTCAAACTCTGCCGTCAGCCCTTCCGCCGCTTCCGGGCTGATTTGCGCCAGGAACGCGGCATGGGAAACAAGCATCTGTGCCGCCCGTTCCGAGATAATCACACGGTATTTATTCTGCCGCTCCACGGCCTGCCGCCTCCTTGATTGCCCTGCGCATCATCGCAGCGACCTCATCAACAGAGTAGCCTTCGCTGCCACGCATCCTGTCCTCCTCCACGGCAAGCAGTTCTTCACGGAGCTTTAACATCTTTTCCCTGCGGTTGTAGGTTTCGATGTCCATCACGACCAAATCTCCCTCGCCATTTTTGGTAAGGAAAACCGGCTCTGCGGTCTTTCTGCACATATCGGCAATTTCGTTGTAATTCTGGCGGATTGCCGCGGATGGGCGAATATTCATATCAAGTCCCCCTTGGATAGTAATATTATACCCATATTATACCCGTTTCATGCAACGCAGTCAATACGCACGGAAAAATTAACAATTGCCTGGCTCCATTCAGCCGGTAATTACGGCTGCGCGTCAAAGAAGGACACAATCACCGCTCCCGGGCCCACATGGGTGCCGATGGTGGCCCCAACGGTGGAGATGGGGAGGCGCTCCACCTTCCCCTCCCAAAGCTCCCGGCTGTCGGCGATATAGCGCTGGAGCAGCTCGTCGCTGAGGCCGGTATAGCCCAGGCACAGGGGCTTGCTGAAATCCACGCCCTTTTTTCTGACTTCCTGGATCAGATAGTTGTTCCCGTTTTTGGAGCCCCGGGCCTTGCCGATCATCACCACCACGCCGTCGGTCAGGCACAGCACCGGCTTGATGGCCAGGGCCCCGCCCAGCACCGCCACGGTCTTGGACACCCGGCCGCCCCGGTGGAGATATTCCAGGGTGTCGGGCAGGCCCATAAGGTTCACATGGGATTTGGCCCGCTCCAGCTCCGCCACGATTTCCCCGGCAGTTAGCCCCCGGTCCACCAGCTGGAGGGCGTATTTCACCAGAATCTGCTCCCCCAGGGTGGCGTTCAGGCTGTCCACCACATACACGTTCTCAAATCCGTCGGCGGCCAGGATGGCGCTCTGGCAGGTGCCGGAGAGCTTGGAGGACAGCACAATGGCGATGACGGTCTCCCCCGCCGCCCGGGCCTGCTCATAGGCCTGCTCAAATTCCCCCGGAGGAATCAGGCTGGTGGTGGGCAGCTCCTTGCCGGAGAGGAGCTTTTCGTAAAAGGTTTTGTGATCGATGGTCACGCCGTCCTGATATTCCTCCTGCCCAAAGTGGATGGTCAGAGGCATGACGGTGAGGTTTTCGGGGTATGGCCGGCAGATGTCCGAGCCGGAGTCGGTGATGATGCGAATCTTTTCCATAAATGTTCCTTTCAGGCTTCCCGGGAGGCAATGTACCGGGAGAGATTGTTGATGATGGTCTCCATTGCGGTGTAAAAAATTTCCCGCTGCTGCTCGGTCAGGCCGGTGCCGCCGCCTGCCATGGCGTCGTCTATCCGCTGGTCGATTTTCCCCACCAGCTCCCGGCCGGCGTCGGTAAGGGTCAGGGGGGTGCGGTAGGAACGCTTGTGCTCCGGGAAGTCCCCCCGGACCAGTCCCCGCTCCACCAGCTGGGACAGGCACCGGGACACGGCGGCCTTGTCCTCCCTGCAGGTTTCCGCCACCTGGGTGACGGTGAGGCCCTGGGGGTTCTTCCCCAGGTGGTACAGGCACATCACATGATTGCCCCGCAGCCCGAAGGGCTTCATCTCTATCTCCTTCAGCTTCTGTACATACCGGCTCAGCTCCAAAATGGAGCCGGTAAAGGTCTCAAATCGGTCCATGCTCATTCCTCCCCCACACGGTGGGGCCATTGTATCACAGACTTGTTGATTTTTCAACATCTATTTCATAAAAATTCCCGGCAGTTCATCCCGCCGGGGGGAATTAGGAATGAGGGATTAGGAATTGTAGGTTTTGCGTCAAATTGGAATTTAACGCACTGGCGCTTACGGCACCCTTGGCTCTCCCTCTGGGAGAGCTGCCGAGCTTGCGAGGCGGAGAGGGCTCTTTCGTATACCCTCTCCGCCCCGGGGAAAGGCATTTCCCCAATGGTTTGGTCTGTACCATTTCGCCCAACAAATCTATCTCATAACTGCCTGCTGCCCAATCCCCCCTTTACACAAGGGGGGATTGAGCTCAGAAGCCGGTTCCTGGTTCCATTCAACGGAACACTCAGGCGTTTAACAAAAGCGGGAGGATAATATTCCC
>CAZYWM010000123.1:0-5459 GCA_964651615.1 uncultured Oscillospiraceae bacterium | reverse complement strand
TGGACGACAAATGGCTGGTGGTCATCGCCATGGGCATGGCGGCCATGAACATCATTTTGCTGCGCAACGCCTTTGAGGGGGTGCCCTCGGAAATTGAAGAGGCCGCCATTGTAGACGGCGCCTCCGAATTCCAGGTGCTGGGCCAGGTGTACATCCCCATGAGCAAATCCACCATCGCCACCGTGGCATTGTTCTTTGCCATCTCCCGGTGGAACGGCTATTTCTGGGCCCGGCAGATGATCTCCAACTCCAATGAGCATCCCTTGCAGGTGTTCATCCGCTTGCAGCTGGAGCAGTACACCGACCCGGAATTCATGGCGGGCTGGAACGAGGTCTTCGCCTCGGACTCCATGATCTACGCGCTGATCGTCTGCTCCATCGTGCCCATCCTGGTGATTTACCCCTTCATTCAGAAGTATTTTGCCAAGGGCGTCAATGTGGGCGGCGTGAAGGAATAACGTGTTTTACAGCGTGGGCTGTTTAACAATTATTAATTTTATGAGGAGGAAAACATGAAAAACGTGAAATCTCTGCTGGCCCTGCTGCTGGTGGTGGCCATGGTCGCCGCCCTGCTGGTGGGCAGCGCTTCCGCTGAGTCCGGCCTGACCTATGCCGAGGGCACCGTGCTGCGCATGGCCACCGGCTACAACAACGCCAAGACCGGCCTGTTCTTTGACGCCGAGGTCGCCGGCGAGGGCATCGTCCTGGCCGACGGCGTGACCTATCACAGCGGCGACCTGAAGCCCACCTGGGTGGAAGTCCAGAAGGAACTGGGCGTTACCTTTGAGGACAAGTACCAGGGCAACAGCGCCGCCAAGGAATTCGAGTACTGGAAAGACAGACTGACCGAGGTGGACATGGTCTCCGGCACTGCCGTCACCCTGTCCGAGTACGGCGAGACCGGCGCTCTGGTGAACATCGCCGAGTACCTGGACCAGATGCCCAACTTCAAGGCCTACCTGGACGCCAACCCCATCGTCCGCCTGTCCATCACCGGCAACACCTCCACCGGCGCCATCTACTTCTCTCCCTATTTTGACGGCGTCAACGACATCGAGCGGATGCCTCTGATGCGTGCCGACTGGGTGGCCAAGCTCCTGGACGGCGAGGGCGAGTTCACCGCCGATGCCTGCGGCAACACCGCCGAGCCTGTCTGCGAGCCTTACATGCCCACCGAGGGCGTGGTGGAGATCGATGTGGTCAATGCCGAGGGCACTGACGTGGAGACCATCTCCAAGAACTACGACGTGGCTGGAAACATTGTGGAGAAGATGAATGAGGTCGGCTCCATGTCCGGCGTGGACGCCGTGAACATGCTGCGTACCTACATCGACGAGGCCTACGACGGCTACTACGGCACCACCCGTTCCAACCTGTTCATCGGCCAGAACGCCGCCTGGGACGCTGACGAGCTGGTAGCGCTGCTGCGCTGCGTCACCTCCAACGCCCAGACCCTGAACGGCACCGACAGCATCCAGGGCCTGTTCACCCGTGAGGACAACAACAACCAGCGCCGTGTGGATATGTTCCGCTTTGCCGGCGTCCTGTTCAGTGTCCGCGGCCTGGAGTCCCGTCAGGATTACCTGTACGTGGGCGAGGACGGCCTGCTCCATGACGCCCGCCAGGAGGAAGCCACCTACGAGGCTCTGGAAAAGATGAATGCCATGGTGGAGGAAGGCCTGATTTCCAAGGCCTTCGTGGATATGTCCGAGGAGAGCACCAAGACCTACCTGCAGAACGACCTGGGCTTCATGCACTATGACTACAACCAGACCCAGACCGTTTACAACGCCACCGTCCTGGACGAGGGCGAGAAGTACATGGCCGTGATGGTTCCCGTGGCCCACTGGTACGACGGCACCGACGAAGACGGCGTGTTCATGCGCTTCACCGAGTCCTGGCGTTCCGTGAAGACCGACGGCTGGGGCATCTCCAAGGCCGGCGTGGGCGACGACACCAACAAGCTGAATGCCGCCCTGGCCCTCATCGACTTCGCCTACAGCGACAAGGGTATGATCCTCATGTCCTACGGCCCCGACGCCTTCATCAAGACCAATGACGACGGCAGCTATGTGACCTTCAGCTTCAACGGCGTGGAAATGCCCGTGATTGCCGACGCCACCTACGACGAGCTGTGGGAGAAGGCCTCCGGCAACTACACCAACTACGCCCGCTTCTACCTGGGCTCCACCCTGTCCTTCGCCAAGAGCCAGGCCTTTGAGTATCAGTGCACCCAGGAAGTGGGCAAGGAAGGCGCCGGCCACATCTCCGCTGCCATCGGCCTGGGCACCATCAAGCACCCCGAGCTGGCTGTCACCGAGAACCCCTGGTACATCTCCATGCCCACCGTTCTGCCCACCACCCGGGTGGAGAACGACATGATCAACACCTACTCCGAGCTGAAGACCAAGTTCTCCTCCTCCAAGGGTGAAGAGAACATCCTGGTGGATCTGATCGCCACCGGCTACAACGACGATATGTACGACGCCGAAGACGCCGCCGCCACCGTTTCCGAGGATTGGGGCGGTATGCAGTACCTGAACATCAAGCAGGACGCCTGGGACCGCCTGCTGGAGTATTACGCCGCCATCGGCTAATTTCACGCATTCCCCTTTCTCCGGCATCAGCGCAGTCTGATGCAACACACAAGCGTTGAAAAAGCAATTCTCTTTCCCTCCCCGGAGCCCAAGGGCTCTGGGGGGGAGAGAATGGGCGCAACGGGGAGGTAGATTATGTATAAAACGCAAATGAAATTGCAAAAAATCCTGTGCCTGCTGGCCATCCTTGCCAGCGCGCTGGTTTTCATATATTCCCTGGGGCTCATGACGGATTTGTATGACAGCCTCTACGGCACCATGACCGACCCCAACGATCTGACCAAGACCACGGTGCCCGGCTCCATCGTCTATTATGACATGCAGGGCTTCAACAATACCTTTATGAAGGCGGGGCTGGGGCTGATTCTGCTGAGCTGCCTGCTCTTCCTCACCAATACCCACTCCCGCCGGAAATACTATGTGGGAAACTTTGTGAGCATCGCCCTGCAGGCGGCGGCCAATGTGGCGGTGGCGGTGTGGGCCCATATCCAGCTGCAGCAATACCGGGCGCAGTTCTTGGGCCTGGATTTCGAGGCCCTGGCCAAGCATGCCAAGCGCTGGAAGACCCTCTACACCCAGTCCACCTTCTGGTTTGACGCGCACTATGGGGTGTTCGCCGTGCTGCTCATTGTGACTGTGCTTCTCGTTGGCAACGCCCTGTGGAAGCGGAGCCTGATGAAGCAGGAGCGGGCCCTGATCGCCCAGGGAGAGGAGGCAAAGGTATGAACCAGGAAGAGCTGCTGATTAAGAAGGACCGGATGCGCTTCATCAAAAACAAGCTCCCCGCCAATCTGGCGCTGCTGGGAATTCTTTTTGACGTGTTCTATTTTGTCTCCATCTATCAGTCCGATGTCCGGGATTATTACTATACCATGATGATCGGCGCTTCTATTTTGTATAATCTGGTGTTCATGCTGGCGTGCTTTCTGTCCAGCGAGGGCATCAAGAACTACAAGGGCGGCTACGCCTGGCTGCTGGCCGGACTGGGAATCGGCCAGATCGTTAGAATTTTCATCCTGCCCGCCCAGGCCCATGCCACGGAGCTGAAAAAGGTGGGCCGGGTGATGGGGGACAGGCAGTATACCTTCGTGGTGGTCTGCCTGGTGGCCTCCGCCCTCTGCTGCCTGGCCGCCGCCGTCATTGGCGGACTGCGGAGCAGGACACTCAAAAAATACCAGGCGTCCCTGGAAACCAAATCCGCCTGAGGAGGAATGGGCTATGGCACAGCTTCGCTTAGAGCATGTGGATAAGATTTATGACAATAAGGTTCAGGCGGTGTACGATTTCAACCTGGATGTGAAGGACGGGGAGCTCATTGTTTTGGTGGGCCCCTCCGGCTGCGGCAAATCCACCACGTTGCGGATGATCGCGGGCCTGGAGGACATCTCCCGGGGCCACCTCTTCCTGGACGGCAAGGACATCACCCAGACGCCCGCCAAGGACCGGGATATGGCCATGGTGTTCCAGAACTACGCGCTCTACGGCCACATGACCATCTATGAAAACATGGCCTTCTCCCTGACGCTGCGGAAGGAAGACCCCAACGTCATCCACAAGAAGGTGCTGGCGGCGGCGGAGATCCTGGACCTCACCAGCCAGCTGAACAAGAAGCCCAGCCAGCTCTCCGGCGGCCAGCGCCAGCGGGTGGCCATGGGCCGCTCCATTGTCCGCAATCCCAAGGTGTTCCTTTTCGACGAGCCCCTCTCCAACCTGGATGCCAAGCTCCGGGGCGCCACCCGGCGGGAGATTCTGCTGCTGCACAAGCGGCTGGGGGCCACCATGCTCTATGTCACCCACGACCAGACCGAGGCGCTGACCCTGGCAGACCGGATCGTCTGCATGTCCATGGGCCATGTCCAGCAGGTGGGCACGCCCCTGGAGCTCTATGATTCCCCGGCGAACCTCTTTGTGGCCAGCTTCATCGGCCTGCCCCCCATGAATTTCTTCGATGTTACCGTGGCTGGGGCCGAACTTCGGGGCAAGGACTTCCAGGTGCCCCTGACGGAGCAGGAGCAGAAGACCCTCTCCGCCTACCAGGGGAAGGAGATCACCCTGGGAATCCGGCCGGAGAACATTGTCGAGGGCGGAAGCCTGAGCGTCAAGGTGTTCTCCAATGAGAACCTGGGCATGAATACCCTGGTTCACGGCCATCTGGGCGCCGCCCGGATCACCGCCAAGCTCCGGGGCTGGAAGAGCTACAGGCAGAATGATGTGGTGAAGGTCAGCTTCCAGCGGAAGCATTTCTTCGACAAGCAGACCACCAACGCCATCGGAAGGGAGCAGAAGGCATGAAAAACGAGACGCTTCGCAAATTCATCGTTTCTCTGAAACGCAAGCCCCAGAACATCGCCATGGCGGCTCTGGTGGTATCCTTCCTGGTGTATTCTCTGAACCTGACCAGCATTTCCAACACCACCGCCAAAATCCAGGGAACCGGGATGGGCTTCACAGGCTTCTGCACCATGCTGTTTTCCATTTTGTCCTTCGTGTGTTTTCTCAATGCCTTCCCCTACCGGAAGAAGGCAAATGTGCCCATGCTGGTGCTGATGTTCGGGATGTTCGCCATTGTGGCGGGCTGCGACTGGTACTATCTGGGAGCCATCTCCCGGGCAATTACCCGGGCGGAGAGCCCCATCAGCCCGGTGGACTTCCCCTATGTGGCCAAGGCCCAGGTGGTGCTCCATTGGCATATGGTGCTGCTGGGCGTCACCACGCTGCTGGTCATTACCCTGCCCGTGTACCGCAAGGCGCTGCGCAAAATCAAGACCTCCGTGGACGTGGAGGACAACGGCAGGCTGGACGCCATTGACATTACCGACTAAATAAAGCAGGGAGGCGGAAGCCTCCCTATTTTGAAGAGGG
>CAZYWM010000122.1:0-5473 GCA_964651615.1 uncultured Oscillospiraceae bacterium | reverse complement strand
GGCACCACTTTGTTCTATGTGATCGGCTCCGTGCTGGTGCTGGCTGCCGTGGTGCTGCTGGTGACCAAGAAGCGGATGAACGCTCAGAACTAATCCCCTAAAATACTTTTCCGCTGCCGTTTCCGGGGAGGTCCCCCCTCCCCGGGCGCGCAGCGGCAAGGAGAACCCTGCATGAAGAAAAAAAGCAATGTCACAACATATCTGCTGATTCTGGTGCTTCTTGCCGGGCTGTCCTTGCTGCTGTACCCTTCCTTCAGCGATTACTGGAACTCCTTCCACCAATCCCGGGCCATTGCCGGCTACACCGAAGAGGTGTCGAGCATGGACAATGATGTGTATGAGGATTTTCGCAGCCAGGCCCAGCAGTACAACGAAAAGCTCTTTCTCCGGCAGAAAACCGAAAATGCCTTCCTCATCCCCGAGGAACAGTTGGCCGAATACGAGCAGCTGCTGGACGTGACGGGGCTGGGCATTATGGGCTATATTGAAATTCCATCCATTGACGTATCCCTGCCCATCTACCACGGCACGTCGGACACCGTCCTGCAGATCGCCGTGGGCCACCTGGACTGGACCAGCCTGCCGGTGGGAGGAGAAAGCACCCACTGCGTCCTCTCCGGCCACCGGGGACTGCCCAGCGCCAAGCTCTTCACCAATCTGGACAAGCTGGCTGTGGGCGATACCTTCCTGATGCAGGTGCTGGACGAGGTGCTCACCTATGAGGTTGACCAAATCCTCATCGTGGAGCCCGACGAGACCCAGGCCCTGATGATCGAGGAGGGAAAGGACTACTGCACCCTGGTCACCTGCACCCCCTATGGCGTCAACAGCCACCGGCTTCTGGTGCGGGGGCACCGAATTGAAACCGTCCAGGAAGCCAAAGCCATTCGCATTCCGGCGGACGCCGTCCAAATTGAACCCCTGCTGGTCGCTCCCCTGCTCTCGCTTCCCATTCTGCTGATCCTGCTCATTGGCCTGCTGATTCCCAAGCCTCGAAAACATTCTGGAGATGATACCGATGAAATTATCTAAAAAGGTCGCTGCATTCCTGATTCTGGCGCTGCTGCTTACCCTGCTCCCCGTGCACACCCTTGCCGCCGGGAACCCGGAGCTTTCCACCCCCCTCTCCCTGACCGTCTCCTATCAGGACGGCGAGGAGAAGCCCCTGACCGGCGCCGCGTTTCACATCTATCTGGTGTCCACCATGGATGAAAACGGCGTGCTGACCCCCACCGCTGACTTTTCCGGCTGTGATGTGGACCCGGTGGGCAAGGACAGCGCCGCCCTGCGGAATATGGCCTTCACGCTGGAGAGCCACGTGCTGGGCGCCGGAATCTCCCCCACCCAGACGGCCGAGACCAACGAGCAGGGCCACGCCCGCTTCCCCGCCGGTGGCAGCTCCCTCACCGCTGGCCTTTACCTGGTTCTCGGTGAGCTGCACATCCAGTACGACACCCGGTATACGGCGCTGCCCTTTCTGGTGATGCTCCCGGGCCTGAGCAGCGGCAATTGGGTTTACAACATGGCCATCGCCTCCAAGTATGAAAGCCACCCCGATGAACCCGTCCCCGTAACCCGGAAGGTTTTGAAGGTTTGGAAGGATCAGGGCCACGAGCTTCTGCGTCCCAGATCGATCAGCGTCAGCCTCTACTGTGACGGCGAGCTTTACGAGACTGTGATTCTGAGCGCCGACTCCGGTTGGAGCCACACCTGGGAGGAGCTGGACGGGCGCCACGACTGGACGGTTTCCGAGGAAGTCTCGGAACGGTATCACACGGAGATCACCCGGGAGGGCATCACCTTTGTGATTACCAACACCTATAATACCCCCACCACGCCCACAATTCCCGGCAAGCCCAATCTGCCCCAGACCGGGCAGCTATGGTGGCCTGTGCCCACACTGTTTGCGGTTGGACTGCTGTTCGTTGTGATCGGCCTTGCCCAGCGCAGAGGTGGAAAGCATGAGTAACAATGGGAAATGGCTCACTTTCCTGGGGCTGCTGCTGATTGCGGCAGCCCTTTGTCTCACAGCCTACAACCTGTACGACAGCAATCGGGCTGGCCAGGAGGTTTTGCTGGCGGCGAACGCCTTGGAGGAGAAAATTTCGGAAGCCTCGCAGGATGCTCCCCCGGCGTCGGCGGATTCCCCGGAGCATGACCCGGACGAGAAACCTTCCGCCGCTTTGCTGCCCACTCTCGGCGCAGAAGTGGAGTATCCGGACTATGTGCTGAATCCGGATATGGAAATGCCGGTGGAGAAGGTCAACGGCTATGACTATATCGGCATTCTGGAAATTCCCGTGTTTGAGCTGTCTGTGCCCATCATGAGCCAGTGGAGCTACCCCCATCTGAAAATTGCCCCCTGCCGCTACACCGGCTCGGTGTACAAGAATGACCTGATTCTGTGCGCCCACAATTACCCCAGCCATTTCGGGTCCATCAAAAATCTGCTGGAAGGCGACCAGGTGATCTTCACCGACGTGGACGGGAACACGTTCCGTTACAAGGTGGCCGAGGTGGAAATCCTCTCCCCCACGGCGGTGGAGGAAATGGAAAGCGGCGACTGGGATTTGACCCTGTTCACCTGCACCATCGGCGGGCAGACCCGCGTCACCGTGCGCTGCGTGGAAGACCAGCCATAACATCACATAAAGAACGGACTGCCGCAAAGCCTGCGGCAGTCCACTTTTTTTATCTTCCGGGAGGTACGGAGATATACGGGCTGTCCCGGAGCAGAAAGCGCCATGGATAATCCGCCGCTTCTCCGGCGTAATCGATGTTGACGCGGGTGGCCGCAACAATCTCCGGCGCGGGGCCGTCAACGGTTTCAATAAACAGCGTATCGCCGCACAGGTCCATTCCATAGTGTCCCCGGGTGATGCCCATCGCCTGGCAGAGCCGCCCCGGCCCGCTGCAGAGGTCTTTCAGCGCCAGCTTCTTCCGCCGTTTTTTCATGAGCTCAATCCCATAGGTGGGCTCCAGGCTCCGGATGAGCACCGCCTCCGGGCATTCCTCCCGGTTGGCAACAACGTTCATGCAGGTGTGCATTCCATAAATCGTATAGATATAGGCGTAGCCGCCGGCCCCATACTGAACGGCGGTCCGCCCCGTCCTGGGGGCTTTATAGGAGTGAGCGCCGGCATCCTCGTGCCCCATATAGGCCTCAACTTCAACAATGATCCCCTTCGTCGTGCCCTCTGGGCTGCGATGCACAAGCTGCTTTCCGATCAGATTCCGGGCGACCTCCAGACCGGAGCATAAATAAAATGAACGATCCAGTTTCATGCCTTCGCCTCTTCAAATTTCTCATGCGCCTTCATCAAATTCACCGCCCGTGTATTTTCTGATCGCCGCAAGAAATGCCTGGCCATAACGCTGGGCTTTATAGCTTCCAACACCTGACACGTTAAGAAATTCCTTCATGGTGACAGGCGCTTTTTGAGCCATATCCTGTAGCGTGGCATTTGAAAAGACGATGTATGCCGGCATTCCTTCCTTTTGGGCCAGGGTCAGGCGAAGCGCTTTCAGTTCTTCCAGAAGGCCCGCTGTGTTTGGACTGGAAAAGGCAGCTTCTTTTCTGGGCTTCTCACGCTTTTTCTTCCGCACCAGCATTTTGACCTTTTCTCCGTGGAATAGCACCTCCCGGGCCTTGCTTGTCAGCTTTAAATCTCCGTGATCAGGACGCGTTATGAGATAGCCCTGATTTTCCAGCGCCGAGATCATCTCCCGAATCTCAGGCCGTGGGACGCGATTCATCAGGCCATAGGTGGAAAGCTGCTCCAGCCGCAGCTCCTTGACGCGTTTTTCACTGCTTCCGTGGAGGACACGCACCACAAATGTCGTCTCCAGGGAATAGCCAAGCTGCTCATGGATTCGGTAAACACAGGAGAGAATCATTTTTGCGTATTCGGTAATATCCTGCTCTTCCGCCGTGGATTCGCAGTTGGAGCAGTTGCCGCAAAGCTGCGGGTGCTCTTGCCCGAAGTATTCCAGGATGTAACCACGCAGGCAGTGATTTGTGCCGCAATAGCCAATCATGGCATCCAGCCGGATGAGCTCCCTTTTGATAATATTGCCGCGTTCTTCCTCAGAGAGCTCCTCGTTTCCCGTGGGATGCTGAATGAGGAATTTTGCCGTCCGAATGTCTGCCGGGGAATAGAGCAGGACGCAGTCCGCGTTTTCTCCATCTCTCCCGGCCCGTCCAGCCTCCTGGTAGTAGCTTTCAATGCTTTGGGGCATGTTGTAGTGAATGACATATCCCACATTGGATTTGTCGATGCCCATGCCGAAGGCGTTGGTCGCAACCATTACCTTGCAGCGGTCATAGGCGAAATCGTCCTGGTTGGTATGACGCTCCCTCTCAGACAGCCCTGCGTGGTATCTGGTTGCGGAAATGCCCTTGTTTTGAAGCATCTGACAGACTTTTTCAACTTCTTTTCTCGTGGAGCAGTAGACGATACCGCATTTTTCCGGCCGGGCTTCAATGAAGTCCAGCAGTGCCAGTGGCTTGCTCTTGGGCTGCACAACCTCAAAGCGTAAATTCGGCCTGTCATATCCCGTGATGATTCGCAATGGGTTCTGTAGTCCCAGAATGTGTTCCACATCATCCCGAACTTCCTGTGTAGCGGTTGCCGTAAAAGCAGAAACAACCGGCCTGGTTTTCAGCAGCTTTAGGAAATCAGCAATTCGCAAATAGCTGGGCCGGAAATCCTGTCCCCATTGGGAGATACAGTGGGCTTCATCCACGGCAACCATGGCAATTTTCAGATTGCTTATCGACGCCAGAAAGCTTTCCGTCAGAAGTCTTTCCGGAGCGATATAGATTATTTTATACTTTTGCTGCTGAATATTCCTCAGGACCAGCCGAATCTGTTCAGAGGAAAGCGAGCGATTGACATATGCCGCGGATACACCCATATTTTTAAGCGCCGAGACCTGATCCTTCATCAAAGAAATAAGCGGAGAAACCACTAAGGTGATCCCCTCAAGCATCAGCGCCGGAATCTGATAACAAAGGCTCTTTCCACCGCCGGTAGGCATAACTCCAAACACATCTCTTCCGGCCAGCTGCGCGTCAATCAATTCCGCCTGCCCGCCGCGAAATGACGTATATCCAAAATATCGATATAGAACTTCATGTTTATCCTGCATGGCGTCAAACTCCTTGGAGCAGATGGGAAGCAAAGGAAGCCGTAAGATAATAGATAAGAGATAACAGATAATAAAGAATAGTACAGAAACGCCATGAGCCGCGGCAGAAAATCTATTATCTATTCACTATTATCCATTATCTCTTATCTGAGCCCCAAAGGGGCGTTTCTGGTGCCGGCAACCGGACTCGAACCGGTACGCATTTTACTGCGAGGGATTTTAAGTCCCTTGTGTCTACCATTCCACCATGCCGGCGTGTTGGGAGAATCATAGCACATTTTTGAGGGATAGTCAAGAGAGCATCCCCCGGTTTGTCCGGGGG
>CAZYWM010000121.1:0-5473 GCA_964651615.1 uncultured Oscillospiraceae bacterium | reverse complement strand
TACCTCCCCACATTGGGCTGTACCGTCCTTTTGTGCCCACTGCCCAATCCCCCCTTCCCCCCTTACACAGGGGGGCCTTTGCTCAGAAGCCTTTGCCCCTCACCATTCAACCCACTGATAAATACCAATTTGCCGAGAAAATTAGCAAAGCCAATATAAAATGTATTATACACCCATACCGGGGAACCGTAAAGATAAAATTCCCCATGGGCAATGCACATAGGGAAGATATGAGATATAAGATACAAGATATAAGATAATTGGGGCAAAAGATTTCCGCCTATCTTGTATCTCATATCTTATATCTCCCCCGGGGCTGCTCTGGGGAATTATCATAAAAGTTAATAGATAATTCAAAAACGGGGGGTTGACATTTTTAGCACTCTCTGGTATAGTGTGCTTAGCACTCAGAGAGAGCGAGTGCTAAGGAAGGGAGAATGTTCATGGAGCTTACCGAACGGAAGAAGAAGGTTCTGCGCAGCGTGGTTGACCTGTATATCCGAACCGCTGAGCCGGTTGGGTCCAAGGCCATCACAGAGCTGCCGGATATGAACTACTCCTCCGCCACCATTCGCAACGAAATGGCTGAGCTCACCACCATGGGCTACCTGGAGCAGCCTCACACCAGCGCCGGGCGGGTTCCCTCCGCCGCGGGCTACCGGCTGTATGTGGATGAGCTGATGCTGGACTACCGCCTCAGCGTGGACGAAACCAAGTCCATCACCAACGCCATCGAGGAGAAGATGAACCGGGTGGACAAAATGGTGGAAAAGGTTGCCAAGCTGGTTTCCCAGGCTACCAATCTTCCCGCCATCAGCGCCGCTTCCCGTCAGGGCAGCGCCACCGTGCTGAAATTCAATCTGCTCCCCTCGGGCACCGGAAGCTTCATCCTGGTGCTCACCCTCCCCGGCGATCAGGTGGTGAACAAGCTGATCAAGCTGCCCCTGAGCATTGGGGAGACGGAGCTGAATCTGCTCACCGCCCTGCTCAATGCCACCATGACCGAGCTTCCTCTGGAGGAATTCACCGCCGAGCTGATGGAAAGGGTGATGCGCTCCGCCGGAGCCGCCGCCAGCCTGGTGCCGGTAGTGGTGGATTTCGTCACCGAGACATTGAAAAATCACGGTTCCACCAATCTGGCGGTGGCCGGGCAGGCAAGGCTTCTGGGCCTGCCGGAGTACCGGGATGTGGACAAAGCGCAGCGGGTGCTGGCCAGCATCGACGAGGACGCCCTCAGCGGTCTTCCCGCCGTGATGGAGGGAGCCAACGGAACCAAGGTGATCGTTGGGCCGGAAAACGTGGCCGATGAGCTGAAGGACACCTCTGTGGTGATGACCAAATTTGACATTGGCGACGGGCTTCAGGGCGTGATCGGCGTGGTCGGCCCCACCCGGATGGATTACGCCAAGGTCACTGCCCGCCTGAGCTGCTTCGCCGAAAACCTGAGTAAGATGTTCGCCAAGCCCGAGACGCCCCAGCTTCCCGGCGCCCCGGAGCCGGATGAAAAACCACCGAAATAAAGGAGAGACCCGCATATGTCGAAAAAAGATAAGAGCCAGCAGGAGCCGGAACTGACGGAAACCGAACAGACGCCCCCCGAGCAGACTCCCGAAGTGACAGTGGAGGAAGCAGTCAACTGGGAGGAAAAGTACAACGCCGAGCACGACACCTATCTGCGGCTGGCTGCCGAGTTTGATAATTTCCGCAAGCGTACCATCAAAGAGAAGGAAGCCTCCTATGGCAACGGCAAATCCGACGCCGTCGCCAAGCTGCTTCCCATCTATGACATTCTGGAGCGGGCCGTGAACCAGCCCACCGAGGATGCCGCTTACAAGAAGGGCGTGGAGCTCACCATGACCGAGCTGGTGAAAATCTTCACCGAGCTGGGCGTGGAAATCTTTGGCAAGCCCGGAGACAGCTTTGATCCCGCCATCCACAATGCGGTGATGCACATGGAGGACGAGAGCCTGGGAGAGAACACCATTGCCCAGGTATTCCAGAAGGGCTTCAAGCTGGGAGACAAAATCGTCCGCTTCGCCATGGTTCAGGTCGCAAATTAAAATAAAAAGATCCAAGATATTTTCTTTGTAAAAAATTTACTTTTCTATCATTAGGAGGAAAACATTATGTCTAAGATTATCGGTATTGATTTGGGTACTACCAATTCCTGCGTTGCCGTTCTGGAGGGCGGCGAGCCTGTTGTCATCGCCAACGCCGAGGGCACCCGCACCACCCCTTCTGTGGTGGCCTTCTCCAAGACTGGCGAGCGGATGGTCGGCCAGGTGGCAAAGCGCCAGGCTGTGACCAACGCTGACCGCACCGTCGCTTCCATCAAGCGTCACATGGGCGAAAATTACCACGTCACCGTGGATGGCCAGTCCTACACCCCCCAGCAGATCAGCGCCTTTATCCTGCAGAAGCTGAAGGCCGATGCCGAGAGCTACCTGGGCCAGACCGTCACCGAGGCAGTCATCACCGTCCCCGCCTACTTCTCCGACGCCCAGCGTCAGGCCACCAAGGATGCCGGTAAGATCGCCGGCCTGGATGTAAAGCGGATCATCAACGAGCCCACCGCCGCGGCTCTGGCCTACGGCATGGACAAGGAAGCCGAGCAGAAGATCATGGTCTACGACCTGGGCGGCGGCACCTTCGATGTGTCCATCCTGGACATTGGCGACGGCATCATCGAGGTGCTGGCCACCGCCGGTGACACCCATCTGGGCGGCGACGATTTCGACCAGAGAATCATGGATTATCTGGTTGCCGAGTTCAAGAAGACCGAGGGCATCAACCTGGCCAGCGACAAGGTGGCTATGCAGCGTCTGAAGGAGGCCGCCGAGAAGGCCAAGATCGAGCTGTCCGGCGTCACCAGCACCAATGTGAACCTGCCCTATATCACCGCCGATTCCACCGGCCCCAAGCACCTGGATGTTACCCTGACCCGGGCCAAGTTCAATGAGCTGACTGCCGACCTGGTGGAGCGCACCATGAAGCCTGTCCGTCAGGCCATGTCCGATGCCGGCCTGCAGGCCAGCGACATCAACAAGGTGCTGCTGGTTGGCGGCTCCACCCGTATCCCCGCCGTCCAGGAAGCCGTGAAGAAGATCACCGGCAAGGAAGGCTTCAAGGGCATCAACCCCGATGAGTGCGTGGCTGTTGGCGCTGCCATTCAGGGCGGCGTGCTCACCGGCGACGTGCAGGACATTCTGCTGCTGGATGTGACCCCCCTGTCCCTGGGTATTGAGACCATGGGCGGCGTGTTCACCCGTCTGATCGACCGGAACACCACCATCCCCACCCACAAGAGCCAGATTTTCTCCACCGCCGCTGACGGCCAGACCTCCGTTGAGGTTCACGTGCTCCAGGGCGAGCGGGAAATGGCCGCTTACAACAAGACGCTGGGCCGCTTCCAGCTGACCGGCATCGCTCCCGCGCCCCGTGGCGTGCCTCAGATCGAGGTCACTTTCGACATCGACGCCAACGGCATCGTGAAGGTCTCCGCCAAGGACCTGGGCACCGGCAAGGAGCAGCAGATTTCCATCACCGCCTCCACCAACATGAGCCAGGAGGACATCGACAAGGCTGTCCGGGAGGCTGAGCAGTACGCTGCCGAGGATAAGGCCCGCAAGGACGAGGTGGATGCCCGCAACGCCGCCGACCAGGTGATCTATCAGACCGAGAAGACCCTGACCGAGCTGGGCGATAAGCTCACCGATTCCGACAAGGCCCCCATCCAGGCCGCTGTTGACCACCTGAAGGAAGTGGTCAAGGGCACCGATGTGGAAGCCATCAAGGCTGCCACCGAGGAAGTGCAGAAGGCCTTCTACGCCGTGTCCGAGAAGCTGTATCAGCAGCCCGGTGCCCAGGGCGCACAGAGCCAGGGCAACCCCGGTGACGACGTGGTGGACGCCGACTACGAGTCCGTGGACTAAAAAATCAAAACAGCCCCAGGGGCGGCAGAAATGTCGCCCCTTTTCGGGGCAAAAGAAAGAAGATATGAGATACAAGATATGGGATACAAGATACAGGAAGACCGTAAAATTTGAAATAATCTTATATCTCATATCTTATACCTTATATCTATCACTGTGGGGTGAAAACATATGGCAGATACGAACAAGCGAGATTACTACGAAGTGCTGGGCGTGGAAAAGGGCGCCAGCGCGGAGGATATAAAGAAGGCCTACCGAAAGGCGGCCATGAAATACCATCCGGACCGGAACCCCGGCAACAAAGAGGCCGAGGAGAAGTTCAAAGAGGTGGGCGAAGCCTATGAGGTGCTGTCCGACGACGACAAGCGGGCCAGGTATGACCAGTATGGCTTTGCCGGTGTGGATCCCAACTATGCCGCCGGCGGCGCCGGATTCAATGGCTTTGATGGATTTGGCGGCTTCGGAGGCTTCGGCGATCTGGGGGACATTTTCGGCGACCTGTTCGGCGGCGGTTCCCGCAGAGGCGGCGGCCAGAGTGCCGGGCGCCGGGGTGAAAACATCATGTCCCGGCTGGATTTGACCTTTGAGGAGGCTGCCTTCGGCTGCGACAAGGAGATCAGCGTTCCCCGCATCGAAAACTGCGCCGCCTGTAATGGCACCGGCAGCGCCGATGGCAGCATTGAAACCTGTCCCAAGTGCCGGGGCACCGGCCAGGAGCGGGTGGTTCAGAACTTCATGGGGATGCAGATGCAGTCCACCACCACCTGCTCTCAGTGCGGCGGCAAGGGCAAGATCATCAAGACCCCCTGCAACACCTGCAAGGGCAAGGGCAAGGTTCGCCGCACCAAGCGTGTGACGGTGAAGGTCCCCGCCGGTGTGAACGACGGGCAGAGCGTCCGTGTCCGGGGCGAGGGCAATGTGGGCAGCGGCGGCGCGCCCAGCGGCGATCTGCTGGCCGAGGTGCGCATCAAGCCCCACAAGCTCTTCAAGCGCCGGGAATTTGATGTGTACTGCGAGGTACCCATCTCCTTTGCCCAGGCGGCTCTGGGGGCGGAGATTGAGGTGCCCACTCTGGACGGCAAGGTGACATACACCATTCCCGAGGGCACCCAGACCGGCCGGGAGTTCGTCCTCCGGGGCAAGGGCATCCCTCAGGTGGGCAACCCCAAGCTCAGGGGCGATCACCACTTCAGCGTGGTGGTGGAGACGCCCACCAAGCTGACCAATGAGCAGAAGGAGCTGCTGCGCCAGTTCGACGGCACCGTCAGCCGGAGCGTTACGCCCAAGCGGAAGGGCTTCCAGGACATTCTCAACGATTTCTTCAAATAACCCCTCGGCAGGGCCGGGCAATGCCAGCAGATCATTCGCACGAAGATGGTCGTCGCCCTCGAGCTTTGTCCGGTAACGTTCTTGCGGCGGCCGGGGACGATTGCGGATATGGCCTACCGTTTTTCATAAAATTTGCCTTGCAAAGTCGGGGCAAATGTGGTAGTATAATAGCAGAAGGGACACCGACGAACGGTGCCTCCCCCTTTGGATCA
>CAZYWM010000120.1:4357-5497 GCA_964651615.1 uncultured Oscillospiraceae bacterium | reverse complement strand
GCGGTGCAGTTCTTTGAGTCCTTCTATTCCAACCGTCCCTCCCAGTGCCGCAAGCTGCACAACGTGGCAAACAGCGTGGTGATCTTTGATGAGGCACAGATGCTGCCCACCTGCCATTTGCTGCCCTGCGTGGGGGTGATGGCGAATCTGGCTGCCCGATTCCGCTCCACCATTGTTTTGTGTACCGCGACCCAGCCGGTCCTGGCGGATTTGTTCCGAAAATTTTATCCCAATCAACAGATTCGGGAAATCTGTCCTGAGATTGGGGATTCCTTTCAGAAATTCCGCCGGGTGACTTACCGGGACGGAGGGAAACTGTCCAACAGTGCATTGGCGGAGGCGCTGAGCCGGGAAAATCAGGTGCTCTGCATTGTAAACACCCGAAAGGCCGCACAGGAGGTCTTCAATCTGCTTCCACAGGAGGGGAGGTTTCATCTGTCCACGCTGCTTTATCCGCAGCATCGGAAAGAGGTGCTGGATACCGTTCGCAAACGGCTGAAAGACGACCTGCCCTGCCGGGTGGTATCCACCTCCCTGATTGAGGCCGGAGTGGATGTGGATTTCCCGGCGGTATACCGGCAGATCGCCGGGCTGGACTCCATTGCTCAGGCGGCGGGACGGTGCAACCGGGAGGGAAAGCGCACTGCGCAGGAGAGCATCGTTACCTTTTTCCGTGGAGAGTCCCCCACGCCGATTCTACAGAAAGTCAATATCCAGGCGGCGCAGGAGGCACTGCAAGGAGACCGTGACCCCGGCGATCCAAAAACCATGGAGCATTATTTCACGGCACTGCGCTCCCTGATTGGAGACAATATAGACAAGAATAACGTGATCAAAATCATGAATGAGGGGCTTAGCGGGTGTATGCTTCCCTTTGAAACGCTGGCAAAGAGCTTCCATCTGATCGACCGCACCACCTGCACCGTGTATATTCCCATGGGCGACGGAGCAGATGCCTGTCAACCACTGGTGGAGGGCAGAGCGGGCAGGGCGGATTACCGCCGGGCCGGACAGTATGGGGTTTCGGTCTACCAGCAGCACTATGAAGCGCTGTACCGTGCCGGCGCGATCTCCCCACTGACAGAGGACAGCGCCGTGCTGACGGATATTAGCCGGTACGACCCGGAAATGGGCCTGTCC
>CAZYWM010000120.1:0-4257 GCA_964651615.1 uncultured Oscillospiraceae bacterium | reverse complement strand
GGACAGCGCCGTGCTGACGGATATTAGCCGGTACGACCCGGAAATGGGCCTGTCCTTGACGGCGGAAGCGGGTGAGGCTTTCTTCGCTTAAATATCCGTTTTATTGGACACCAGCTGCATTATATTATGAAACGAGGGGGACAGAGCTTTCGTCCTGTCCCCCTGGTTCGCTTAATTGTTTCAGCTATTATTTCAATCCTCAAATAATGCGGCCTTTTCAGGCCGATTTTTGACCAGTTAAGTATGACACATGTTTGAGAAATTGTCAAATCAATTTTATGATCATAAGTAACCGCTTGCTTTTTACTTCACACTGTGCTCATTAGATTGTAAACTGATAATTATTTCAACTATTGAATTTTTATACTTGACACGAAGAGCGAGGTGTGTTACATTATGGTTGTCACAGCAATAGAACCGGCTGGGGGACTCAGTAAACCCAGTCGGTTCCCTAAGGAACCTCTGAATAAATCGTCTGCGGCTGACAGACAAATCTTTTGCCCCAGCCGTTCCGTTTGAAAAGTGGGAAATACATACAGTATTCCTCCACTTTCCAAACTTTCGTCTGAGCCAAAATCTTCTGCTGTCAGCTCTTGCCGATTTCATCAGAGCTTCCCTAAAGTATGAAAGGAGATGCCTATGGCAATATCTGTTGAAGTCTGGGGCGATTACGCCTGCTTCTCCCGCCCGGAGATGAAGGTGGAACGGGTCAGCTATGACGTGATGACCCCTTCCGCTGCCCGGGGCCTGCTGGAAAGCGTGTATTGGCATCCGGGGATGAAGTGGGTTGTTGACCGCATTCATGTCTGCGCGCCCATTCGCTTCACCAATATCCGGCGAAACGAGGTAAAAGATACCGTCAACGCCCGCAGAGCCCAAACCGTTATGGAAAAGGGCGGTGAAATGTACCTTGCCACCCCGGACAGCATCCAGCAGCGGGCCGCCATGGTGCTGCGGGACGTGCGCTATGTCATTGATGCCCACTTTGAGATGACCGCCCGGGCGACCCCCACGGACAACCCCGGGAAATTCCAGGACATCATGCGCCGCCGGGTGGAGAAGGGACAGTTTTACCACCAGCCCTGCTTTGGGGTGCGGGAATTTCCCGCTCATTTTAAGCCCTGCGATGAGCTGCCCCCCTGTCCTGTGGAATTGGAGGGGGAAAAGGATTTGGGATGGATGCTGCTGGATTTAGACTATTCCGATCCGGAGAATATCACCCCCCATTTCTTCCGGGCTGTGCTCCATGACGGTGTGCTGGAGGTTCCGCCCATGTACAGTGGGGAGGTGCGGGCATGATTTTGCAAGCACTGACCCGGCTCTTTGAGGACCTGGTCCGACGGGGAGAGATTGCCCGTCCCGGGTGGGGCAAGGCAAAAATCAGCTATGCGCTTTGCCTGAGTGAGGCGGGGGCGCTCACCGGCGTGGTTCCGCTCCTTCGGGAGGAACAGGTGGGGAAGAAGACCCAGCTTCGTCCTTCACTGATCGAGCTTCCCTCTCCTGTGACCCGGACGGTAGGCGTTCTTCCCAATTTCCTCTGGGACAATTCCAGCTATCTTCTGGGCGTGGATGGAAAAGGGAAACCCGAGCGGAGCCTTACCTGCTTCCGGGCCTGCGGCGAATTCCATCACAGCCTCCTGGACGATGTGGATACCCCCGCCGCAAAAGCGATTCTGGCCTATTTTGATACCTGGAATCCGGAAAATGCCCGGGAGCATCCCGCTTTGGCGGACTGCTGGGAGGACGTTATGAAGGGCGCAAATCTCTCCTTCCGGGTGGACGGACAATTCATCTGGGAGGATGAGAAGGTTTGCGGCGCATGGGATAACCACTACGGTCAATCCCAGGGTGAGAAAACCCAATGCCTGGTGACAGGCCTTCCGGACGTGGCCGAGCCGGTTCATCCGGTAATCAAGGGCGTTGCGGGAGCCCAATCCAGCGGGGCGGCGCTGGTTTCCTTCAACAGCGATGCCTTCTGCTCTTATGGGAAAAAGCAGAGCCTGAACGCCCCCGTTGGAAAGCACGCCGCCTTTGCCTATACCGCCGCACTGAATCATTTGCTGGCGGACCGGGAGAATGTTCACCGCATCGGCGACACCACCGTGGTCTGCTGGGCAGAGGGGGCGGAGCCCCAGTACAGCGTGTTTGCGGGGTTATCCCTGTTTGGAGACGACCTGCCGGATTCCCTGTCCGATGCTGACCTCCATGCGGCGCTGAGCAATCTGGCCCAGGGCCTTCCCTGTGCAGCGCTGAAACTGGACCCCAATCGCCCGTTCTATATTCTTGGCTTGGCACCCAACGCCGCACGGCTTTCTGTCCGGTTTTTCTATCGCAACTCCTTTGGCGCGCTGATGCGCAATGTCAATGACCATCATGCCCGGATGGAAATTGTGGGGAGCCGCTATGCCATTACACCCCTGTGGGCAATGCTTCGGGAAACCGTTAACCTAAATACCACAGATAAATCGCCCAGCCCGGTGCTCTCCGGTGCCGTGGCACGGGCCATCTTCACAGGCACTGCCTATCCTGCCTCTTTGCTGGAAGCTGTAACGCTGCGCATTCGGGCGGAGCGGGAAATCACCCCCGGGCGGGCGGCAATTCTGAAGGCCTATTATCTGAAAAATCAAAGTAAACAATGCCCGAAGGAGGTATTAACCGTGAGCTTGAATGAAAACAGCACCAATATTCCCTATACCCTGGGCCGCCTGTTCTCCGTCTATGAAGAGGTGCAGGAGGCAGCGAATCCCGGAATCAACGCGACCATCAAGGACAAGTATTTTAGTTCTGCGGCGGCGACACCGGCAGTGATTTTTCCCATTCTGGATAATCTCTGTCAAAAGCATCTTCGCAAGCTGGACATCGGCCTGCGAATCAATCGGGACAAGCAGATTGGAAAGCTGAAAGATGTTTTGGGGGAAGAATATCCCGTTCGTCTGTCACTGCCCGAGCAGGGCTCCTTTAACCTGGGCTATTACCACCAGAAACAATTCCGCTACACAAAGAAGGAGGATAAATAATATGGATGCCATCAAGAATCGCTATGAATTTGTTGTTCTGTTTGACGTGGAAAACGGCAATCCCAACGGCGACCCGGACGCGGGCAACATGCCCCGGATTGACCCGGAAACCGGTCTTGGCCTGGTAACTGACGTATGCCTGAAACGGAAAATCCGCAACTATGTGGAGACGGTGAAGGAGGGGGAGTCGGGCTACCGAATCTACATCAAGGACAATGTTCCTCTGAACCGCAGCGACGCGGAGGCCTGCGCCTATATTGGAGTTGACCCTGCCAAGCTGAAGGAGGCAAAGAAAAAGGATGCCAATCTGGACGAAAAAATCCGGGATTTTATGTGCGCCAATTTCTTTGACATTCGGACGTTCGGCGCGGTGATGACCACCTTTGTAAAAGGGGCACTGAACTGCGGCCAGGTGCGTGGGCCTGTCCAGCTGGGATTTGCCCGAAGCGTTGACCCCATTGTGCCCCAGGAAGTGACCATTACCCGGGTTGCCATCACCACGGAAGCCGATGCCGAGAAGAAAGGTACGGAGATGGGCCGGAAATACATCGTCCCCTACGGCTTGTACCGGGCGGAGGGCTTCATCTCCGCCAACCTGGCCCGGAAAACCACCGGTTTTTCTGAGGAAGACCTGGAATTGCTGTGGCAGGCAATTCTCAACATGTTTGAACTGGACCATTCCGCTGCCCGGGGAAAGATGGCAGTGCGGGAGCTGATTGTTTTCCGCCATGACTCTGAGCTGGGCAACGCCCCGGCCTATAAGCTGTTTGATCTGGTCAAGGTCCAGCGGAATCCTGACGTGGTAGTTCCCAGGGCTTATTCTGACTATCAGGTGAGCGTGGACGAAGGGAAGCTTCCCACCGGTGTGAGCTGTATCCGCATGGGGTGACTTATACAGAGGAGGAATACCTCCAATTATCGGGGCTGCAGCATTTCAAATTCTGCCGCCGCCAGTGGGCCCTGATTCACATTGAGCACCAATGGGCGGAGAATTACCGCACCATAGACGGGGCCATTCTGCATCAGAACGCCCATGATACGCAGTTCCGGGAGAGCCGGGGGGACACCGTGATTACCCGGGGCGTCAGCGTTTTCTCTGCCCAACTGGGCGTTTCCGGGCAGTGTGACGTGCTGGAATATCACCGGGGCAGCACCGGCATTCCCCTCGGGGGTAAGGACGGCCTGTGGCAGCCCTACCCCGTGGAGTACAAGCGGGGCAGTCCCCGGGAGGACACCGGGG
>CAZYWM010000119.1:0-5645 GCA_964651615.1 uncultured Oscillospiraceae bacterium | reverse complement strand
GGGGGATGATGTCTTTTCGTCATTTTAACAAATTTGCTCTTTTATAGTTGTTAAAAATGAAGGCCATCACGGTTCTCTATTTAAGAACCAGTGATGGTCTTTATCTTAATGCGAATTTAATGCCAAAACTGGCACGCTAATGCCCATTTTATGGTTGAAATGCAATAATATAATTAAGAAAACAAACATTGGAGGTGTTGAGATGGGAAAACTGGAACGTAAATTATCCTCCTCACAGATGATCATTCTCGGTTTTGCCGCTGTCATATTGTTGGGTGCGCTGCTTCTGATGCTGCCAGTATCCAGTAAAAGTGGAGAGATTACACCGTTTCTGGATTGTCTGCTGACATCGACTTCGGCGGTTTGTGTGACCGGACTTGTGGTTTATGATACAGCGGCACATTGGACAACATTTGGGCAGGCAATCATTATTGTGTTAATTCAAATCGGCGGCATGGGCGTTATCACAGTAGCTGCTGCGATTACAATGGCAGCAGGAAAGAAAATCTCCTTGATGCAAAGAAGCACAATGCAGGATGCAATTTCCGCACCGCAGGTTGGCGGCATTGTCCGATTCACTGGTTTCATCTTGAAAGGCATCGTAATTATTGAGCTTTTGGGCGTAGCGATCATGGCTCCTGTGTTCATCGGGGATTACGGATTTGACGAAGGTCTTTGGATGGCAGTATTTCACTCCATCTCAGCCTTCTGTAATGCCGGTTTTGACATTGTAAATGATGGTATTCTGTTTAATTCTTTGATGGGATATGCTGCGAATCCAATTATCAATCTGGCAATCATGCTACTGATTATCATCGGCGGACTTGGATTTTTGACTTGGAGAGATATTTGCACCAATGGCATCCACATAAAGCGATACCGTATGCAAAGCAAAGTTATCCTCACTGTTACCTCAGGGTTGATACTGATTCCAACGGTCTACTTCTTCTTTTTTGAACTGGCACATCTTCCGTTTGCAGAACGCTTTTGGGGAGCCTTGTTCCAAGCTGTTACGCCGAGAACAGCAGGCTTTAACACCGTGGACTTGAATGCAATGAGCGAAACTGGACAGATGATTACATCATTGTTAATGATCATCGGCGGTGCGCCCGGTTCTACGGCAGGAGGTATGAAAGTTACTACCTTTGCAGTAATGATATCTGTCGCAGCGGCAGTCTTTCAAAAACGTCAGAATGGTCGTTTCTTCGGGCGACGCATCGATGATGATACCGTAAAAAATGCGGCAACGCTGTTCTTTATGTATATTTCGTTATTTCTTCTTGGTGGCATGGCAATCAGTAAACTGGAAAATCTTCCGCTTGTAACTTGCCTGTATGAAAGTGCATCGGCGGTTGGCACAGTCGGTTTGACACTGGGTATCACACCGGAACTTGGAGCTATAAGCAAACTGATTCTGATTGCACAGATGTATATTGGCAGAGTTGGTGGGCTGACGCTGATCTTCGCTACACTGCCGGCAACAAAAAACACATTATCAAAACTCCCTGTCGAGAAAATCTCGGTAGGTTAAGAACAAGGAGGTTCTGTTATGAAATCGGTATTATTGATTGGTCTTGGACGATTTGGCGAGTTTATTGCTATGAAACTGCACGCTATGGGACATCAGGTTATGGCAGTAGATACCAGTGAGGAACGTGTAAATGCGCTACTTCCTTATGTTACCAATGCACAGATTGGGGACAGCACCAACGAAGAATTCCTTGCTTCTCTGGGTATTGACAATTACGATTCCTGTATTGTTGCCATTGGAGATAACTTCCAAAACTCTTTGGAAACCGCTTATCTTCTGAAAGAATTGGGCGCTAAAAAGGTTATTGCCCGTGCATCTCGTGAGATACAGGAAAAGTTTCTGCTACATAATGGCGCAGATGAAGTGGTCTACCCTGAAAAGCAGTTGGCTGCATGGACAGCGATCCGTTGTTCCTCTGAGAATATCTTGGAGTACATTGAACTGGATGACGAATACGCTATTTTTGAATTGGAAATCCCACTTGAGTGGAATGGAAAAACCATTGTACAGTTAGACATTCGTAAAAAGTTTGGCATCAACATCCTTGGTATCCGTGAGAACGGAAGATTAAATATGAGCATTACGCCGGATACCGTGCTTGGTCGAAATAAATCGATTCTTGTGTTAGGACAGGAAAAAGCCGTTCACAAGTGCTTCCGCATATAATCAATCCTTTTTCAAATCAGGCTAAGGAGGTGTTCTTGATGAAGGATCTGTTTTTAATACTAATTCTGTTGGCAACTTTTGCATTTGGATACTATGTTGTAGTAAGATTCGGAGATTTCATTGAAGAAAACCAACGCCGAATCGCCGAAGGTAACCGAAATAGCCAATGCAAGATTTGTATTGCAGCAGAAACCCCGATGCTGTTGAATTCCATTGCATCTGCATTAGAGAGCTGTTCTGAATCTGCTCCTCATATTGAGTTCTTTCTCAGTTGTGGACAAATCAATCGTCTCTTAGATAAACTGATAAATGAACGTATCGACATTCTTCTTCTGGCAGATGACAGCACAGAACCTTTGGGGCAACAATATGCTTCTGTTCTGATTCCATACGAAAAGCCAAAGATGCTGGTAACCACGCTTGGTCTAACGGTTGAAAATCTGGATGAGGAAAAATGGATTCGTGTTGTTTGGAAAAAGAGTTTGAAATCAAAAAATCGTGACCGAGTAATTACAGCATTGGAAATGGAACATTGTAGACTAAAATGCGGATATGCTGACTATTTAGACTGATCGTTCACATTTTCGAGGTAGAAATCACGACTTTTGTATGGTAGAATCTATTACAAGATTGGAGGTGAGGATAATGAACAAACTAAATAACATTAACAGCAAGCAGGATCATATCCTCGCCTGTCTGTCGTCGGCACCGTCCAATGCAAAGATTATTCGTACCGCCGCAAGAATGGCAAAAGCCTTTGACAGTCAGTTTACAGCATTATTCGTTGAAACACCGGATTTTGCAGTGGCTACCGACGAAAATAAAAAGCGATTGGAGGAAAACCGCAAGCTGGCTGAACAGCTTGGAGCGACTATCGAAACGGTATATGGCGACGATATTCCGTACCAAATCGCAGAGTTTGCCCGCATCTCCGGTATTACTCGAATTGTTTTGGGCCAAAGCTCCGTTACACGAAAGCATCTGTTTGGAAAGCCGACATTAACACAACTTCTATTGTCCTATGTACCAGAGCTGGATATTCATATCATTCCAGATAAAGCAGCAGATACGACCTATCATCCCCAAAAGGCGAGGAAATACCATCACGAGCAAATCGTAAAAAACACTGTAAAGAGCGCTCTGATTCTGTTTGCAGCAACATTACTCAGTTTGTTGTTTCACGAGATAGGCTTTACCGATGCAAATATTATCATGGTGTATATTCTTGGTGTGTTGCTGACATCTATTGCCACATCCCATCAGATATACAGCTTGATTTCATCCATAGCCAGTGTATTTATCTTTAATTATCTGTTTACAGTACCTCGATTCTCGCTCGCAGCTTACGATACCGGTTATCCGGTAACATTCGTAGTTATGTTTTTAACGGCGTACATCACAGGTACATTTGCCATTCGATATAAAGAACAGGCACGACAATCAGAGAAAATCGCCAAACGAACAAAGATACTTTTTGATACAGATCAGCTTTTGTCTAAGGCAGAAAACAAATTAGCCATTCTGCAAACTGCCGGACAGCAGATCAACAAGCTGCTCGGACGAAGTATAGTCATTTTTGACCACGAAGGTGGACGATTATCTGAGCCGATACTTTTCATTTCGGATGAACAGCGATTTTACGATGAAGAAACAGAACTTGCGATTGCAGAGTGGGTTCTTCAGAACAATCATAATGCCGGAGCTACAACAAAGAACTTCCCGGATGCACAGTATCTGTATCTTGCTGTTCGTGTCAATGAACGAATATATGGTGTCGTAGGAATTGATGCAATGGCAGGTGCTTTGGATGCATCAGAGCAGGGCATCCTTTTGTCTATTCTCGGTGAAACAGCGCTTGCACTGGAAAATGAGAAGAATATCAGGGAAAAAGAAGCTGCAGCAATTCTGGCAGAGAGTGAACAACTTAGAGCTAATCTGCTGCGAACCATCTCTCATGACTTACGCACTCCGCTAACAACGATTTCCGGTAATGCAGGTAATCTTTTACACAACAGTCATAGCTTTGATGATGAAACCAAACAGCAGATTTATGCAGATATTTACGATGACTCCATGTGGTTGACCAACCTGGTGGAAAATCTTTTGTACTCTACTCGTATCGAAGAAGGTCGCATGATGCTGAAAACCTCTCCAGAGCTGGTTTCTGAAATCATCGAGGACGCGATGCAGCATATCCGCCCCAATGCAAAAAAGCATTCCATCACTGTGAATTATGGGGATGATTTACTGATGGTACGGATAGATGCAAAGTTGATCGTACAGGTCATCATCAATCTTGTGGACAATGCACTGAAATACACACCTTCGGACACCTTGATTAGTATCAGTGCTGAATGCAAGAACGGGATGGCGGAAATCAAAATCGCTGACACCGGCAAGGGCATCAGCGACATGGAAAAAGAAAAAATATTTGATAAATTTTACAGCGGCGAACATAAAATAGCGGATAATCGCCGCAGTCTTGGGCTGGGTCTGTACCTCTGCAAAGCTATTGTGGAGGCACATGGCGGATCAATCCATGTTACGGACAATTTACCGCATGGTTCTGTATTCCGTTTTACCCTTCCGCTGGAGGAGGTAATAATACATGAAGAAATTTCAAATCCTCGTTGTGGAGGATGATGCTCCGGTACGCAATCTGATAACTACAACATTAAGAGCACATGATTACCGCTTTATTACATCAGGCACCGGTGAAGGAGCCGTGATGGAAGTAGCTTCTCATAATCCTGACATAATTTTACTGGATTTGGGACTACCAGACATTGACGGAGTGGAAGTAATATGCCGTGTCCGTAGCTGGTCAAATGTTCCAATCATTGTTATCAGCGCAAGAGCTGAGGATAATGATAAAATTGATGCACTGGATGCCGGTGCAGATGATTATTTAACAAAACCGTTCTCTGTTGAAGAATTACTGGCACGCCTGCGTGTTACCCAGCGCCGCCTTGCGCTGATGCAAAATGTGAGTAATGAACAGGCGGTCTATCAAAACGGTCCACTTCGAATTGACTATTCTGTGGGTTGTGCTTATCTGGGTGACAATGAGCTTTCTCTGACTGCAATGGAATATAAGCTGCTGTGTTTACTTGCACGAAACACAGGCAAGGTATTGACACATCGTTTTATTTTACAAAATGTATGGGGAAGCAGTTGGGAGAATGACATTGGTTCTCTGCGTGTTTTTATGGCAATTCTGCGAAAAAAGCTGGAGAAAACCCCTGGTGCTCCACAATACATCCAGACTCATATTGGCGTTGGATATAGGATGCAGAAAGTGGAATAAGGCTAAGAAACAGTTAAAAAATCTCTACTTACCCTTTGTTGATGGAGTTATTGTTGACATAGCCAGAGAGCTATTCTATAATAAACCTATAAATGAGCAAATTTGTGAAAAGGCCGAAAGTTACCCTATACCCAAAGCCGG
>CAZYWM010000118.1:0-5690 GCA_964651615.1 uncultured Oscillospiraceae bacterium | reverse complement strand
AGTTCCTGGCTGAGCCCCAGGAGATCGGCCTGCCCCTGCGGGGCATCTTCTACGGCGAAGAGGGCTTCCGTCACTTCTTCACTGTTAAGCCCATCACCGGCATCAACGACCTGAAGGGCATGAAGCTGCGTGTTTCCAACGACCCCGTCATGAACGGCATGGTCAATGGCCTGGGCGCTTCCCCCACGGTGGTTTCCTTCGGCGAGCTGTATTCCGCTCTGCAGACCGGCGTTGTGGACGGTGCTGAGCAGCCCATCGCCAACTACAAGTCCAACGCTTTCCCCGAAGTGGCCAACAACCTGATCCTGGACGGCCACACCCTGGGCGCCATCCAGGTGGTCATCACCGACAGCGCTTGGGAGAAGCTGACTGCTGATCAGCAGGCTGTCATCATGGAGGCCGGCAAGCTGGCTCAGGACTTCAACCGCAACCTGTCCCAGGATGCCGAGGACAAGGTCCTGGACGAGCTGAAGGCTGAGGGCTGCAACGTTGTGGAAGTGGACAACCCCGCCGAGTGGGCTGAGGCTTGCGCCGATGTCATCGCCGAGAACACCGCCTCCCAGGCTGATCTGTACGCCCAGATTCTGGCTCTGGCCAAGTAATTTCAGATTCTTTACCGCGAGGGTGCGGGGGCGTGCCCCGTACCCTCGCTTTTTCCCCGGAATCTACCTGAGAGAGGAGAAAGTTCATGCCCAAGTTTTTTGAAACAATGGATCGGGTGCGCCCTGTCTATGACTGGGTGTATAAGATCGTGATGGTGATCTGCAAGCTGCTGCTGATCGCGGACATTCTGATCACCTCCTACGCCGTGGCCGGGCGGCTCATCGGCGGCATTCAGCTGCCCGACGGCCGCTATCTGCGCCATGTGGTATTCTTCCTGGACGACCCCGCCTGGTCGGAGGAAGTGGTGCTGACCCTGATGAGCTATATGGCCGTGCTCTCCGCCGCCCTGTCCATCCGCACCGGCGCGCACATCCGCATGACCGCCCTGGACCGCTACCTGCCCAAGAAGCTGATTATGGTTCTGGATGTGCTGTCCGACATCGCTGTGATGAGCCTGGGCTTCATCATGCTGATTGTGGGCACCCAGTATGCCACCACCCTGGGTTCCAAGGGCTTTTATGTGTCGCTGCCCAAGCTGTCGAAGTTCTGGCAGTATCTGCCCATTCCCATTGCCGGCGGCGCCATGGTTATCTTTGAGATCGAATCCCTGTACAATAATATTAAAAAGTTCTTTATCAAGGGAGAAAAGGAGGGCCAGGCCTGATGGATGCACAGTCTCTTGCGATTTTGGTGCTGCTGGGAAGCTTCGCCGTTATGATCTTCCTGCGCTTTCCCATTGCCTATGCCGTGGGCCTTTCCTCCGTGTTCTGCCTGCTGGTTCAGGGCAACTCCCTGAACGCCATCGCCCGGCTGATGGTGAAGGGCATCAGCTCCTTCTCCCTGATGGCGGTTCCCTTCTTCATCACCATGGGTGTGCTCATGGGCTCCGGCGGTATCTCCGAAAAGCTGATTGCCCTGGCCAACTCCTGCGTGGGCTGGATGCGGGGCGGCCTTGCCATGGTGAACATCGTGGCTTCCTATTTCTTTGGCGGCATCTCCGGCTCCGCCTCTGCCGACACCGCCTCTTTGGGCTCTCTGCTGATTCCCATGATGGTGGATGAGGGCTATGACGCCGATTTCTCCACCGCTGTCACCATCACCTCCTCCTGTGAGGGCTTGCTGGTGCCCCCCAGCCACAACATGGTCATCTACGCCACCACCGCCGGCGGCATCTCCGTGGGCTCCCTGTTCCTGGCAGGCTATCTGCCCGCCGGTGTGCTTGCCATCTCCCTGATGGTCGGCGCCTACATCATCTCCGTGAAGCGCAACTACCCCAAGGGGAAGCCCTTTAATTTCGTTTTCTTCCTCAAGCAGCTGCTGACCTCCTTCTGGGCCCTGGCCGCCATCCTGATTGTGGTGGTGGGCGTGGTGGGCGGCCTGTTCACCGCCACCGAGTCCGCTGCCATTGCCGTTATCTACTCCCTGCTGGTTTCCGTGTTCATCTACAAGGGACTGGACTGGAAGGGCGTGTGGAAGGCCCTGGATTCCTGCGTGAGCACATTGTCCATTGTGCTGATTCTGATTGCCACCTCCAGCGTCTTCGGCGACTGCCTGACCAAGCTCCATGTGCCTGATCTGGCCGCCCAGGCCATCACCGGCATCAGCTCCAATCCTGTGGTCATCGCGCTGCTGCTGAACCTGATTCTGCTGGTGCTGGGCTGCATCATGGATATGGCGCCCATCATTCTGATTGCCACGCCCATCCTGCTGCCCATTGCCAAATCCATTGGCATTGATCCCATCCAGTTCGGCATCATCGTGGTGCTCAACTGCGGCATCGGCCTGCTGACGCCTCCCGTGGGAGCGGTGCTGTTCATCGGCTCCGCCGTGGGCAAGACCCCCATGGAAAAGGTGGTCAAGGCGACGCTGCCCTTCTACCTGTGCATGATCGTCACGCTGCTGCTGATTACCTTCATCCCCGACATTTCCCTGCTGCTTCCCAAGCTTATGGGCGGCTATATCCCCATCGGCGGATAACAGGGAGGCCCGCGGCCACCGCCGCGGGCCCTTTTCCGGGTTCGGAAGGCTTTTGTGCACCCCCTGTAGGGGCGGGTCTTGACCCGCCCCTACAGGGGGTGCGACAAATCGCCAAATTACAATAAATTTAAGCATAAGATACAAAGGAAAGTACAATGACTGAGACAATAAGAAAGCAAGAAAATAAACTGATCACATCCACCCTGTTTGTGTTTTTTGTCAGCGGGGCGGCGTCCATGCTCATGGGCAATCTGATGCCCTTCCTCCGGGAAATCTATGACATCAGCTACGCCCGGGCGGGATTCCTTCTGTCCCTGCCCTCCTGGGGCAACCTGGCATCGGTATTCCTGACAGGGTATCTGCCCACCTACATCGGCCGCCGGAAAACCGTGCTGCTGACCTCCGTATGGATGGCGCTGGCCTTCTGCATCATCACCTTCGGCCTGGGCGGGGCAGCGCTGCTTCCTCTGGCCTGCGTGATGATCGGCGTGGCCCGGGGCGGCAACAGCAATTTCTCCAATACCATGATGTCCACCCTCACCGGCGACCGGGCGGCGGTGGGCTATAACCTGCTCCACGGGGCTTTCGCCGTGGGAGCGGTGCTGTCCCCTCTGGCGCTGGTGGCCTGCACCTCCCGGAGTGAAAACGGCTGGCGAGCCATGGGCATCGGAATTGTGGTCCTCTGCGTGATTCAGGTGGCGGTCTATGCCAAAATGGCCCTGCCCGCCGAAAAAATCACCGGCTCCATCAAGAGCGTGGACAGGAGCTTTTTGAAGAGCAAAAGCTTCTGGCTGGGCAGCGCCATTCTCTTTTTCTACATCTCCGTGGAGTACGCCATCTGCAACTGGCTTGTGACCTATTTCAAGGACTCCGGCTACCTCAGCGCCAGCGTGTCCCAGCTGATGACGAGCCTGCTGTGGGTGGTGATGTTCATCGGACGGATGGGCGGCGCCTACCTGGTGGGCCGTGTGCCCCGGAAGACGCTGCTGGTGGCGGATGGAATCGGCCTGACGGCCTTCTTCCTGTTGGTGTTCTTCAGCCGGAGCCAGGCGCCCATCTTCATCGGCATCATGGGCGTGGGCCTGTTTATGGCCACCATTTACACCACCGCCCTGGCCCTGGGCACCGAGAAGATTCGGGGCAATGACCTGGGGGTGAGCAATATGGTGCTCATCGGCAGCTTCGGTGGCATCATCACCCCGGCGCTGGTGGGCATGGTGGCGGAAAAGGCCGGCATCCACGCCGGAATGGGCGTGGTGGTCTGCGTCACTGTTCTGCTGCTCATCACCATCCTTTGCAGCGTGTTTATGAAGGAGGAAGAAGCATGATCGAAAAAAATCAGCGCTGGGCCTATCACGACGATTCCCTTCCCCAGGACGGGGGAGCGGGAGTCACCCGCCGGATTTTGGCCTATACCGACACACTGATGTGTGTGGAGAACACCTTCCAGGAGGGGGCGGTGGGCAAGCTCCACAGCCACCCCCACACCCAGATCACCTACGTGGTCTCCGGAGAGTTTTCCTTCACCATTGACGGCGAGACCCACACCGTCCACCCCGGGGACACTCTGCTGAAAACCGACGGCGTCGTCCACGGCTGCGTGTGCACCAAGGCGGGAATCCTGCTGGATATTTTTAATCCCATGCGGGAGGATTTCCTGAAATAAGCCAAATGTCCCCCGGCTTGCGCCGGGGGACATTTCTGTGTGGGGAGACGCTGTTTACCGTGAATACGCTCATTCGCTTTTCCCTAATATTCCCGCACCACGGCTTTGACGATGCCGATGATCTCGGCCTCGGTGCCGTCGATGGGGCTGTAGTTTTCGTTTTCCGGCATGAGCCAGATTTCTCCGTGGCGGCGGCGCAGGCGCTTCACGGTGGCCTCGTCACCAATGCGGGCCACCACGATCTGGCCATCGTCCGCGTTGGGCTGGGGGCGGACCACCACCTTGTCCCCGCTGAGGATGCCGGCGCCCACCATGCTGTCCCCCCGCACCCGCAGGGCAAAGCAGCCGGGATCGTTCCAAGGCATGGTGCCCTCCTGATTCTCCACCGCCAGGATGGGAAGCCCCGCTGTAACCACCCCCACAATGGGAATCTGCCCGGGCCGGGCCGCCGTGGCCAGGGCCCGCTTGCGCCCCTTTGCCCCGGTGGGCTGGAGAATTCCCTTCTCCTGCAGGGCCTGGAGGTGATAGCTCACCGAGGCAGTGGAGCGCAGCCCCACCGCCTCCCCAATCTCCCGTACTGAGGGGGAATAGCCGTTTTCCTGGACGAACTGGTTGACATAATTTACAATCAGCTCGGCCTTGTTGCTGGTTCTGGACATGGTGGGTCCCTCCTGCCGATGCGCTGGGCATCCTTTTTCTTTCATTATAGCACAAATGAACGAGAATGCAACGAAAAAAATGACGGCGATGCTCCGGCGGGGTTAACGGCGTTCTCTATGCCCGCGGAAAAAGGCTGCCCCAAAGCGGAGCAGCCTTCTTTTGGTGACAGCGGTATTCAGTTCTGGCGTTTTCACACGTTCCTGCCCATTTCGTAGGCCTTCTGCATATAGGACGTGGAGCGGACAGTACCGGCCTCGTAGACACCCTTCGCCTCGAGGACGCCCATTTCCTTCGCGCCGTGCAGACACGCGGCGAAGCCGCGGAAGCACTCCAGGGTGCAGTCCATGACGCTTTCGCTGTCCTCAGCGGCGGTCATGATGTAGTAAAATTCTTTGTCGGGCATATTTGTCCAGCGGGCAACGCAGCGATCGATGACGGCCTTCATCTGGGCGTCGATGGAATAGAAGTAGACGGGGCTTGCCATGACGATCACATCGGCGGCCTGCATCTTATCCAGAATCTCCCCCATGTCGTCCCGAATGGCGCATGTTCCCCCGCTCTGGGTGCAGAAATAGCAGGCGTTGCAGGGGGCGATTTTTTTAGACCGGAGGAAAATCTTCTCCGCCTGGTTTCCGGCGTCCTTGGCGCCCCGGAGAAATTCGTCGCACAGCAGGTCGGAATTGCCGCCTCTGCGGGGGCTGCCGGACAGTATCAGTACCCAGTGCCAAAAGGCACTGGGCGCAAAAATGGTTCATACGCTTTTGGGGAAATCACAGATGGTAAA
>CAZYWM010000117.1:0-5895 GCA_964651615.1 uncultured Oscillospiraceae bacterium | reverse complement strand
GGAAGCGATAAGATACAAGATCGTTAGAAATCAAACCGCCGCATCCCCGTAGGGGTCGGTATTGACCGGCCCGCTTTCGTAACGGGTTTTGAGCGTTCCGCTGAATGGTAGCATGTACCGGTTTTTGAGTCATGCCCCCCTTGTGTAAAGGGTGGTGCGACCCGCAGCGAATTAAAATTTACATGATTGCCAGTGGCAATCATTCCTCTGCTCAGTGGCAGGGGGGATTGGGCAGCAGGCACCAAAAGGACAGTACAGTTCAATGCGGGGCGGTACGCCTCCGCTCATTGCCAAAGGCGGAATTGCCTTTTCCGTCTTTGGAAAGCATAAAATAGAGCGCTGCAAATTGCCTTCATTTGCAGCGCTCTGTTTTATGCAATTATTTGTCTCCGCCAAACAGCGCCACCCGGTTTCGGCCCTGCTGCTTTGCCAGGTACATTGCCTGGTCCGCCTGGGAGATGGCGGTGTCCAGCAGGCCCGGTTCCCAGGACGGGTGATGGGAAACACCGATGCTGACCGAAACCATGGTTTCGCCGGGGCCCGGAATCTGCGTCGCGGCGACGCTTTGGCGAAGCTGCTCTGCCCTTTCCATGGCCGAATCGCAATCCAGGCCGGTCATCACAAGAACAAATTCTTCCCCGCCATACCGGACGGCCCGGAAATCGTTATCCTTCGCAAACGAAGAAAGCACCGCCGCCACCGCCTGGAGGCACACGTCTCCCTGCTGGTGGCCGTAGCGGTCATTATACCGCTTGAAGTGGTCAACATCCAGAAGGAACACGGCCAGGGGGCCCATGTGGACGCCGTATTTTTCCAGGGGCGTCCTCACCGCTTCCTCCAGATAGCGCCGGTTGCCCAGGGCCGTCAGCGCGTCGGTCATGGACAGCATATCCAGTCCCCGATTGACCTCTTCCAGCTGCTTGTTTTTCTGGTCAATAATCATCCGGTCATAGGCGTTGGTCAGGCGGGTGCTGTAAATGCGATAGGCATAGATGACGGCCAGCAGGCACATGAAAATGCTGTTTATCAGGATGCTGAAGATATTCTCCTGCCCGTAGGGGGTGCCGAGCACCAGAGCGTCGGTCAGGACGAGGGTGATCAGGAACAGGACGCTTAAAATGTGGGGCGGCACAACCAGGAAAATCGCCATGGCAGGCAGCGTGGAGCAATATACAATAATGCTCACCCCGCCAAGGGAATCCAGGTAGGAGATACATACGGTCCACAGGCAAAACAGAATGCCGAAGGCTGTGCAGATTCTGGTGTGCTGCCGCCAGTTGTTTTGGGAGCGCTTGTGCAGGGGCAGAAACACCAGGAGCCAGGCCAGCAGCACCGTATCGGTAATCACATAGTGGAGCCTGCGAAAGCTGGAAAAAATGCTGCCGGGACGCAGGGTAAAGGTCAGGATCATGAATATCTGCATGAACATGACGACGAAGGCCACCACCCGCTCGGAGCGGTAATTCATGGCAATCACGTCAAGCTCCAGCTGCTCACGATATTTCTCCTCATAGGGGAAATGGGTGAGGGAACGGAATATATCCTGTAATTTATGAATGATGTTCATGGAAGAACTCCTCAAGCCGTATTTTTGCGGGATTCAGCTGTAGCGGGACGCCCCGGCTGCACCAGAACCACCCGCAGGCAGTATATCATACAATCTCCCAAATATCAAATCCGCTGCGTAAATTTTCCCGCGACATGATCACATAAACGCCTTTGCTACAATTGCATGGAATTTTCCGATTATGATGCCGCCATTGCGAATTCCTGGCGCGAAATGAGCACAGCTGGTATTATTGAAGAGGAGTGGGGGAGCAACACAATGTCATCAATTTAAGGATTCCACTGTAGGGGCGAGTCTTGACTCGCCCGTTGGGAATGTCAACAATTGTAGGCAGCGGGCGGGTCAAGACCCGCCCCTACGGGTCTTAACGACATTGGGGAACGACGGTGACATTGATAATGTGGGTGTTGGCGCCGTTGTACCAGTACAGGAAGCCCCCACATTCAGGGCGCTGACAGCGGCGTATAAGAATGGGCGTGGGAATTGGCTCCCACGCCCGGTTTGGTTTGTTAGGGAAGCTTGATACCCTTCCAGCCGCTGACGTCGCACTGGCCATTATACTTCCGTCCCGCAGCCACCACAGTGCCGTCGCTTTTCAGGCCTACGGTATGGGAGAATCCCGCACTGATGGTATCCCAGCCTGCCAGCGCGCCCTCGTATCCCGATAATCGCCCAATTCTCTAAAGATGTTAGCAGCTTCCGCGTACTTTCCTTCCTCCGTGAGAGCAACTGCCGCATTGTACTTTTCTTCCAGAATGGCGTCGATTTTCTGTGCGCTATCCTTATATGTCCTGCATAGTGTTTCAAATATTTTTTTCGGAACCTGCCATTTCGAGCCGCCTTCCCACCCACGCTCGCCGCAATCACCTTTTGCCATAATGACTGCCTTCCCTAAAAAAGGCTCAGATAGCAGGCTCAGCGCTAGGCGGGATAATAAAAAATTCCGAAAGCCATAGAGCTTCCAGAATTTTGAATGATATAAGCACTTGGGATGCCCTGCCGCATCCTACGTATTCACGATTACCGATTACCGATTACTTTCCAAAAATCCCGAATGCGCGGATGAGTGAAGAGTGAATAGTGAAAAGGCAATAAGTAAAAATCCCGAACGCTGGCGCATTCGGGATTTTTGGTGACCCGCCGGAGATTCGAACTCCGGACCCACTGCTTAAAAGGCAGTTGCTCTGCCGACTGAGCTAGCGGATCAAAATATGGCTGGGATGGCCGGATTTGAACCGACGAATGCCAGAGTCAAAGTCTGGTGCCTTACCGCTTGGCGACATCCCAATGTCTTGGTGCGTGGCGCCCCTGGTCGGACACACGGAGCATTATATCACGCAGATTCTATTTTTGCAATCCCTTTTTTTAATTTTCCTGGATTTCATTGAAAAATACCGCTTTACCGGGGCACAGAACTTTCCCTTGCTTTTTCTTCCGGAATACGGTATAATTCCCCCAAGAGAGAATTACGCCACGAAAAGGAGTGTATCCCAATGGAAAATCTGGAAAATGAACTGCAACCCCAAGAGGAAGAGGAATCCAGCATCCTCACCCTTACCGACGAAAACGGCGAGGACGTGGATTTTGAGTATCTGGACTGCCTGACCTATCAGGACAAGGAATACCTGGTGCTCATGCCCGCCGACGAGGCCGAGACGCAGATCGTCATCCTGGAGGTCCAGCCGGTGGACGACGACAACGAGAACTATCTGGCCGTGGAGGACGAGGAAGTCCTGGATGCCGTCTATGGCATGTTCAAGGAAAAATACAAGGACGTCCTGACCTTCGAGGACTAACCCACGATCCCGCCTCATTCTCATGGGGCGGGATTTTTTTCGATCATTCAGAAATTCCTAAAGAAACTTTAAGCTTTGATTAACCGCCTTGACCCGGGAAAAGCCATGGGGTAAGATATGGAAAAAACGGGAAAGCAGGTGAAATCATGCTTTATATGGTGATTGACATTCTCTGCGGCGCTGTTTTTGCGCTGCCGCTGGTGTGGGCGTTTTGGTGGGTCTGCGGCGACAGGGGGGTGCGCCGGGGGCTGCTGGCGGGACTTTTCACCTTGTATCTGTGCGCTATGTTCGACGTGGTGGGCATCCCCGGGCTGCCCTATTTTCGCTGGGAGCACTCCATCAATCTGATTCCCTTTGGCGATGAGAAAACGGCCCGGTTTTTCTTCCAGGTGGGGATGAACGCCGTGATGTTTCTGCCCTTCGGCTTTCTGCTGCCGGTGCTCTGGCCCAAATGCCGCGGCTGGAAGGCGACCACCCTGGCGGGGCTGCTGACCTCGGGGCTTATTGAGTTTTTGCAGCTGTTTTCCTTCCGCGTCACAGACATAGACGATTTGCTGATGAACACTCTGGGAGCTTTCCTGGGCTATGGGCTGGCCTGGCTGCTCTTCCGCCGGAGCTGGCTGCGGCCGGGAGCGCCGGATTCGGTAAACGAATGGGTGCAGCTGGCCGGAACCATTCTGATCCCGGTGCTGGTCTTCATCTTCATTGCGCCCTTTGTAAACCAGTGGGTCTATGGACTGCCGATGTTCTCCTGAAAAAACCCGGAATTGGCAAATCTCGCTGCCAATTCCGGGTCTTTGCGATCAGCCGGAAATCCTTGTGACCTGGCCGCCGGGGAGGGTGACATAATCCGTCAGGGTGCGGATGGTCACATCCAGGGCGCTGGGATTATAGACCAAGCTGCCGTCGGCGGAATATTCCAGGCGGCGGTAGGCGTTGACATAATCAATAATCTCTCCATTGGAGGCAAACCAGACCTTGTCCTGATGCTCCGCCATAAACCGGCAGAGCCGCTCCATTACCTCCCAGTTGTCCTCTCCGTCCAGCTCATAGGCATGGCCCCAGACGTAGAAGAGCCGGGGCTTTTCGTCGGCGCCGGAGACAAAGGCCTCCGCCAGGGGCATGAGCTGGGGGTCGGCGTGATGACAGGTGGGGTCCCAGGTGAGGAAATCCTCCGGGATGTCAAACTGGTGGGTGGAATGGACGGTTCTGGCCCCCTGGTATCCGGCCAGACGCAGCAGCTCCACCACCTGCTGATTGTAGCGGCCATAGGGATAGGCGAACATTTTCAGGGGGCGGCCCGAAAGCGCCTCCAGCCTGCGCTTGTCCTCAATCAGCTCATACATGGCAAGAGGCGTGCCGATGGTATCCAGGAAGGAGTGGTACAGCCCGTGGCCCCCGATTTCATGGGTATGGTAGACCGTCTCCACCTCCCACTGGTCAATTTTGGACACGTCCAGCTCCTTCTTCCCCGGGTCGTGCCGGGTCTCCTTCCGCCCCAGCAGAGCGGAGTTCAAATTAAAGGTGCATTTCAGAGCATGCTGCCGGAACAGCTCCGCCAGCCGCCGGTCCTGGATCACACCGTCATCATAGCTCAGGGTAAAGGCTCTGGTCTTCCCGCCGGGAAACACCAGGGTATCAAATCGTCTTTCCATGTTCTCTTTCCTTCCAGTATTTCGGAATTGCCCCTGAGGGGTAGATTCATTATACGCCATTTCTGCCCAAGAAGCAACGCCTTTTCCGGAAGATTTCCCCAAAGCCGATGCCTGGTTCGCGGCATTCAGCGGAGGCATACCTCTCCGCATTGGATTGTACCAATATCGGGTGCTACAATCCCTCAGTCAGCTTTGTTGACAGTCTGCTGAGGCAAACCCGGCGGCGGCTCGACGCCCGTCCGGTGTGCTCTCCGCCAGGTCCAAGGCCCGGCGGAGCTTGCTTTTGGGCTGAGGGGTGAGGCCGAAGCGCCGGGCCAGGGACTGGGCGAAGGAGCGGGCGTCGCCGTCGGCTCCTTGCTTCAGCTCCACCTCCACCTCGGCAAAGGGGAGCTCCCGGCTCCCGCCCAGAAGGACACCCTGATCCAGCGCCAGCTCCACGGTGCTGTTTTCGGCGGGAAGGGTCAGGGCCTTCCGGGTGAACCGGGCGGCACAGGTGGGGCGGACGCCCCGGGCGGTATGGGCCGCCAGCGCATCGGGAGCGCCCAGAGCAATGAGCCGGGGGACGGCTTCCAGAATGTCATCGCAGGCCGTTTCCCACTCGCCCCGGCTGCCGTCGGGCAGATTGGTTTTCAGGGTGCACACCGAGGTTCCGTTTTCCATCCGCCGCCGGAGGGTCCAGCGGAGAGCGCGAAGAACGCCGTCGGGGGCGTCATAGTAGGTTGTCTCCATCCGGATGACGTGGAAGCTCTCAAAGGCCCCTTCAATCGCCGCCAGCTGCTCCTCCGAGGCCATGTATTTCAGTTCAAATTCACGTCCCATAATCTGTACTCCTTTTGGGCTTCTGCCCATGGTTTTTCCAAAACTGCCCGGCAAATTG
>CAZYWM010000116.1:0-6051 GCA_964651615.1 uncultured Oscillospiraceae bacterium | reverse complement strand
TCCCACTCCACGGTGGCGGGGGGCTTGGAGGTGATGTCGTAGACCACCCGGTTGATGTGGCGGACTTCGTTTGTGATGCGGCCGGAGACCTTTGCCAGCAGGTCGTAGGGGATGCGGGCCCAATCGGCGGTCATGAAGTCGTCGGTGGTGACGGCCCGAATGGCCAGCAGATGGTCGTAGGTTCGGTGGTCGCCCATGACGCCCACGGTGCTGACCCCCGGCAGGACGCAGAAGAACTGGGCCATGTTCTTTTCGTAGCCGTTCTTGGCCATCTCGTCCCGGAGAACCCAGTCGGCCTCCTGGAGAATCTTCACCTTTTCGGCGGTGATCTCCCCGATGATCCGGACGCCCAGGCCGGGGCCGGGGAAGGGCTGCCGCCACACCAGCTCCCTGGGGATGCCCAGCTGCTCTCCCACCCGGCGGACCTCGTCCTTGAACAAATCCTTCAGCGGCTCGATGGTGCCCAGAAAACGGACGTCCTCAGGCTGCTTGACCATATTGTGATGGGTTTTGATCTTGTCCGCCTGGCCCTTGCCGGATTCGATCCGGTCAGGGTAGATGGTGCCCTGGGCGAAGAAAGAGTCGTCGCTGCCCTGGCGGCGGATTTCATCCCAGAAGGCCTTGTAGAATTCGGTGCCGATGATTTTCCGCTTTTCCTCGGGGTCGGTGACGCCCTTGAGGCAGGAAAGAAAATGCTCCTGGCAGTTTAAGCGGACGAATTTCATATCAAAGAGCTTGGTGAAGGTCTGCTCCACGAAGTCGCCCTCGTCCTTGCGCATCAGGCCCTGATCCACAAACACACAGGTGAGCTGATCCCCCACGGCCCGGGAGATCAATCCCGCCGCCACAGAGGAATCCACGCCGCCGGACAGGCCCAGAATGACCTTTTTGTCCCCGATCTGCTCTCGCAAAGCGGCCACGGTGTCGTCGATGAAGGAGTCCATCCTCCAGGTGCCTTCGCAGCAGCACACATGATACAGGAAGTTCCGGAGAATCTGCTTGCCGTATTCGCTGTGAGTGACCTCCGGGTGGAACTGGACGGCGTAGAGCTTCTTTTCCGGATTCTCCATGGCGGCCACAGGGCAGACATCGGTATGGGCGGTCACATGGAATCCGGCGGGAAGGCGGTCAATCCGGTCGGTATGGCTCATCCACACCACGCTTTTCGTGGGCACCCCCTCCATCAGCAGGGAATCCGGCCGGTCCAGCAGCAGGGGGGTTTTGCCGTATTCGCTGGTCTCCGCCGTGATGACGCTGCCGCCGCCCATCCAGGCGGTGAGCTGCGCGCCGTAGCAGATGCCCAGCACAGGGATACCCAGTTCCAAAACCCGGGGATCGTAGTGGGGAGAGGACAGGTCATACACGCTGTTGGGGCCGCCGGTGAAGATGATGCCGCAATAGCCAGCGGCCAGAATTTCCTCCGGGGTGATGCCGTCGTAGGGCTTGATTTCGGCGTAAACGTTCAGGTCACGGACCCGGCGGGCGATGAGCTGATTGTACTGGCCGCCGAAATCCAAAACGAGAATTTTCTCCATATTTTCATTCCTTCCTCGTGAAACTTGTAAGTTGTAAAATAGGGAATGCCGAAGCATTCCCTATCTCTTTACAAATTGATTTCCGCAATTTCGGTGCCCACGCCCTCCAGGGCAGGCTTCACCTGGGCAAGGTATGCTTCCACCTGCTCCTGGCAGCGGCCGATGTAGTCGCTGGGGTTCAGGAGGGTGCGCATCTCCTCCAGGGTCATGCCGAACTCCGGGGCCTGGGACAGACGCTCCAGCAGGTCGCAGTCTTCGCCGTTCTTCATTTTGGCGGTAGCCTCCATGGAGCACTTGCGGATGATCTCATGGAGCTCCTGCCGGTTGCCTCCCCGCTTCACAGCCTCCATCATCAGATTCTCGGTGGTCATGAAGGGCAGATACTCCCGGACAGTGCGCTCCACGATTTTCTCGTTGACATGGAGCCCGTCGGTGACATTCTGAGCCAGCCGCAGCACAGCGTCGGCGCAGAGGAAGCCCTCGGGCAGGGAAATCCGCCGGTTGGCAGAGTCGTCCAGAGTGCGCTCCAGCCACTGGGTGGAGGCGGTCATGGGGGCGTTCAGAGCGTCGGCCATCAGATACCGGGACAAGGAGCAGATGCGCTCGCAGCGCATGGGGTTGCGCTTATAGGCCATGGCCGAGGAACCGATCTGGTTCTTCTCAAAGGGCTCCTCCACCTGGCGGTCATGCTGCAGAAGCCGGATGTCGTTGGCCATGCGGTAGCAGCTCTGGCCGATGGAGGACAGCACGTTTAAGATTCGGCTGTCCAGCTTCCGGGGATAGGTCTGGCCGCAGACGCTGAAGCACTTGGCAAAGCCGAAATCAGCGCTGATCATCCGGTTCATCTCGTCAATTTTGGCGGTGTCCCCGTTGAACAAATCCATGAAGCTGGCCTCGGTGCCGGTGGTGCCCCGGCAGCCCAGGAACTTCATGCTGCTGATCACAAAATCCAGCTCTTCCAGGTCGCTCATGAAGTCCTGCATCCACAGCGTGGCCCGCTTGCCCACAGTGACCAGCTGGGCAGGCTGATAGTGGGTGTAGCCCAGGGTGGGCATAGCCTTATAGCTTTCGGCAAACTGGGAGAGGTTTTTCACCACCTTCAGCAGCTCGCCCCGAAGGTATTTCAGGCCATCCCGGTAGAGCACCAGGTCGGCGTTATCGGTGACGTAGCAGCTGGTGGCACCCAGGTGGATGATTCCGGCGGCCTTGGGAGCTGCCAGGCCATAGGCATAGACGTGGGCCATTACATCATGGCGCACTTCCTTTTCCCGGGCGGCGGCGGCTTCAAAGTCAATGTCCGTCAGGTGTGCTTCCAGCTCCTCCACCTGCTCCTGGCTCACAGGCAGGCCCAGGGCGTGCTCTGCCTTGGCCAGGGACACCCAGAGCTTCCGCCAGGTGACGATTCTCGTCTTGGCGGAGAACAGGCTCAGCATATACTTGGAAGCATAGCGGGAGGACAGGGGCGATTCGTAACGGTCAGTCATAGGGCCCTCCGATTTCTTATCTCAAAATGATGCTGTCCCGTTCGGGGCCGACGGATACGTAGCCGATGTGACAGCCAATTTTTTCTTCAATGTATTCCACATACCGCCTGGCGTTCTCAGGCAGCTGGTCCCAGCTGCGGATGCCGGAAATATCGCACTTCCAGCCGTCCAGATACTCGATCACAGGCTTGGCGTCCTCCAACAGGCAGGGGAAGGGGAACTCATCGATCTTCTCCCCGTTCAGCTCGTACTGAACGCACACGGGAATCTTGTCCATGTAGCCCATCACGTCCATCTTGGTCAGGGCAATGCAGGTAGCTCCCTGACAGCGGACGCCGTAGCGGGTGGCCACGATGTCGATGGGGCCCACCCGGCGGGGACGGCCGGTTTTCGCGCCGTATTCAAAGCCCGCCTCCCGGAGCTTATCCGCTTCCTCGCCGAAGAGCTCGCAGGTGAAGGGGCCCTCGCCCACGCAGCTGGAATAGGCCTTGACCACGCCCACCACTTCGTCGATCTTCACATTGGGGCTACCGGAGCCCACAGGGGCATAGGCGGCAATGGGGTTGGAGGAGGTGGTGTAGGGGTGGATGCCGTAGTCCAGGTCCCGCAGGGCGCCCAGCTGGGCCTCAAACAGAATCTTCTTGCCCTGGGCCTGGGCGTCCCGGAGAAACACGCCGGTGTCGCAGATGTAGGGCTTGATCTTCTGGCAATAATCTTCAACCCACTGCTCCAGCTGCTCCATGGTCACGGGTTCGGCCCCGTAGACCCGGGTGAGGGTCAGGTTTTTCCACTCCAGCAGGTCCCGCAGATGGGCCTTCAGATGCTCGGGGTAGAGCAGCTCCCCGGCCAGCACGGTCTTCTTGGCGAATTTATCGGCATAGAAGGGGGCAATGCCCTGCTTGGTGGAACCAAACTTCTTGTCCGCCAGCCGGGCCTCTTCCAGGCCGTCCAAATCCCGATGCCAGGGCATCAGCAAGGAGGCCCGGTCACTGATTTTCAAGTTTTCGGGAGACAGGGCCACGCCCTGGGACTGAACCTGCTCCATTTCCTTCCACAGGTTCTCCGGGTCCAGGGCCACGCCGTTGCCCAGAATGTTCACCACGCCCCGGCGGAAAATGCCGGAGGGCAGCAGGTGCAGGGCGAATTTTCCGAATTCGTTGATGACGGTATGGCCGGCGTTGCCGCCGCCCTGATAGCGGACGACCACGTCATAGTCCTGGGTGAGCAGGTCCACCATGCGGCCCTTGCCCTCGTCGCCCCAGTTGATGCCTACGATTGCACAATTTCCCATATCAGTCACCCAGCGTCTGCTCCATGCGCTTCATGATCTCCGCATAGGCCTCTTCCACGCCGCCCATATCCCGGCGGAAACGGTCCTTGTCCAGCTTCTCGTGGGTCTTCACATCCCAGAGGCGGCTGGTGTCGGGGCTGATTTCGTCGGCCAGGACGATGGTGCCGTCGCTGAGGCGGCCGAACTCCAGCTTGAAGTCCACCAGGGTCACTCCGGCGCTGAGCCAGAAGGCCTTCAGAACCTCGTTGATCTTGAAGGCGTACTTTTCGATGGTGGCAATTTCCTCAGCGGTGGCCAGCTTCAGAGCCAGGGCATGGTAGTGGTTGAGCAGGGGGTCGCCCAGCTCGTCGTTTTTGTAGGAGAACTCGATGGTAGGCTGGTCGAAGACGATGCCCTCCTCCACGCCGTAGTGCTTGGCAAAGGAACCGGCGGAGATGTTGCGGATGATGACCTCCAGGGGGACGATGGAAACCTTCTTGACGATGGTCTCCCGCTCGTTGATCTCCTCCACAAAGTGGGTGGGGACGCCCTGCTTTTCCAGGTAGGCCATCAGCCGGTTGGACATCTGGTTGTTGATGACGCCCTTGCCCTTGATGGTGCCCTTTTTCAGGCCGTTGAAGGCGGTGGCATCATCCTTGTACTCCACGATCAGCTTCTCGGGGTCGTCGGTGGCGAAGACCTTTTTGGCCTTGCCTTCGTACAGCTGCTGTAACTTCTCCATGATAGGTTATCCTCCTGCTTATTTCTGCCACCGCCGGGCGATGGCTTTGTTTTCTGTGAATTCCAAAGGAAAAGGAAGGAAAGCCCTCTTTTCCCAACTAGAAATTTTACAACACCCATCCCGGTTTGTCAACGATTTGCGCCGAATTCTATTATTGATACAAAAAGACCGGCTTAGCTTTTCAAAAACCCCATATATTCGTCAAACAGGTTAAAAAGCATATCCCCCGCGCACACGCTCAGCACCCCCTCGGTGCCGGGGATGGGAGCGTGGGTGTACAGGTCCCGGGCCCGGGTGAGCACCAGGGCGGGAATCACATCGTAGTCCGGACCGAAGAGCACCTCCAGGTAGGGCACGTATTTGGCGGCCTGGAGCACCTCTTCTGTCTGGATGGTGTCCTTCATTTTGAATTCCAGGGCAAAAACACGGTCCCCAGTGATGATGAGCACGTCGGTGTAGATGCGGATGTAGCGGGAGCGCTTGATGCGCAGCTCAAAGCCGATCTCCCAATCCGGGGCGTATATCCCCCGCAAATCCTCAAACAGGGAGATGATCACGCTCCGGCAGTCCCGGAAGGAATGGAGCAGCCCCCGGGTGTCGTTCAGGTTCCGGCCGTTGCTCTGGCAGCCGGAGCGCATGGCCTGCATCCACTGCTCCTCCGACAGGGTGAGAAAATCGGAAACGCTGCCATAGTAGCCGCAGAAATTACCCAATCCCCGGTGGGGCCGGGCCTGGCGGATCAGGCCGTGCCATCGGTAATCCTCATCCTGATAGCACAGCTCCTTCAAAAAGGGAGCGCTGTAGAGGTATTGGTTGATGCGGTGCTTGTCCGCCGGGATCAGCTTTTCCAGCTCCCGGGCCTTCACCCCATCCCGGCGGCAGATTTCGTGATAAATCGCCCGTTCCAGCAAATCGGTCCTGTGCAGCACTTCTTCCATCCTGGTCCCCCTTTTTTGCCCATCATATCATATTTTTCCGGAATGTGCACGCTTTTATTCAGGGCTTCCCGTTTCACCAAGC
>CAZYWM010000115.1:4321-6075 GCA_964651615.1 uncultured Oscillospiraceae bacterium | reverse complement strand
TATCCGGAAATACTATCCGGAGATTCTTCGATACTGCTATTTACATATTTCTGATCGTGGTTACGCCGAAGACCTCACCCAGGAGACCTTTGAACATTTTTTCAGCACCCTGAACCGCTATCAATACCGGGGAAAAACCAAAAACTATCTTTACACCATTGCGGCCAACCTCTGCCGGGATCACTACAAGAGATCCAGGGAATTCCCGTCGGAGGATTTACCGGAGCAGCCCGTGGAGCCAATTTCCCAGGCAGAGACGAAGATGGATGTTTATACAGCCCTGAGCCGCCTGAGCTATGAGCTTCGGGAGGTGACGGTTCTGTATTTCTTCCGGGACCGCACCCAGAATGAAATCGCCAAAATCCTGGGAATCAGTCAGACATTGGTTCAGCGGCGGCTGGAGCGGGCCAAGGAGCAGCTTCGTGTCATTCTTGAAAAGGAGGAAGGATCATGAATCGGAAAAACCGCATTGGCAGGGAGCTTTTCCCGGAACCGGACATTCCGGCGAGAGAAGAAAAAATAGTCCGAACCATTGAAGCTTCCCTGGGGAAGCTTGCGGCGGCCCAGGGGGAGGAATCCCTGGGAATCTGGGAATTTCTATACCTGCAAAGCCGGTTTATCAAAAAATACTGGTGGGGCTTGCAGGCTGTGCTCCTGGCGTACCTCTATTGGCGTGTCCGGTCTCTGACAGAGGCGGCGATGATTCGCCAGGCCCTTGGGGTGGGAGCGCCGCTGTTTGTGATCCTGGTGATCCCGGAGCTGTGGAAAAACAGCAGCAGCAATGCCCTGGATGTGGAGGCAACCACCATGTACACCCTGCGGCAGGTCTATTCCGCCCGTCTGATGCTGTTTGCCGGGGTGGATTTGCTCCTGTTGACGGTTTTCTGCCTGGGGACGACGGCTTCCAGCCTGCTCTCGTTCTGGGAGCTGCTCACCCAGTTCCTGGTGCCTCTGAATGTAACCTGCTGCATCTGCCTGACCTGCCTGTACTGCCCGGGGGTGGGGAATCAGAGCTTTTCCATGATGCTCTGCCTGATCTTTGCCATGGCGTGGAAGGAAATCGTCCAAAACGAGTCCCTTTACCAAGCCATCACAGTCCCCGCCTGGGCAGGAATGCTGGGAGCGTCCCTGGTGTATATGGGCTACTGCGTCTTCCGCGGCCAGCGGAGCTGAAAAAAGCAATTGACCGAAAAGCTGATCTGGAATTAAAAATGAAATGAGGTATAAAAATGAAAAAGCACATTTTCTGCCTGCTCCTGGCGGCGATTCTTCTGACCGGATGCGGGAAACCCGCCGCCCACCTGATTGCCTCCGTGCCCCTGGAAGTGGACGCCCAGGTGCTGGGCAGCGTATCCGTGACCCTTCCCGACGGAATGACCAGGGAAACAGTATCGGGCGTTCAGCATGATTTTATCCGGAACGGAAAGCAGGCAGGGGGGATTGTCGTTGTGGACATTCCGGCGGAAATGCTGGATGCCCCCTATGATAACCTGCTTCGGATTTCCGATTCCCTGGCGCAGCAGGTTCTGTCCGGCGCCGATCCCAAATACACGGAATTTGTGGGGGCGGGCGGCAATGGATATGCCTACATGGAGCTTGACCACGGCGGAGATGATTACAGGTACGCCCACTATCTGTTCCGGGGAAACGCCCAGTGCTACGATGTATGGTTTGATCTGGAAGAGATAGATATGGACGCGGCCAATGAAATCCTTGCCACCGTCTCATCCGACGACATTGTCGCGGAATTGAAT